>NZ_JAFCLY010000099.1:0-1942 GCF_018130185.1 Bradyrhizobium sp. AUGA SZCCT0182 | reverse complement strand
GTGGCGCGACAGCCGATGATAGCCAATGTCTCAGATGGGTCAAACTGAGACCTCAATCCGCCGGTGCGGCATGTCCGTTCTACCCCCAGGAGCATGACTTCCTCTGACCGGCCGCTTTGCGCCAACAGCGGTCCTTCGAGCTATGAGCACGTGACTTTTAATCATGGGGTCGAGGGTTCGAGTCCCTCCGCGCTCACCAATGAAAACAATCACTTACTGGCGCTAAGACCAATATTCCCGCGAACTCGTTAGTCCCGGGCCACCGTGGGGGCCACAAGAAAATACAGGGGCAAACGATGCTGGCCATGATTTTCCCGAACACACCGGCCACTAGTGAGAAGGCCCGTCGTCCTTAGTATAGAGCGCGTAAGGAAACAGCTCTTCAAGAGTCCGCCCATCACGCAGCGCTGACATGACCGCCAGCCACCGATCCGGCGCGCCGTTATCAGATTCCACCATGCAGTTGTGGAGCGCGGTTTGCATCAGCAGTTTAGCGTGATCCGCCGTCATTCCTGATGCCATAAGCGTCTTGAGCGTTTCCGCGGTCTCGCCGCCGGCAGCAAGCATCTGCCCCAATCTGCCTGCCACACGAAGGGCGAATGGCGGCTCCACCTGCTTACCGTCTTGGCGAATATCGGGCCCCTTGCCGGATCGCAATCGCTCCAGGTCAGCGTTGAGTTGGTCACTTTTTTCTTTATCTGTGAGCTTACTCCAATCCCTGAAATCGTCGGTCATGCGTTGATCTCCACGATCCTCTCCGGCTTCCCTCCCAGGATAATAATACGGTGCTATCTGCCAACGCCACTTGGGTTGGACGTAAATATCGCATCACACACGACCTCGTTACCGAGCTTGTAATAAAACCGCCGGGGTGAACCGGCGGCTGTTATTCAGCCTTGACGTGGAGTGCTGAAGCTAGCGACGGCAGGTCCGTCGCCCCATCTGGCGAATGGACAAAGGATTACACAGGCCGACATAGGTCAGCGGCGACTAGGCGGGCGCCTCACTTTTTGGCTTGGTCTGGGCGTTTCGCTTCACGTTGCTCCGCTTCAAGAAAGTGACGCCCAATTGGTCACCATTGACCCAAGCTAATCCGCAGCGGCGATAGGCAAGCCCAGTCGAGGAAAGCAGCAGGAAAAATTCGTTTAGCTGGAGCCCTTCGAGGGGACCCTCGACCGTCAGCTTTGCGCCGCCGTCCGACGCGTCTTCCATCACGCAGGTACGCCGCCAAGTGCCGTCGATGGCCATCATGTACGCAGGTTGGCCACGCTCAAACACGACCCGGCGATGTGATCGCTGCTCTGCCATCTGCGTGCTCCGCCATGAGACGAGAGGCCCGCTGGCTCTTGCCCGCCAGCGGGCCTCTTACGCGATTCTCGCGGGGCCTTGGGGGGCATTCCGCAATTGTTAAAAACGATATGGGTGGATGGTTAAAGAATAATGCCGGATCGCTCACTTCTCGTGGGATTAGCGGCTGCGCATCATGGAACGTTAAGGCTGGTTTCCGCATTAGTGCCGCGTCTGAGTATTGTCCGGGCCCTCGCTAAAGACCGATGCGTAGCGCCGCGTTCGAACCCTGCATCCCAACCCCCGCGCTTGTTAGTGGCCTGTTTTGAAAATCAGAACAGAAACTGTACGTGTCCCAAATCCGCCGTGCTTGGTGTCGGAGTAAAATTACGCAGATCCTGCTCGGGTGACCGAAGTTCTCCGACCGTGAACGTCGGTCCAACTGCGTGCACGGTTCAAATCCGCGCAGAGCCATGCGTGCTATAAATCACATACGCCAACCTGATCCCCGCGTATTTCCCCGATTACTGGCTGGCGGGAATGGTCTCGCCCCAATGACGGGGATTTTCAAAATGATCACTCTCAAAATCACCGCTATTTTGGCCATCTGTGCCGGAACATTGATCGCGCTGGCATCGAGCGAATTCGGCGCCGA
>NZ_JAFCLY010000098.1:0-2931 GCF_018130185.1 Bradyrhizobium sp. AUGA SZCCT0182 | reverse complement strand
CCCGACGTCCCCATCATCATGATCACTGCCTATGGCGATCCCGAGACCAGACGGAAGGCGATGGAAGGCGGCGCGACCGGTTTGCTGACCAAGCCCATCGATTTCAACTTGCTACGAGCGGAAATCGATATGCGCCTCGGTCAAGCTCAGTGATCGTCAACTCTCAGCCACCTTGGCGATGTCGTCTATTGGTACCTTTCAGATATGGCGTGATGTCCGGGTGGAGTCCGCTTTCGGAAGTTGGACTTCGGCAACAGTGTAGCGTTTTGCCCCATGAATGCCCGCAGGCCTGCCTGCGCTCGTCGACGAGGTGGTCGAATACTTAACTGGAAGCGGTCCCTGTTAGATACGCGAGAATTAAGCTAAAGTGCGGCGGCTATACCCGCTTGCCGACCAGTGATGCTACCGATGCGACACCGCATGGGTTCAACGTCCTGAAGAAAGACCAATCTAGGAAAACCTGAGATGGGTACGTTTGGTGGCTATCAGCCAAATGCCGGTAGAAAAAAGGGAGGCATCAACGCCAGGACGGCAGCTCTGCGGAACATCGCAGACGAGGCGTTAGCCGCCGGAATCACCCCGCTTGAGGTCATGCTCCAGAACATGCGCTTCTATCACTCCGAGGCCGAAACGATATTGGCCGAGCTTCTCAAGGGCCTTGCTGAGCATAATAAGACGCCCGAACAGTTGATCAGCGCGATGAAGGAACTGGGCGCATTCAAGGAGAAGGCCCAGCGCTGCGCGGTCGACGCGGCTCCCTTTCTCCACCCCCACCTCAGCGCCGTCAGCGTCAATGCCAAGATCAAGGTGGATCGAAGCCTACTCATTGAAGACGGTACGAGTGTAGATCAGGCGGCATCCCTGTACTTGGCGACGATCAACGATCCTGAGATGTTGCTGCTTGCGGACGCGTCGTCTCCGATTGCCGAGTGATGCTAGTTCGATGATGGACTGCATGCGTTGCAAGAAGCTGGCGTAGTGCAGGGCAGGGCTCGCGCCGTTCTCGGTGAAGTAGGTGAAATAGGTGATCTCCCTATTGTTACCCCGACACCCCCACCCCATCCGCAACATGAAAAAAGTCAGAGATGTTATAGGGGTTGGGGAGAGATAGCGTGGGAAACAATAGGATTTTCATCGACTCCACCTATTTCAGCGATTCCCGGCGTTGCTCAGCCTTCTGGCTGCCACTACCCTCTCGCTGAGCGGGAGGTCCGAGCGCCCATAAACGGTTTGCCGCTTTCCTCCTATCACCCAGAGGCCGTCCTTGGCGTCCTCATTGCGCACTGGGACGTATCCGCACTTCTCGAACCTGTGGGGGATCACGCGGCGGTTCTTGCGGTCGGTTAGCCATTCGTGGAAATTCCCAGTGTTAGCTAGAGCCTCGACCTTAGCTTGGGTTGTCACGGCCGGGCCGCACGGTTTGCCCTCGGCATCACGCGCGCCCTCCGCAGTGCCTAATCTGTCCAAAATATCTGCCATTTCAGAATCTTCCGGCGCAGCACCGGCACCAACAATTTGCCAGAACGCATGGGTCTTTTTCGGGGGAGCCTTCGGGTCGAAGTGCGAAATGTCCATCTCGGCAAGATAGGCCACGACGTTCTCAAGGCCGCCTGCGTGATACCAGTCCCATAGGGAGGACCAGAACCCGCTGGCAAAATCCGCCTGCTGGGTATCCGACCAGGCCACGTAGGTGCGGCGGTCGTCTGCCGGGAGGTAGATGCCATCGAAGCGGTAGTTCGTGGTGAGAATAATTCCGGCGACATTCAGCGCGTAGTATTGTGGCACATATTTGGCGTTGATACGCGTCACGTCAGGCGGCGTTGCCTGCATCGTCTTCAGTCGGTCGTAAAAAGTGAAGCGATTGACCTCTCCTAGATCGTGGGCCTCCGAAATGCGAAGAACGGTGCACCGCATGAAATCGTTGTGGGGCGACATGATGTCCGGCGGCGAAATCTCCTTGAAATTCCACGGGCCGACACCATGCTTTAGCGGCTCCAGGATAGTGTCCTTGCCGATTCCTGGAGCACCGCCAAGAACCAGACCGTGATTGATTTTAACTTCGGGATGCTGCACGCGCTGCGCAGCAAATGTGATGATATGGCCCGCGTCTTCGGGGTAGATTCTATGCACTAGGTCAACCCAGCGGTCGGCGGCGGCGGAGTTGCCGTGGATAATGGTCGGCGGGCAGTATAAGTTAAACGTGGTGACGCCCTTGCGCTCGATCCAACCTCCATCCGATATCAGTCGGTCAGCAATCGTCATCGGCAGGCCGGGAGACCACGTCATCTGCTCAACTGCCTGATACTTATCGAGCCATTGGCTGGCTTTCATGCGGCATTCTTCATCGGTCTTGCTGAGCAGAACCGGCGGCACGCGCTCATTCACGCTGCATGCAGGCCACATCTCGCCAGTCGGTGCGAAGATGTAGCGATGAGTCGGCATATACGCATAGAAGTCCTTGAGCGTCACGCCGTCATTTTTGTCGATATCCTTAGTTTCTCCACCATCGCCGACCTCGATGCCGGTCTTCTCGGTTAGCCACGCAACGGCCGCGTCGAAGTCCGCTGTCGGGAGGTATTTCATCACAAGGTCAATGCCTGTATATCCTACCCCTGCACCGTGATCACGGATGCCGCTCGGCATGATCGCCAGGTCTTCCTGAAGATCACGGCCGAGGTCCTTTGAGGTGAGACGGTAGCCACCATACTTGGCCTTCGCCTTGGGCAACAGCGGGGGAACCCACGCCGACAAAACCCCCAGCATCGCCGTATTGAAGTTGCGCCATCTACTGCTACTCGCGCCTCTCGACCACTCACCGTATCTGTCGGAGAAGTCGGACCATTCATGGTCGGATTTCGGCCCTTCCCTGGGCGTCGGTACTTCGCTCGGCCCCTTGCTTGATCGGTTGCAAACGATGTCGAGTAGCGCCTG
>NZ_JAFCLY010000097.1:0-3009 GCF_018130185.1 Bradyrhizobium sp. AUGA SZCCT0182 | reverse complement strand
GCGAATACCGGCCTTGCCGGGCCGGAAGCCGAAAAACGGGTCGATGGCGTGATCGCAAATTCTCGGGCCGCGATAGCGAAATCTCGCCGGAGTTCGGTGATCCTCGCGTTCTCCGTCGCCGCGGCCCTGTTGCTGGGTGCTGTCATCGCATGGGCATCGGCCGGTATCGGCGGCCGCCACCGTGACGGGGCGCCGATGCCGCATTGGATGGGCGCTCGCGGGTCTGGAGTAGCCTATCGACGCGAAGCCGCGTGAACTGGTGAGGTGGGGTGAGGTGGATCGGATGAGAACCCCCGACCTCACCCCCGAAGCCGTATTGATCGCCTGTCCACAATGCAACGCGTGGCCGATGGCCTTGAACATCGTGAAGCCGTCCTGGTCGTCTCGGCCGATGATTCAATTTACCTGTCCGAAATGCCATTTTACCTCCGAGGCAGAACGGCGCGGATACGCGAGATCTGGCTCCGATTAATCCTTGCGCCGTCGGCCATTCTCGTACCGCGCGACGGCGAGGCGTTCGAGATCAAAACTATGTCGGAGGTGTGGGAAGATCAAACGGCTGGTATCTTGGCGACGAGTTCGGGCAATGGCGCAGCGGGCGCCCTGATTGTGATCCTGCTGTGGACGTATTACTCCGCTCAAATATTCCGGTTTGGATCGGAGGTGACCAAAGCAATTGCCGATATGCGCGGTGACCCGCACATCGCAATCGAGATTCCGCGCTCGCAGTAACCGGCGGCACTGTCTTGCTTCCACGAGATGGTTTGCTATGCATGCAGGCGATCGCTGCGCTTGAGCTCGTGGGGCGGGTTAGCGTTGGCGTAACCCGCCTCGTTTGTCGTCAACGAATGATCGGGGACGGAGCTGATAAAATCCCTGTGCAGGTAAGTTGGTCTCTTGGTGCCATCGAACAGCACGGCAACGCCCGTGTTGCGATAGCTAATTCCGGTAACGGTCCCGGTCTTGCCGGCCAGCGCCGGGCACCGGACTGATCCGAGTTGATTCACCTTGAAACGAGTGCCGACAACCAATCTGTTGATTTGGTGAGCCATCCTTCCACCTGTTCAATCGAGCGATTGCACAGCCTGCGGGGACCGATTGAAATCGTTTCTGGTTTCGTTGTCTGCCCGCTAGCCGACAATTCATTGCGGTCAGTTGCTGCGTTTTCCCGATCCAGATGAAGCTGTGCTGGTTTCCGTCTCTTCGCGCGACCCTGCGTTCAGTCGAATAGCGCGGAGTGGTAGGTCTTGCAGGCTGACCCTTTTGGACGGGTCGCAGCAGCGAATTTCATTTGGAATAGCTCGCGCCCGCTCGTACTATGTCGGGGACCTGACTTAGGGTCTGACCCCTCAAAACAGAACTCGGCATGGAGGCGGTTATGGAATTAATCCGCGGTGAGGAGGTGGCTGTTTTGGAAAGCCACACCAACAAAATCTGCAGCACATGCGGGAAGCGGTTGGCCCTGATTCGAACGATAGTGAATCCTCGCACCGGCTGCATCGTCCACATGTTCGAATGCCGGTGCGGCCAGCGCACGTGGGAAGATTAGGACTCGTTTGGTCGGCAACGCACTGCCAGTCAGGCGCTACCTGGCCGTCGCTTTCCCGGCATGCCGGTGGACGAACTCCTGCAGGAAGCTCGGCAGTTCTCGCATCTGATCTGAGCAACGTTTCTGCAACTCGTGGGCGACCTCTGCTGAAACGTCTCTGCACCATCCCTCAGCGACATTAAAACCGGCAACGCGGACGGGGTTGCAGTATTGCCCCTCCAACAGATCGCGCACGACCGTTTCGAGGCCGGTATCGCCGACACCACTCCCCCGCCATGCTCGACCGAGGGAGCCAAAGTCATCGACCACCAGGTAGACTTCTCGATTGTGCTCGTTTGGAACGATCGATAGCGTCCAAATGGTCTTACTCATCAAGCAACTCCACGCAACGATACCCGTAGTCACAACAGCGCAGAGTGATTGCTTCAGGACGGCGAAAGGGCCCCGGATCGCTCCGGGGCCCAGGCATTGGCAAGAGGTACATCCGCTCTTGCCAACCGCCGCACTTCTCCGTGGCATCTATAGCCAAGACCCTGCAGAGACCTGCACCGCATTCGGCCGGGCCCGTCAGGCAGATAAGTGAGAGAAGAGGCGGTGAGATACTGCCTATCGCCCACTCAACGGCATGAAGGCTGCAGTGACAAACGATCCGATCAGCCCGGCTACGCCGACCAGCGCGAAGTAAACTTTGTCTTCCATCCTAAGTCGCGATCCTACTTATGGGCATCATAGCCCGGCTCGTCAGCGAGCTGCAGTCACTCTTCCGGAGTACTCCGATACGCGACGGGCCATGACCTTCGTTCGGTCAGTGGCGCCGTCGCTATGATCGAAGAGCGTCCGCGCAGTATGCGGCGCAAATTATCATCAGGCATAGTGCTGAGCGCGGATTGAGCGAGGGCGTAATCCGCCGTTCCCTTCCGGCAAAAGAGGCGGGTTATGCTGGTCATCAACAGTCGCGCCCGATCCAAGGGTCTAGCAATCACTTAGCTACAATTCGGCGGTAAACCTTATCCAAGTCATCACTTCCGATTTGCGGAAATCATGTCAAGCGCAAAATTTCCGAAAATCAAAAATATTCTGCTTTCCTTCGACCCAAATCACCGGCATATCTTCACCCATCCCGTCCCACTCAGAGGGGCGTTGGCCATCGTCACAACGAGGGGCGGGTCGCGGTGGACGCTGATGTTGCGATTGACGGTCGCGGCAAAGGCGTACGGCGAAAGCGTGTGGTCCTGGCGCCCGTAACGGCGTCAAGTCTTTCGGGAGCTAACGCTTTCGAGGGGCGACGGTGGCAATAGAGGCCGTCTCACCGGGGAGAGCGCGTTATAAGCCGTAAAGCCATTGCGCAGGGAATGTCGGATGTTCTCCGCTGCCCTGTATGCTCGTGTGCAGCATTCTTATGCACAATCGCACACGAGACCGCGGGTGCAGCGCGCATCCGGCATTCCCTGCGCCCTCTG
>NZ_JAFCLY010000096.1:0-3544 GCF_018130185.1 Bradyrhizobium sp. AUGA SZCCT0182 | reverse complement strand
ATTACGTTCCGCGCGATCCCGGCTATATGTGAGTGGTTGTCGATTCCCTTCCTCGTAGACGTCTGCAATTGGCACTTTTGAGACATGCCGACCGGCCCTGACGATGTCTGCTTCCGCGGGAAAACCGGAAGTAGTCTGCCGACGACCAAAGTGGGGCGATTGGCCCATAGCGGACATTGGTTCAGACAGGCTCTTGATCTCCATGTTCCCGTTGCTTGCTCCCGAAGTAGCCTATGAGACCCGCAAGTAGGACTGGCGGGAAAAGGGCGAGGTGAACCATAGCCAGTAGTGTCCCCCAAGGAAGCAACTTTCCAATGGTGGGGCGTTCAAGCATGGTCGTGGCAACGAGGGTAACTATTTCAGTCAGAACGACGCACGATTGCCAACTCCGCAACCGGGAGCCAACCAGTACGCCCGGGAGAATCGCAAAGGCGAACATTGCGGGCCAGAGCAGCGCGTACGAAAAACCTATCAGGTACCAACGGTCTCCTCCGACGACGGCGGACAAACCGACGAATGCTCCGAGCAGGAGCGCTGCAATGGCCATTTTCATGCAAAGGTTGTGGCGCGGATTTCCTAAAACTCAATAAATAATTCGGCCTAGTAGCCGATGCATGCTGGGCTGCCTTGGCACCTTTCGGACCTGCCGAACCTCGCAGCGAACGTCGGCTATGAGGGGTAAACCGGAAATGCCTCGGACATCGCCAAACCGACGCGATTGACCCAGAGCGGACAATGCGCAACATACCGATGAGGTAATGCAATAGTCCGCCTGCGCAATGTTGACGCGCGGTCCGTCCCGAAACGTCACGCAGGCTTGGTTGTGAACGCCGGAATGCGATTGCCAAGCCAAAGAAGCAGCGGGCAGGCGAGGATCATAGCGGCGCCGAAATCAAGAGCAGACGCTGCGCTACCGGCCCATTTGCCGATCGCGCCCGCAGCGGCGGGTCCGAGCATCATGCAGACATAGAAGACGGTAAAGAATAGACCCATGCCGATCGCACGTGTTCCCGGCTGCAGCACCTTCGCCAGCAGACCCATGATTGGACCTGCCGGCAGCCCGGAAATAGCGCCAAGCGCCATGACGGTCGCTATCACTGCGCCGCTGCGCGGCAATGCCAGTAACAGTGCACCGAAGGCGACACAGCTGACTACGATAATTTGCTGCGGACGTCGGAATCGGTCCGCAAGGAAGCCTCCGAGGGGAACGGTCACGGCCGAGATCCATAAGACTATGCTGATGGCCGAACCTGCGGCCGCAATCGACCATCCTTGCTCGACTAGCATCGATGGTCCGAAGCTAAAGATCATTGCGACTCCAATGTTGAAGAAGCCCCAGATCAGTCCCGCCGTGACGAGCGCCATGACGACAGCACGGCCGAGGTGCCGACTTGCAGGTTGGGACTGCACAGTATCCGGTGGCGCGCGGTAGCAGACCCCGAGCAGCAGCATGCAGCTGCCGATGAAGGCGGCTACGCCGAGGTGCACAGCGCTGACGCCAAGGCGTGTGCCGAGCAGCGGCAGCAGCAACAGCGACAGCGCGATGCCAACCGGCCAAGAATTGATAAAGATCGCCATTGCGGTTGCGGTTTCCTTTCCGGCGAACCAATCTGTCAACATCTTCGTCAGCACGACGCTCATTATCGCGGCGCCGGCGCCGGCGACCAGTCGGCCTGTGATCTGCAGCGGCCACGACGGCGCCAATGCCATCAGCACGCCACCGGCGAGCATGAGGGCAAGCGCGCCGAGTACGGTTGCCTTGTCGCCGAACCGCTGACCGAAGGCGCCACCGGGCAGTGCCAGTGCAATTCCGGGGGCGTGGTAAAGGCCGATCAGGATGCCGACGTCAGCAATGCTGAATCCAAGTTCGCGTGAAAACAACGGCGCCACTGCACCAAGGCTCGAAAACTGTACAGCCATGGTGGCACGCACAATGAACAGAACGGTGAGAACGCCCCAGCGGTTATTCAACATGGCGCCCCTCGTGCAAGAACTGCGCGGTTCCCGAATTAAATCAAGACGCAACGTACCGCCTGTTCATCGGGATGATCAACGGCGCGAACATTGGCTGGCAACTAGGGCCGGCTTTGCGGGCGGCCCGCTGGAGCCATCTTGGCTCGATCCTAAAATCTTGACTTCGGCGGGGTCTGTCCCATAGCGGACTCTCCGAACATGAAATTCATCGGCCCTCAGTGGCCTATTTTGGCCTGATTTGATTTGATGTTCACTTGTGCACTGCGCATAAGTTCCATGGCGGTATCGACACCGTCGATGGAACAAAGGGCATCGAATATGGCATAGTCCACACAACCAGCCCGGATGGCTGGAGGTGGATCGTCTACCTGCCCGGCCGGCAACCAAAGACCGGCACCATAGAAGCCGGGAAATCGCGCTTGGTCTTGCTCAAGCGGCCATAGATAGAGCAGTTAAAGTGAAGCGCACGAAGCCAATTGCGAAGAAGTAAGGCCGCCTCAGTTGGCGGCTTCTTTGTTCATGGGGAAGTACACTCAGTTGCACCGGCTCTTTCCCATAGTGCGGAGCCACTTTGTCTCGCAATTCCTTAATCGTTGAGCATGTTTTGCTCATGCCAATATAGGAACCAATCGATTGTCGATCCGATTGATTCATTGGGCGGGCTCCTAAAATCGGAGTTGCCACATGGCTCGCTTTTATTTTCATCTTCGTAAGATGGGCCAACTCGCGGCCGACGACGAGGGACTTGAATTACCAAACAAGTGGGCGGCCCTCCACGAAGCACAACAAGCCGCCCGTGAACTTCTCGCCGACGCGATCAAGTCGGGCAAAGACAAGGTTCCCGAAGCGTTCGTCATAGCGGATGAGCAAGGCCGAGAGATCGCCACACTACGACTAGAAGCCCTGCTGCCAGAACCGCTTAAACGAAAGTAAGGCCGCCTACAGTTGGCGGCCTCTTTCATTCGTCGATGCAATCCATGTCGTCTATTGGCACCTTTCGGACATGGCTAATCTGGTGAGCGATGTCCGCTTCTGAGTGAAAAGAAGACATCCCAATTGATCAATTTGCGACCGGCCGCTTCTGGCGCGAAGCCGACATCGTCGCCGGTGGTATTCTAACGTCACTCCTGAACGACTTCCGTCTCAATCAGACGATTGTCTTCAGATATAGGCTTGGATCGAAGTACTTGCTCGCTGGCGTGAAGTCCTTGATATTGGCGTTCGCCATGAAGAAGTCGGTGGTCTGCTGTAGCCAGTTGGTGACGGTCCCGTCCGAATAGAGCTGCTTCCAGTCACGTGAAGTGAACATCTTCTGCGCCTTGAAGGACTCGTTGATGTCGGCCAGCGGCGTCTGGCTGTAATGGCCCTTCTGCAGCTTCTCCATCGCTTCGTTGCTGTTCGCGATGATGTAATCGTTGGCGTCGGCCCAGCCCCTGATCAACTTAGCGAGAGTTTCCTTGTTCGGTTCGTAATAGTCGTTGGCTGCTGCCCAGCCGCCAATGATGGCGGCCTGCGGATAGTACGCAGACGCATCGGCGAGCTTTATCGCGCCGGGGACCTTGTCGCGGGC
>NZ_JAFCLY010000095.1:0-4081 GCF_018130185.1 Bradyrhizobium sp. AUGA SZCCT0182 | reverse complement strand
AACAGCGGCTCTGCAGCGCTGGTTCGTGCCGAGGACATGTTGCTGTTGGACCGTGTCAGGGACGCGCTTCCAAGCAACGCCGCAAGCGCCACCCCGAGAACGACGGCAAGCGCCCAGGCAGCGAGGCCATGCAAGCCGTCGCGATGTTCAATTTCGTCAGCATCCAAAGCCGCCGGCGCGACACTCGTTCGCCCCGCAATGTACCCTCCCACGCCGAAACTCAGTGCGGCCTGGATAATGAGATAGAGTCCCGACAAGATCCAAAGTGCGGCGGACGCGTCCCGCCACGTTGGCGCCGTCGACGAAATCCCCAACCCGATGGTCGCGCCGAACGCCAACAGGATCGACGACAGAGCGGTTGCCACCAGCGCACCCAGGATCGCCGGTGTCCAGTTCAAATACCCCGGGGGGACTCCCATGGGAGTCGCGCCGGGTTCAATCTGTTTCACCATGTCAGCGCAGCCCGAAGAACGACAATACGGCCAGGATGACGACGACCAATCCAACCAGATAAATTATACCGTTCATTTTTCTCTCCTCGTTTACTAACGATCGCACTTGCAGTTCATGTTGCGCTTTGCGACGCGCTCTTTCCCGCCGCATCGACCATGCGGCTGACCTTGCCTGAAAGGGCGTCCATCGCCGCCTTTGCGTCATCGATCGTGAGGCCCTGCCTGCGCGCTTCGTCCGACGCGGTTTCGACGACGGTGGCTGCAACCGTGGCCGCCTTGTCGATCTGCTGGCCGGCGATTTCGGCAGCCTTGCTTTTCAGGGTGTCGCTGGTTTCGCCAAGGTATGATTTTTCGATCTCGGTGTTCGGCAAGGCCGCGGCGATGCCGGCGCCGATGGCCAATCCAATGGCGCCCAATGCCAGGGGCTGTGCCTTGAACAGATCGGTCAGATTGCCCCGCACCGTGCCAAGAACATCGGCAGAATCCGGCAGGGCCTTTGCGTATTCCGAGGCCATGCGGGTCGCGGTTTCAATACCGTCGCTGCCGGTCTCACGGAGCGTGTCGGCAGCAGATACAACGCGGTCTTGTGTGGCGCTCATCGCATTCCTTGCCGCGTCCGGCAGGCGATCGAGGCCGGTCTTCTGAAGAATATCGCCAGGTGCACCTCCGGATTTGCCGGCGAACAGCCAGACCAGTCCCATTCCGATGAGGGCCGCAGAGATTGGATTACGGCGCGCTGCGTTGCCGAGGTCCTTGATAAAGTCCGAGCCTTTTTCAGTAATGTCGGTCATCGAACCATCTCCCTCGCTGCCGCTTTGTCTCGCTCGACTTCTTCAATCAGCACAGTGGGCGCAAGCGCATCGCCCGACAGGCGGTTAAGGCCCACCACGATGAGGGCGATCGATAAGGCCGCTGCGCCGCCACCGGCGACGAGATATGCGATGGGCTCCGAAAAACCGCCTTGTATGAGGGCAGCCGCCGCGGCAAACAACAGCAGGACAAGCGCTGGAATCATGATGACTGCCCCAGCACCCATCATTGCGGCAGCTCTCCCGGCCTGCCCGGCCTTTTCGGACAGTTCGGCGCGAGCCAGCGCAAATTCGTTTCCGATCAGCTTTGCAAGCTGACCGACCGCATCGCTGAACAGTTCCGGGATCGAACGATCAGTTCGAGAAGTCATCGCGGTACCCTCGGTTGTCTGCTGCGGAGGAGCGGCTGTCCGTTCTCAGGGCTTGCGAACTCGGGCCGTCGTCACTGGAGGAGCTCTTGAGGAACCGAACGGCTCCAAAACCCGCCAGGACCGCCAACCCAAGGAAGGCCGTGGGTTGACGGCGCGCAAAGGATTGCGCTTTCCGGACCACGTCGTTCAGGTTGCCGTTGCGGATGTGATCAGAAACTCCCTCGATCTGGGAGGCCGCCTTCCGGATGTAGGTGCCCGCGAGCGGGAGATCCGTATCGAACTCCCGTGCCGCGCGCCGCATTGTATCCGCCAGGTTGCCGACGTATTCCGCGCCGGACGATTTTTGACTGTTGACCGCGTCCTTGAGCTTGTCGGTAGCCTGAGATGCAACATCCTTGGCCGCATCGACGAGATCGGAGGCTTGGCCCTTGATGGCGTCGGTCGAGCTTTCAGCAAGATCCTTCGCCTTGTCGGTGAGGTCTCGGCCAGCCGACATGGCCTGCTCGCTCAAACTTTTCGTTGACGCAACCGCGTCGTCAAACTTCGCTCTTGCGGAGTCCTGGCCGGAAGACGACGTGCCTTGATGTGCAGTTCCAATGAGGTCAGCCATGTCAGTTTCCTCCGCCGGTATGTGAATGGGGTGTCTTGTCCGGATCGAACGCGGTCGTGACAGCGCTTTCCGCCACGCGCCTGACGCGTTGCAGGATCTCGCTTGCCGACTCGTCCAGCTTGTCCGGGGTCAGGCCTTCCGCGCCGGCCTGCCGCGCCACGTTTTCAAAAATTTCGCCCGCTAAGCCCTTGGCAGCGTCGAAGCCTTTGGAAGCCGCCTCGCTCGCCCGCCTTCTGGCGGCCGCGGCTGCGTCTCCGACGAGATCTTCCTCCAACTCACTCTTGGGAAGCGCACTCGCAATCAGACCTCCGACCAACAGGCCCACGCCGGCGACCAGAAGTGGATTCTGCTGGATCGTATCCAACATGGTCTTTCCGGCGCGATTGGAATAATCCGCTGCCCTGTCCCGAACATCCCGGGCCGCTTCCAGCCCCGCATTCGCCGCCGACGAGGCGGCGCTTCGCGTGGCGGCGGCTGCACCAGCGGCGATATCACGCGACGAATCCATCGCGGAACCAGCCACTTCAGACGCACTGTCTTTCATATCGGAGACACTCGTATTGATCGCGTCGCCTGCCGAGGCGGCCGAGTCCCTTAGCCGGTCTGCCAGACTGAGCTCTGGCGTCGAGGACGTTGCGGTGCGGCGAACCTGGTCCGCGCCCGCGGACAGCACGTCGCTAACGCGTCCGGCGGCATCCGAAACCGCACCCGTTGCCGAGCTGACAGCCTCTCCAACCTGTGCCGACATATCCTGGCCACGCCGGCCGAGTTCGTCCGAGAGATCGGAGGCCATGTCGGAGGCTTTTTGGGTGATCGATTGGCCGCTCTTTGTGCCGGCGAAAAAGATTCCCGCGCCAACCATCAGCACGGGCAAGGGAATAGCCCTTGCGAACCTGAAAAGCGGATAGGCGAGGCTTGCGCCCACGGCCACCGCCTGCATCGGGTTGCGGCGCGCGGCCGCCGTTATGTCCTCCAACATGCTTTCGCCTTTGGAGCGGACGTAGCTCGTGACCTCCGCCTTTATGTTTTCGGGACTGATGCGCTGGCGAATTTCGCTCGCGGTGTCGGTTACGCTCGCTTTGAGCTGATCTACCGTTTGGGTCAGACCTTCGCGCGTCTGTTCGGTCTCGCGCTGTAGCTCTCGGAGCGATCGATTGGCCGTCTGTTGCATGACCTTGATTCCTTGCTGTGCCAAACCTGAACTCTCGGACATTGCCTATTGTTCCCGACGCGTTTTGACGCTGGCACTCTTGGCTACGGCGGCGATCACGGTCGCGAGCGACTGCGGCGCTACATCATCACTCCGCTGCTCCTTGTCCGCTTCGAAATTTCCCAACCGGCAAACGATGATCCTGGCCGAAGCTGCCCGTCGGGAGAACTTGCGAACCGTGAACGACGACCTCGCCTCCGATACCTCCTCCAGAAAACAGACGCAGATCGTCTCTGCGTTGCCGGCGTCAATCTCGGTATCGGCACCGGAAACACGGGCGTTGAATCCTTCACGTTTCAACGCATCTGCGACAATCAGCGCGGCGCAATCGTCGAGCCGACCCAGTCCGGGTATGCAGAAAACCGGCTTGCCCAGCTTGCGCGCGTCGATGTTGACGATCTTCCCCTTCCTGGCGGGCGCTTCCGCACTAGCGCTCCCCTCAGCGGTCTCGTGCGCGGCGATATCCTCGATGATTTCGGAAACCGTCTCGTGGATATTCTCGAGCCTGACGTCGTCAAGCCGGCCCTGGGCGGCATCGGCCTCAGCCAATCTCAGGGCGCCCAGCAGGATTTCTTCGTAATAGGCCAAAGCGGTCCCCTTCTTCAGGAACGACCGTGCCTGTTCGATCG
>NZ_JAFCLY010000094.1:0-4324 GCF_018130185.1 Bradyrhizobium sp. AUGA SZCCT0182 | reverse complement strand
CGGTGGACGCTGGTTTACGCCTCGACGACGGCGTGGATAAGCGTACGGCAAAACCGTGTGGTCCTGGCGCCCGTTGCTGGCGTCAAGCCGTCGGCTAAGCGTGAGCTGAACCGGCGGTGACGGAGTCAACCAAGAACTCGTCTCCGGGGAGAGCACGGCATAAGCCGTAAAGCCATTGCGCAGGGAAGGCCGGGTGTTCTCCGCTGCCCTGTATGCTCGTGTGCAGCCTACTTAGTGCAAACCGCACACGGGACCGCGGGTGCAGCGCGCACCCGGTCTTCCCTGCGCCCTCTTGATGAGAGGGCACGGAAGTTTCTGGCAAAGCTCGGGCGCAATGCGTCGCGAGATCGCGAAAGTGTGTTCAGTACAGTGCAACAACAAGAACCGCTGTCGTCCCGGCCTTGAGCCGGGACCCATACGCCGCGGCCCATCGGTTAGAGCGCTGGCGTTAGCGACCTTCCGCAAACAATGACTGCCGCGGCGTATGGGTCCCGGCGTTCGCCGGGACGACGAGGGAGCCAGCGCCGAATGCCTTCGCCCCTAATTCAACACCCGCTTGTTATCCGGGCTATCCAGCGAAAACGTCGGCACGTCGATCTCGAATTTCTCGCCGCTTTCGTTGACCATCTGATAGCGCCCGGTCATGAAGCCGGACGCGGTCGGGAGCGGCACGCCGGAGGTGTATTCGAAGCGTTCGCCGGGGGCCAGCACCGGCTGCTCGCCGACCACGCCTTCGCCGCGGACTTCCTGCTTGCGGCCGGTGGCGTCGGTGATGATCCAGTGCCGCGTCCGCAGCTGCACGGTCTCATTGCCGGAATTGGTGATGACGATGGTGTAGGACCAGAAATACTGGCCCTTCGCGACCGACGGGTGGTCCGGCATGAAGTTCGGTTCGACGGTGACTTCGATCTGACGGGTGACGGCGCGGTACATGAATAAAAGCTTCCAGAATCCTGTGCCGCATCATAGCCAAGAAAGCCGATGGAACCAATCGCGGGGCCGGCCGGCAGGGGCGGGGCGTCCATGCTATTCCATCCTTGTTTCAACACAGTTTCGCCCTAAGGCGCACCCGCGCGGTCCGGATCGCCGTATCTGGCTTGTCTTGCGTGCTTGGGGGGCCGATATTGTGCCCTCGTGCCGTGCAATTTGCGTCAGATTCGCTGCCAAAACGGTGCCCGATGTCGTCCATTGCCGATCAAATTACCGGACCATCCGTGAGTAACGCCGCGGTAACCTCCGCGCCGGCGATCACGCTGCCGGCGGCCGGCGAGCGCGAATTGCGGCTCGATCTGTTTCGCGGGCTGGCGCTGTGGCTGATCTTCATCGATCATTTGCCGGCGAACATCCTGACCTGGTTCACGATCCGCAATTACGGCTTTTCCGACGCCACCGAGATCTTCATCTTCATCTCCGGCTATACCGCGGCGTTCGTCTATGGCCGCGCCATGCTGGAATCCGGCTTCGTGATCGCCACCGCCCGCATCATGCGGCGGGTCTGGCAGATCTACGTGGCGCATGTGTTCCTGTTCACGATCTTCCTGGCGGAGATTTCCTACGTCGCCACCAATTTCAACAACCCGCTGTATTCGGAAGAAATGGGGATCATGGATTTCCTCAAGCAGCCGGATGTCACGATCATCCAGGCGCTGCTGCTGCGATTCCGTCCCGTCAACATGGACGTGCTGCCGCTCTATATCGTGCTGATGCTGTTCCTGCCCCTCATCCTGTGGCTGATGAAGTGGCGGCCCGACGTCTCGCTGGCGCTGTCGGTGGCGCTCTACGCGGCGACCTGGCACTTCGATCTGTACCTGTCGGCCTATCCGAACGGATTCTGGGCCTTCAATCCGTTCGCATGGCAATTGCTGTTCGTGTTCGGCGCCTGGTGCGCGCTCGGCGGCGCCGAGCGGATGTCGGCGATCCTCTCCTCGCGGATCACGATGTGGATCTGCATTGCCTATCTGCTGGCCGCCTTCTTCGTCACGCTGACCTGGCACATCCCGCAACTGAGCCGCTTCATGCCGAAGCTGATCGAGCAGTGGATGTACCCGATCACCAAGACCGACCTGGATGTGCTGCGGTTCGCGCACTTCCTGGCGCTGGCGGCGCTCACCGTGCGCTTCCTGCACAAGGACTGGCCGGGGCTGAAATCACCCTGGCTGCGACCATTGATCCTGTGCGGGCAGCATTCGCTTGAGATATTCTGCCTCGGCGTCTTCCTCGCCTTCGCGGGGCATTTCGTGCTGGCCGAAATCTCCGGTGGAGCGGGCCTGCATTTCCTGATCAGCGTCGTCGGGGTACTCATCATGTCCGGCATGGCGTGGGTCATTTCGTGGTACAAGCATTCCGCCGACAAGAATGCCTCGAAGAAAAAGGGCGCTGTTGGCAACGCCGATATGGCGGGAGGGGGCTGATGAAGTCCAACCCGGTGATGATCCTGGGGCTGACCTTGATTGCCGGCTTGCTGGCCGTGGCTCCCGTGCGCGCCGAGGATGCCCCTGCCAATTGCGAGGTTCCGGCCTATCTGCTGACGTCCGAGAGTAAGTTGCCTAAGGTCGAGACGGCCATTGCCGGCGACCGCCGGCTGGAGATTCTGGTGGTGGGCAGCCGGTCGTCGACCATCGCGGCGTCCGAAGCCAGCGCCTATCCTGGCCGGCTGCAGGTCATGTTGAAGGAGGCGCTTCCGAAGGTCGCGGTGAACGTATCCGTAGAACTACAGGTCAAGAAGACGGCCGAAGAGGTCGCTGGCGGACTTGTTAAGCTCGTGGAAGTAAGAAAGCCTACTTTGGTTATCTGGCAGACCGGCACCTACGATGCTATCCGATCGATCGATCCCGATGATTTCCGCGCCGGTGTTGAAGAGGGTGTGGCTGCGTTGCAGAAGGCGGGGGCCGACGTGATCCTGATGAATCTGCAATACAGCCCGCGCACTGAAACGATGATTTCCGCGCCGCCCTACCTGGATAATATGCGCGTGGTGGCGCAGCAGCACGACGTTCCCCTGTTCGACCGCTTCTCCATGATGCGGCACTGGAGCGACGCGGGAGACTTCGACCTGTCCAGCACGTCGCATGGCCCTGACCTTGCCAAGCGGGTGCACGATTGCCTCGGCCGCGCGCTGTCGAAATTCGTGATCGACGCGGCGCATGTGAACCCGGCCCAGCAGAATTGAGGAACTAGCGTAAATGAGTCGTTACTGCCCTTTTTTGCCGTCGACATCGCTGGCAGCGTTCGCCATCGCGGCGACGGTGCTGATGATGCCGGCGTCCGTTTTGCCGGTGCAGGCGCAGGCGACCCAGACCGCCCAGCAGGCGACGCTGTCCGACACGGCCAAAACTGAAGCCGCCAAACCGCCGGCGGCGCCGACCACGGGTGCGGGCAGCGTGGCGGCCGCCGAGCCGTCCGGTCCGGCGGCGCAAAGGAGCGTTACCGGCAAGGCGATCGACAAGGCCAAGGAGGTCGCGAAATCGGCCGCCGACATTTTCAGCCGTGTTCCCTGCCTGCCGCCGAAGGGTGGCGCCAAAAAGATGGGATCGCTGCCGCGTGTCGCGGGCAAGCTGGCCGCGGGCGAGCCGGTGGTGATCATCGCGTTCGGATCGTCGTCGACCGCGGGCTTCGGCGCGACCTCGCCGGAGTTCAACTATCCCAACCGCCTCGCAGCGCAGCTGCACCGGCAATATCCGACCGCCGACATCACCGTGATCAATCGCGGCCAGGGCGGCGAGGACGCGCCTGAAATGATGAAGCGGCTGCAGACCTCGGTCATCGACATGCATCCGGACCTGGTGATCTGGCAGGTCGGCACCAATGCCGTGCTGCGCAATCTCGATCCGGCTGAGACCATCAAGCTGGTGGAAGACGGTGTCGCGCGCATTCAGGCGACCGGCGCCGATCTGGTGCTGATCGATCCGCAATATTCGCCGCGCGTCAACGAACGCGCGGAGAGCGCGGGCAAGATGATCAACCTGCTCAACAAGGTCGCCGAACTGCGCAAGGTCGGCATCTTCCCGCGCTTCGAGGTGATGCGCGACTGGCACGAGAAGCAGGCGATCCCGATGGACAATTTCGTCATCGCCGACGGTCTGCACATGAGCGACTGGGGCTACGCCTGCTTCGCGCAGCTGCTCGGCGACGACATCATCCGCTCGGTCGGCCAGATCAAGCTCGGCGTCAACGTGCCGTCGAACGTCCGGACGTACCGGCCGATGTGATTACTGTCGCGGCTACACACCGCTGTCGTCCCGGCGAACGCCGGGATCTACCGTGTTAGCTGTCAAGAGGCGTTAGCGCCTTTCCAAGGCTGTCCGGACCTGATTACGGCATTGGC
>NZ_JAFCLY010000093.1:0-4861 GCF_018130185.1 Bradyrhizobium sp. AUGA SZCCT0182 | reverse complement strand
CACGGCATAAGCCGTAAAGCCATTGCGCAGGGAAGGCCGGGTGTTCTCCGCTGCCCTGTATGCTCGTGTGCAGCCTACTTAGTGCTAACCGCACACGGGACCGCGGGTGCAGCGCGCACCCGGTCTTCCCTGCGCCCTCTTATTTCGAGGGCAAGGAAATTTCTGGCAAAGCTCGGGCGCAATGCGTCGCGAGAATGCAAAACTGCGTTTGGATGACGGTGCAGCTACAAACACCGCCGTCGTCCCGGCCTTGAGCCGGGACCCATACGCCGCGGCAGAGATGGTTGCGCACGATGGTCGATGGCTTTTTTCAACAACAGATGACCGGGGTTATGGGTCCCGGCTCAAGGCCGGGACGACGAGAGATTTGCGTATGGCGCTACCCCGGCAAATACCCCTTGACCGCCGGCAGAAAGAAAATCGCGATGTTGATCGCAAAGCCGATGGACCACAGGATCGAGCGCAGCGTCGGGCGGTTGCCCAGATAAGTGAAGACGTAGGCGATCCGCACGGTCAGGAACAATACCGCCAGTTCGTCGATCAAATGTTGCGGCCCGAGGCGAAACTCGGCCAGCAGCACCGCGACCGCGAAAAACGGAAAGGCCTCGATGCCGTTCTGATGGGCGCCCAGCGCCCGGGCGCGGATCGGATCCTCGTAGAAATCGGGGGCGCGGGGCCTCGCATTGTCGAAACGGCGAAACCCGATCCATTTGACCGAGGCGATCGTCAGCAGGTACAGCAGCAGCGTTCCGAAAACGCACCATTCGGCGACCGTCATGGTTCCTCCCGCCCGGGGCAAGACCTGAGCGTATCGAACCGATGGTTGTCTTGACAAGGATGGTGCAACGCGCGAAGCCACGGAAATCATGACCGTGGTCGTTCCCATAGGAAGTGCGAAGCCTGCGCCGGAAGCCAAGCCCGAGCGCGTCGGCGTGCTGCTGGTCAATCTCGGCACGCCCGATACCGCCGATACCAGGGGCGTGCGGGTCTACCTCAAGGAATTCCTCTCCGACCCGCGCGTGATCGAGGACCAGGGGCTGCGCTGGAAGCTGATCCTCAACGGCATCATTCTGCGCATCCGTCCCCGCCGCAAGGCGCGCGACTACCAGAAGATCTGGAACGTCGAGAAGAACGAATCCCCGCTGAAGACGATCACGCGCGCGCAAGCCGAAAAGCTGGCGGAGGCGATCGCAGACCATGACCACGTCGTGGTCGACTGGGCGATGCGTTACGGCAATCCGTCGATCCGCTCGCGCATCGATGCCCTGACCGCGCAAGGCTGCGACCGTCTCTTGGTCGTGCCGCTCTATCCGCAATATTCCGCCGCGACCTCGGCCACCGTGTGCGACGAGGTTTTTCGCGTGCTGGCCGGCATGCGCGCGCAGCCGATCTTGCGGGTGACGCCGCCCTACTATGACGACCCTGATTACATCGATGCGCTGGCGGCCTCGATCAACGCGCATCTGGCAACCTTGCCGTTCCAGCCCGAACTGATCGTCGCGTCGTTTCACGGCATGCCGCAAAGTTATGTCGACAAGGGCGATCCTTACCAGGCGCAGTGCATCGCAACAACCGACGCCCTGCGCCGGCGCATGGGCCTTGATGCGTCCAAACTCAAGCTTACATTCCAATCGCGCTTCGGCTTCGACGAATGGCTGCAGCCCTATACCGACAAGACCATCGCGCAGCTTGCGAAGGATGGCGTCAAGCGCATTGCCGTGGTGACCCCCGGCTTCTCCGCCGATTGCCTGGAGACGCTGGAAGAGATCGCGCAGGAAAACGCCGAAATTTTCAAACACAATGGCGGCGAGCAGTTCGCGGCGATCCCCTGCCTCAACGACTCCGAGCCCGGCATGGACGTGATCCGCCAGCTGGTGTTGCGCGAGCTTCAGGGCTGGATTTGATATTCCACTGTTCAAGCGCCATACATCTGGCGGGCGTCAAACGGCTCCCTACGTAACCATTGCTAGAGAACAGCCGGGCTGAACCGGCGGTGGCATCCGGCAGACATATGGACGACCGCGTCCGGCAACGGTCTTGCCGGTTTTGGAGGGAATTCATGACTGGTTTCGACATTTTCGCGATTGCGTTTTTGCTGCTGGTCATTGTGACCCTGTTCGCCGGCGTCAAGACGGTGCCGCAAGGCTATGACTGGACCATCGAACGGTTCGGCAAATACACCCGCACGCTGTCGCCGGGGTTGAACATCATCGTTCCCTATTTTGACCGCGTCGGCCGCAAGATGAACATGATGGAGCAGGTGATCAGCATTCCCGAGCAGGAGGTGATCACCAAGGACAACGCCACCGTGACGGTGGACGGCGTCGCGTTCTATCAGGTGTTCGATGCCGCCAAGGCCAGCTACGAAGTATCCAATCTCGATCAGGCGATTATCGTGCTGACGATGACCAACATCCGCTCGGTGATGGGCGCGATGGACCTCGACCAGGTGCTGTCGCACCGCGACGAGATCAACGAGCGGCTGCTGCGCGTGGTCGACGCCGCGGTGTCGCCGTGGGGGCTGAAGGTCAACCGCATCGAGATCAAGGACATCGTGCCGCCGGCCGACCTCGTCGAAGCGATGGGCCGGCAGATGAAGGCCGAGCGCGTCAAGCGCGCCGACATTTTGCAGGCGGAAGGCCAGCGGCAGTCGGAGATCCTGCGTGCCGAGGGCGCCAAGCAGGGCCAGATCCTGCAGGCCGAAGGCCGCAAGGAAGCCGCCTTCCGCGACGCCGAGGCGCGCGAACGTTCGGCGGAGGCTGAAGCCAAGGCGACGCAGATGGTGTCCGAGGCCATCTCCAAGGGCGACGTTGCCGCGCTGAATTACTTCATCGCCGATAAATACATCAAGGCGTTCGGGCAACTGGCCGAATCGCCGAACCAGAAGATCCTCATGCTGCCGATCGAGGCCACCAGCATTCTGGGCTCGCTCGCCGGCATCGGCGAGATCGCCAAGGCGACCTTCGGTGACGCCGCTACCTCGGCAGCAGCCGCGCGGCGCGGTTCGGTGCCATCAACCGGTCCCGCCACGCCGCCACCGCCGCCGCCGCCGTTCTCGCCGCAGCGGTAAGAGATTGGTGTGATGATGAGCAGGCTGGCACATGTCTGCTCCCTCTCCCGCTTGCGGGGGAGGGTTGGGGTGGGGGCTCTCTCCGCGATAAGACTCGTGGAGAGAGCCCCCACCCGCCTCGCGTTGCTCGGCACCCTCCCCCGCAAGCGGGAGAGGGAGCGCACCGCCGGTGTGTTGATGAATTGTACGAGATACTAGAGAGGTCGTGTCATGGCCGACATATTTGCTACCCTGGGCACCTGGAACTGGCTGATCTTCGGCTTCATCCTGATGGCGCTGGAATTGCTGGCGCCGGGTGTCTTCCTGTTCTGGCTTGGGCTTTCCTCGCTGATGGTCGGCCTGGTGTCGTTTGCTATCAATCCATCGTGGCAGACGCAGCTTTTGATGTTCGCGTTGTTCGCGGCAGCGGCGGTGCCGGCGTGGCGGCATTTTGCGAAGAGCGCCGGCAGCAGCAGCCAGAGCAACCCGTTCCTCAACCGGCGGACCGAAGCGATGATCGGCCGGGAGTTCACGCTGGAAAAACCGATCGTCGACGGCACAGGCACGGTGCGGATCGACGACACGATCTGGCGCGTCGCCGGCCCCGATGCGCCGGCCGGCAGCCGTGTCAAAGTCGTGCAAGCCGATGGCGCCAGCCTGACGGTGGCGGTGGCCTAGTCTGTCGTTTGCTTGCTCCACCGCTCCGCAAAGCGGTGGAGAGGAAGGAAGGTTTCGTTCAAGTCCCGGCCGAGCCCGGTCGGGCCATAGCCATCGCCCGGCAGCAGTTCGATCAGGCCGGCCTCGCGCAGTTCGGAGAGCCGGGTCTGCATCACAGTCGGCGAGGCCTCGTCGCAGGCGGTACGCAGCGCGCGCGAGGTCAGCGGTCCCTCGCGCAATTCCCAGAGGATGCGCAAGGTCCAGCGGCGGCCCAGCAGATCGAGCAGCGCCATGATCGGCCGGCCGGTCCGCGAGCCGCGGACGGCGCGTTTCTTCATGGCAGGGGTCTGTTTCGACATCGAAAAGCCTCTTGCAAGATGCTACAGATATTGTAGCGATGTGCTACATTTATTGTAGCAAAGGAGTGGGCCGATGTCACGATCCGCGCCCCGCATCGCGCCGTTGCAGCCGCCTTATCCACCCGAGATTCAGCAACAATTCGACCGCATCATGCGCGGCGCGCCGCCGCTGGTGCTGTTCCGGGTGATGGCCGGCCAGCCCCGCGCCTGGGAGAAATTTCGCGCCGGCAGCCTGCTGGATCGCGGTCCGCTCAGCTTGCGAGAGCGCGAGATCGTGATCGACCGCACCTGCGCGCGGACCGGCTGCGAATACGAATGGGGCGTGCATATCGCGGCGTTCGCGGAAGCCGCCTACCTGACCGCCGAACAGGTCCGCGCCACCGTGCTCGGCGATGCCAAGGCCATCTGCTGGTCGGAAGCCGAACAGGTATTGATCGCAACCGTCGATGCCCTGCACGAGCGCGCGACGCTTGATGAGGCCGAGTTCAAGGCGCTGTCGGCGCATTATGACGACGCGAAAATTGTCGAGATCATCCAGCTCTGCGGCTTCTATCGCACGGTGTCATATCTGGCCAGTGCGCTGGCATTGCCGCTGGAGGAGACGGCGGCGAGATTTCCGAAGTGAGATGGCGTCCCGGCGAAGGCCGGGACCCATACTCCGCGGCGCTCATTGCTAAAGAAGGTATCTGACGCCAGCGCTCTCACCGATAGGCCGCGGCGTATGGGTCGTAAGTCTCGGTGCCTCGATTAAGATGGGGCGATCGAGGCGGGCGTTGCGGGGTTTATGGGAGGTCGT
>NZ_JAFCLY010000092.1:0-5145 GCF_018130185.1 Bradyrhizobium sp. AUGA SZCCT0182 | reverse complement strand
CTCAAGCCGCCATGCAAGAGGCCGCCCATAGTGCGCAAGAGCGCCTTGAAGCCACAAACGGCGGAAACGCTCATGGCAGCGGGGCCTCTAGCAACTCTATGCCGCCGTCACCGACGAAGAAGGTCAGTCCTTCCCCTCGTGAGAGAGTGTAGCGGACCCATCGTGGGAGAGCGTAGCAGACCATTTCGCAGTGACCTCTTCAACCTGGTAGCCCCGGCGATCTGAGACCGGCATATGCTAAAAACCTTAGGACGATCGTTGGGTCGAGTCTGAGTGATATTTTTCATTTGAGCTGGCGAGGTCGCAAATTGCGACATGCCAATGCTGGGAGGTGGGCTTGGCGAGAAAACGCATCGGCATTCTCACGGGCGGCGGCGACGTCCCCGGCCTTAACGCTGTCATCAAGAGCGTCACTTATCGCGGCAGTGAGAACGACATCGAGGTCATCGGCCTCCGCCGTGGTTGGGAGGCCCTCACGCACCTCAACCTGGAGGACCCGGCCAGCAAATCTCACTACCTCATGCCCCTGAATCGTGAAAACACGCGCACCATCGACCGGAGCGGCGGCACCGTGCTGCACTCGAGCCGCATCAATCCGTCCAAAATGCAAAAGCTGCCCGAACATCTCGTCGGCAAGGACCTTCCGGTCTCCCTAAGTACCAGGGGCGGCGGCGCAACCAAGACGTGGGACCTCACCGGCCAGGTGCTGGCGAACCTCTCGGGGCTCGGCATCGAACACCTGATCGCCATCGGCGGCGACGACACGCTTAGTTATGCCGCCAAGCTCAACGAACTCGGTGTCAAGATCATCGCCATCCCGAAGACGATGGACAACGACGTCCGCAACACCGAGTACTGCATCGGCTTCTCGACCGCGATCACTCGCGCCAGCGCAGCTATCCAGCGGCAGCGAACCACTGTCGGCTCGCACGAGCGAATTGGCATTTTCCGCGTCTTTGGCCGCGATGCCGGATTTACCGCGCTCTACACCGCGTACGCGACCTCGATCCGATGCGTCATACCGGAGTACAAGGTCAATCTCGACAGATTGATCCAGTTGCTCCTTGAAGAGAAGCGCGCCAACCCGAGCAATTACGCGCTGATCGTGCTCAGCGAGGGCGCCGAGTGGGAGGGCTACAAGCTGCAGGAATACGGCGAGCCCGACGCCTATGGTCACCGCAAGAAGGCCAGCGTGGCGGAATCGCTTGCCGAGGAGATCAAGCAGCGCGTTGGAGAAGAGACAATCACCTCTGACCTTACCTACGATTTGCGATCGGGCGAACCTGACTTCATCGACAAGCTTGTAGCCCTGACTTTCGGCAACATGGCTTACGATGCCATCCTGGAAGGCAAGACCGGTCTCATGTCGGCTCTGGTAGAGGGCCGTTACGACCTCGTGCCCATCCCTGACCCCAAGCTGGGGCCTCGCAAATTGGATGTCGCCAGCACATACAACACGGAGCGCTACCGCCCTACCTACGGCAACAAGCTGGGGCTGCCGGTCTTTCTCAACCGCGCGTCATAGGGTGCCAGGCGGTAACCGCCAAGGACGTCTCCTATGGGGCAGCCTCGGAAGTAGTGCCCGGCCAGATGGGTCTGCCGACGCGGGTGTCAGGGCCTCGTGCCGAGATCATGAAGGGGTCAGGGCCATGGAGATCGAACGCACTACATTCGGCACCATCACGATTGACGGAACGACGTAGTTATCCGGCGATCGCGTGTAGCGCGAGTTGGTCAAAGCGTGCCCAATAGAGCCCATCAGGGCTCCACTAAGAGGGCAGCGTGTTGCAATCCATATCCAAGAGTCCCGGTCGCTATTATCTGGCAGTCTTTGTGCTGGCGTTCGCGACACTTTCCTACCAGATCCTGATAACGCGCTTCTTCAGTGTTATGCTCCATCATCATTTCGCATTCGCGGCCATTTCACTTGCCATGCTAGGGCTCACCCGCGGAGCGATGGAGGTCTACGGCAAGCCCGACCGTTATACCACGGAGCGGGTTGGCATCGATAATGAAAGAGGCCGCCTCATCTGGCGGCCTCTTTGCCTTGCGATCTAGGCCCCCGCCTAGCTTTGAAGTCCGACCCTCTCGATGGGCATCTGCAATTCGGCAGCCCGTTCTTTCCGTTCCTTCTTGGAAAACTCGTGCTCGCGCTGCTCGAAAGCCGCAAGTTCCTTTTGTGCCGCTTCAAGAAAGCGGTCGCGTGGTGTCACTGCCAACTGAGTGTGCCTTGTCATTATTACGCCACCCATTGCTACCCCAGCGCCCAACCTATCCAACTGCGGGAACCTGGGAAAGGTTCGTGACGGTAAAATTACGGACTGATGAAATCGGGACACAGTGCCCACCTGAGGCGGCCTTAATTCTTGTTCGTGAACTTCGCGATCTTCCGCGTTCCGTCCCACAGCTCTACATCATGGCCGTCAACGAGCCGCTTGGCGCGCTCTTTGGCGGTGTCATCACCATCGCATTCGATCTCAACGCGATCAACGATATGGCCGTCCGAGCTGATCAGGAAAGCGCGGTAAATGTGCTGCATGTCATACCAGCCCGTGAATCGGTGCTGGAAAGTAGGGCTGGGTAAAATCGAGAACAAGTTAACTTTGTACCTTTACTTCAAATCCCTTGTTGAGTTGTGGCAGCGGAATGAACCTGCTGCATGAGGGACAGGCCATGGCGGTGGCACCGCAACCGCACGCATATTTCCCTGACCATGGCCGGTCAGGGTGGGCGTCACAGACGCACCGCGTTTCATCGCATACGAAGCACCCTATCGACTTAATCACTGCGCTGCCTCCCTATTCTGGCGGCTTCAGTCCGGGTGACGAAATCCAGGCGGTAATGCTGGCGGCGGTTTCTGCCTCGCGGGCTTTGCGTAGAAGCGTCTGCCGCTTCGATCCCGGCTTCAGACTTTTGGCGGTTTCCCTAAGTTTGATTGCCTCTAGGGCTAACCGCTCGTCCAAAGGGTGATCGTGTTCAATGTGCCGTCGCTCCGACATGGGAACCTCCGTCGCCCCATCCCAAAACTCTCATTCCCCCGACGCGGTTCCCGATTCAAAAGGAGCCACTGCTAAAGTTGTAAAGGGGCCACTAGCCATCGAACGGAATGGAAAGGGGCCAGCACCTGAGGAGATATGGGAACGGATCAAGAAATTTGTACGCTTCGAGAACGCGCCCCTCGACGAGGTCCGTTCCGGGTCAAACTGAGAAGTCCAGGCGGGCCTTCGGGAAGTCGGCTTTGCCCTCAACAGCGGACTTCGTCAAAGGTTGTCGGCATGTCGCAAAGGCGCCCGAAGCGGACATGCTCGCAACCGACGAGGCGCAGCGCTTCGTCGACAGACCGTCCCTGCCCTTATCGATGACCTCGTTCGCAGACACCAAAAGTGCTTGCGGCACGATCAGCCCCAGCGCCCTCGTGCCCGCGCAGAGGCGACCTCTTCTGTAGCGGCAATCGCGACTACGCTCATAGCTACAACCAGCTCACTTTGGCTCGCCGTCAAAGTTCGGATTTTGATGAATACCCGGACTCGCATCACGAGCCCGGGGTCTTACGTTTTGGCTACGGCATTAGCGTGCCGGCTTGAGCGTGTTCTCGATCAGGTATGCCGTGGCCTTTGGGGCTACATCCTCGCTGGCGCGGATCGCGAATCGATAGTGCACGCCACCCCAGACACGGACATTCTTCTGCTCCTCGGCCATATCGGCCAGGCTGGCGAACTGCCTGGTCCGCTTCGGATCCCGCACATCGGTCGCCGTGAACGGAATGGCCTTCACCGGCCCGAAAACCGATTCCAGGACCGCCACCGCGGTGGTGGCGTTGTAGGTCGCCTGCGACGGGTATTCGGGATGCATTGGCGTCGGATTGAACGAAGTCCAGCCGGCATCGCGCTCGGTGGCATCGTTGCCGTCCTGGTCGCCATTGCGGATGGCGGTGACGGGCCGCCAGAAATTGTAGTAGTACTTCGCCTCCCAATTGAGAACGTAGGCGTTCGCCAGACCCATGTTGAGCAGTGCGAACAGGCGCGCACATTCAGCGAGCGGCATTTCCTTTGCCTTCGCAAGCTCGCGCGCCGCCGCTTGCAGGGCAGGGCCAAAATTGACGTTGCCCCAAAATGTTACCGCTTCGGTCTGCTCGGGAGTGCGCGCCGTGCTCTTGGTGCCGCCGAGGCTCTTCACCTCGTTGTAGTCGCGGGCCCACTCTGCGCTCGACAGTGCCGGCGGCGGGCCGGGCCGGAACTGGTCGGCGCCGTTGAGCACCCATGGCTTCGCGCGCGCATATTGCTCCCACGCCGGCAGCGTCGTCGGCACGTAGGCCCCGGGAGCAGCGTGCGGCCTGTAAGTGTCGGGAGCGTTGGTGCCGTCGTTGGCGCGGTCGGCCTGGACCGCGGCGGCCACCTCCATACCCAGCTTGATGCCTTCGGTCTTTGCGGGCCCCTCTGGGATCGCCTTGAGTGATGCCGCGTAGCCCTCTTCGATCTTGGCTTTCTGCTGCGGATAGACCTGGGTGAGGATCTGCTGCGCGGCCGCCGCGGCCGCGGCTTCTGCGGATGCGCTTGGTGCGGCCGGAAGCGTTGCGACTACGCGCGTGTAACGATTCTGAACCGTGTTGATCGCGTCGGACACGGCGACATGCACCATGGCCAAGGTGCGGAGTTTGGGATTGTTGCCGACGTCGTTCGCCACCAGATCATTGGTGATGACGTTCCAATCGGTGACTACATCGGCGCGCGCGGGCGCCGCCAACAGCGCTGCCGCGACTATGCCCGGCAGCAAAGTTGCAGCCGATAATTTTAAATCGGATCTCATTTTGCGCCTCCCTTTGTGGTGCCCACACATGCGGACCCTCCACTCGGTGGGTACGGTCAGTCTCCTTCTTTCCACTGGCGTGGACTATTGGTCGAGATGACGCATCCTGGCTGTTTGGCTTTTGGATTGGCTGTCTGCCGAATTCTGTATAACTCTACCGCTTCGTCCGAAGGTGGCGCTGCTCTCGCTGCAGCGCATAAATTGGGCTAACGGGGCCCGGGGACGCGAGACCACCCTTGCGGGCATAATGTCCGCTTTAGCTGGCGAGTTCAACCGATCGCTGCAACACATTCTGCGAACTTCTCAGCCGGCGTCTGATAGAGCAAGGTCTTTCTCGGC
>NZ_JAFCLY010000091.1:0-5384 GCF_018130185.1 Bradyrhizobium sp. AUGA SZCCT0182 | reverse complement strand
ATCAGGGTCTCGCCGGCATGGGCCAGCGCTTCCAGCCTCGGCAGGCCGAGGAAGCCGCAGGTGCCCTTGATCGTGTGCACCAGGCGAAAGATGTTATCCAGAATCTTCGCGTTGTTCGGGTCCTGCTCGAACCGCACCAACTGATTGTCGACCGTATCCAGGCTCTCGCTGGTCTCGGTCAAAAATTCCCGCAACAAATCATCCATGAAACCGGCCTTCGCACGCACCGGCACGCGACATCGACGTGCCTTACGGAACTTGGCCAGCTTCTATGCAAAGCGTTTAATATTGGTTGAGCAAATGGAAAAGAACGGCCTCAACAAAGAGATAAGACGGCTGCCATGAATCCAGCCGCCCAATATCAACCTTTGGTTAACCATAATCGCCCCGTGGCGGCGCTCAGGCGGCGGTAACGAGCACCTTGTCGCCGTCGAGCGCGAGCGTCACGGCGAGCCCGCAGGCCTGCGCCAAAAGCCGCGTATAATAAGGCTGCACCGCATGCGCATCGATGGCGGCACTGGAACTCGCACTCAAGAGGTCGGCGATGTTTTGCGGCACGCGGGCGTTAAGGCCGGCCGAGGTGACGCGAAAGCTCATCGTCTCGCCGTCGCCGATCGGGTCGATGGTCAGCGTACCGCCGCGCGGAATGGTCTGCTGCGCAATGACCAGCATGTTCAAGAGCAGCTTGACGCGGTTCTTCGGCAGCAACAGCCGGGGCAAATTCCAGGTGATGGTGATCTTGCCGTCCTCGATATGGCCGCGCGCCATGGTCTGGGCGTCGCCGAGATCAATCTGCGCGCCGGCCGAGCCGGCCGCGCCAAACGCCAGCCGGCAGAACTGCAACCGGGCCGAGGCGGTCTTGGCGCTCTTGCGAATCAGATCGAGCGCGAATTCACGATCTTCGGGCTTGGGATCGTCGTCGAGGACCTCCAGCCCATTGACGATGGCGCCAACCGGGCTGATGAGATCATGACAGACCCGCGAACACAGCAGTGCCGCAAGTTCGAGGGCGTCGGGAGCGACGCCGGGAGACGGAGTGCCAGACATCAGATTTTCCTGGAAGGCCGCGCAGTCCCCAATCGCTGCAAGAGACTGCCGGCGGACAGTTACGAATCACGCATGCTCGGTGGTTTGATACACTGCGCAGGCGCGTGCTGCCAGCACAGGGCGGCACCGGTCAAGGGAACACGAACAGCAAATGAGCCCGCTCATGAATGAGGCAAGTCCGCCCGTTATCGATCATGTGGCCGCTACGGCCCTGATCGAGCCGCTAACCGATCTGGTGATCCAGGCCGGCGCCGCGATCCTAGCCGTCAACCGCGCCTCCATGACGGTCGATGGCAAGACCGACGGATCGCCGGTCACGGAAGCCGATCTCGCCGCCGACCGCATCATCGGCGAAGGCCTGGCGCGGCTGGCGCCAAATATACCGTCATTGTCCGAGGAGCGGACGCATCTGGCGAAGCTGCCTTACAAGGACAGCTTCTTCCTGATCGACCCGCTCGACGGCACCAAGGAATTCGTCGCCGGCCGCGCCGAATTCACCGTCAACCTGGCGCTGGTGACCGGCGGGGTGCCGTTGCTCGGCATCGTCAGCGCTCCCGCGCTTGGATTGATCTGGCGCGGCATCGTCGGCCGGGGTGCCGAGCGGCTGACCCTTATTGACGGCGGCGCGCCGCGGATCGAGCCGATCCGGACGCGGCCCTGCCCGATCAGGGGAAAAGCCTGGACCGTGGCCGTCAGCCGGTCGCATGGCGATGACCGCACCGAAGCCTTTATTGCCGCAAGGCCCGGAGCCGTGCGCGCCGAACTCGGCTCGGCGGTCAAATTCGGCCGGGTGGCGGAAGGCGCGGTCGATATCTATCCCCGCCTGTCGCCGACCTGCGAATGGGATGTGGCGGCGGGCCATGCGGTGGTTACAGCCGCCGGCGGCAAGATCACGGATTCAACCGGCGCCGCGCTGCATTTTGGTTGTGGCCGCGAAGACTTCATCGTGCCGGAATTCATCGCCTGGGGCGATCCCCAAGCCCCTCTCTGATTCAAGCCCCGTCCTGATCTACTGCGCGAGGCCCTGTTCGAGCCGAGGCCAGCGGGCGGCGGCGTCTTTCAGGAAACGCGAAGGATCGGCCTTGAAAGCATCGCGGTTTTCCTCGCGGCCGAACAGATAGAGCCGCTGGCCTGCGACCACCCAGAACCGCGGGTTACCGGCATAGGTAACGCCTCGCACCAGGTCGACCGGATCGTAACCACCGAACTGGGGGCCATAGACCTCGGGGTGGGCGACAAAGGAAGCGCGATTGCCCTCGTTGCGAAAGCGCCAGACGGCGCCCGCCTCGGCGGCCTCGAAATCCGCCACGCCCTGGACGGCCACGGAATCGGTGAAATAGGCGACGGGATCAAACCCCTCGATCGCAAGGCCGGAATAGCGATTGACCACCACCCGTTCGGTGGTCGCGGCAAGGGCGGTGAAATCAAGGCAGAGAACTCCGAAAAAGCCTGCCCATAGGGCGAAAATGGCCATTCCGGGGCGCCAACCATATCTTTCCTGCCGTTGTGCCGTCATAGTTGGTACCGATAACATACGAGTCGAGGGGACACTGGGCGCAACCTAGAGCCGTGCTTGTTGGCGTCAGGTTAAGGCTGCGGCCAGAATTTCGATACCAGGGGTTCTTTGATGATTTTCGTCTCACGCCTTGCCGCGGTAACGCTCGCCGCGCTGATGTGCTGGACTGTGCCCGCACCTGCGCAGCAGTCGGGGCCGATGCAACAGGCGCCGATGCAGGCACCGGGCCAACAGGCGCCGTACCAGCAGGCACCGATCCAGCAAGCACCGCCGCCGCAGCGTGCGCCGAGCCCGGCGACCTATGGGCCGGACGAGCTGGTCAATGCCGGCCACAAATTCTTCGGCAACGTCTCGCGTGGGCTGGCATCGATCATCGAGCGCGCGGTGAGCCAATGGGGCCTGCCGAACGGTTACGTGCTCGGCGAGGAAGGCTCCGGCGCCTTTGTCGCCGGCCTGCGCTACGGCGAAGGCACGCTCTACACCAAGAACGCCGGCGACCTCAGGGTCTACTGGCAGGGTCCGTCGGTCGGCTTCGACTGGGGCGGCGACGGCGCCCGCACCATGACGCTGGTCTATAATCTGCCCGCCACCAACGCGATCTATCAGCGCTTCGCCGGCATCGACGGCTCGGCCTATATCGTTGGCGGCTTCGGCATGACCGCGCTCACCGCCAACAACATCGTGCTGGTGCCGATTCGCTCCGGCATCGGTCTGCGGCTCGGCGCCAACATCGGCTATCTCAAATTTACCCCGCGCGCGACCTGGAACCCGTTCTGACCTTTTCCTGAGCAACGGTTTTCTGAACAGCAGCACACATTGATCTTCACGATTCAGGTTAACGCGGCATTGGGCTGGCCTTTTGCCGGTCCCCCATGGCATTGTGATTAACGAATTCTTTATGCCCTCGGGGAGTGACCATCCATGATCGAACCGATCATGTATCTGGCGATCGGTTTTCTGGTCTCGATGCTGTTTGGCCTGATGATCGTGCCGCTGGTGCATAACCGCGCGGTCCGGCTGACGACCCGCCGACTGGAAGCGGCCACCCCGCTGTCGATGGCTGAAATCCAGGCCGACAAGGATCAGCTGCGCGCGGAATTCGCGATGTCGGCGCGCCGGCTCGAGATGAGCGTCGACCAGCTCAAGAACAAGACCACCAGCCAGCTTGCCGAACTCGGCAAGAAATCCGACGCGATCAACCGCATGAAGATCGAGCTTGGCGAGAAGAACGCCACGATCTTCGGGCTCGAGGCGCGCGAGAAGGCGGTGAAGGAACAGCTGCGCGCCACCGAAGAGGAATTCGCGGCCAAGACCGAGATGCTGCGCGGCGCCGAAAAGGCGCTGACCGACAAGCAGGGCGAACTTGCCAAGATCAATCATGAACTGTCCGACCGTTCGATGGTGGCGGACAGCCGCCAGGTCGAGCTGGTCGCGGTGCGCACCCAGATCGAGGAGTTGAAGGGCCGCGTCGGCGACGCCGAAAAGGAATTCGCGGCGACGCAAGCCCGGCTCGCGCAGGAGCGCGGCGAATCCGACAACGCGACGCGCGAACTGAGCGAGGCGCGCAGCCGCGTCGAAAATCTGAGCCAACGCGTCACCGATCTGGACCGGCAGCTGATCATCCAGGTCAAGGAAGCCGAAATGCTCGGTAACCGCGTCAACGATCTCGAAGCGCGGCTCGCCACCCAGGGCAAGCTCCTGGCCGAACGCGAATTCGAGAACAACCAGCTCAAGCAGGCCAACGACGTCGCCGAGCGCACGACCAAGGAATTGCATGTCGAGATCGCGGCCCTGAGCCAGGGCGGCAATTCGCCTGCGATCGAAAAGCTGCGCAGCGAGAAAGCCGCGGTCGAGGAACAGCTTCGTGTCGCGCGCGACGAACGCGCCAAGCTGCAGCGCGACATCAACGCGATCCAGCAGCAGGCCGAAAGCTCCTGGGCCACCGAGCGGATGGAGAACGCGCTGCTGCGCGAACGCATCAACGACATCGCCGCCGAGGTGGCCAAATTGGCTATCCAGCTGGAGGGGCCGAATTCGGCGATCGAGGCCATGCTGGCCGCGGAACCGGCGGCACCCAAGCCCCCTGCCAAGCCGGCCAACGACAGCGCCGCCACCGCGCCTTCCGAAGGCAGCGGCACCCTGGCCGAGCGAATCCGGGCCCTGCAGTCGCACGCCTCCCGCGCCCGCCAGCAAGGGGCGTAACTTTTTTGACGCGTTTTCTTCACGCGAACCGGCCTCCACTTCGCTCGAAAACGCTATGTCCCGATTCGGCCGCTTTGTTTGCTTGACACTATGGGCCCTCACTTCGTAAATCGCGGGCTCTGACGGCGCTGATTTCGCCGGATCCCGGACGCATAGCTCAGCGGGAGAGCGTTCCCTTCACACGGGAGAGGTCCAAGGTTCGATCCCTTGTGCGTCCACCATCGTCCTGACGGGACGAGTTCAGGTTCGAATTTCAGACAGCCAGGCATTCATTCCGTCGCCGTTCCGTCATTGCGAGCGAAGCGAAGCAATCCATTCTTTCTTCGCGCTGCTAGATGGATTGCTTCGCTGCGCTCGCAATGACGCGGAAATAACTTCGCGTTCTCGCGACGCAACGCGCCCGAGGTTTACGTGTAGTCCCGCCCCCAAAATTCAGAGGGCGCAGGGAATGCCGGATGCGCGCTGCACCCGCGGTCTCGTGTGCGATTGTGCATAAGAATGCTGCACACGAGCATACAGGGCAGCGGAGAACATCCGACATTCCCTGCGCAATGGCTTTACGGCTTATAACGCGCTCTCCCCGGTGAGACGGCCTCTATTGCCACCGTCGCCCCTCGGA
>NZ_JAFCLY010000090.1:0-5414 GCF_018130185.1 Bradyrhizobium sp. AUGA SZCCT0182 | reverse complement strand
ATCCTAGGGAAAGTGAGAACTTTCGGAGTGATCAGAAATGATCGCCATCGGTCTAGCGTTGCCAACGTAGGCCCCTTGATATTCACGACCGGACTAGAGTGGCAGCCCATCGAATATGCTGCCTTGAAGAAATTGATTGACGGCCCGACCGAGCTTCTTCTCAATTGAACCGGAAGCGCTAAACGCGTGCAAGGTGCATCGCCACACTCTAGGGTTTCTTTCGTCTCGCGGTTGAACTCCGGGTCGGTCCCAAAATCCTGAAGTTTCTGTCTAGCCCAAGCGCAAACACCCGCGCTCCCCTCTCGCCGCGGTTTCCGCTTTAGCGACGGCAAGTGCGAAACTGATCCGGGGGTCGATCCGGGGGTTAGTTTCCATTTTCCGCATAAAATTTAGCATTTTCAGGTGCTTCTGGCGGAGAGAGTGGGATTCGAACCCACGGTACGGTTTCCCGCACACACGCTTTCCAAGCGTGCGCCTTAAGCCACTCGGCCATCTCTCCGGAGGCCTTCTCTTGAAGGGGCAGGACACATTTTGCAAGGGACCGCGGGCACGCGCGCTGAAATTTCCCCAATTGTTTGAATTTATTGGATAATTTGTCACTTATGTCCGCTGGGGCAACCGCTTCGCGCTGGGCCTTGAACCGGAATCAGGTTATGGCCGACGACCATGGGGGCAACCATGGGCGGAGAACGGCATGATGATCACGCGAGCGCTTTCATTCGCCACCCTGATAGCGGCGCTGGTCGCAGGCGCCGCGGTCCCCGCTATGGCGCAATTCTGCACCCGCCAGGGCGTCGATGTGAGTTGCGACGACGGAAGGCGCGGCATCCTTTCGGGGGAAGCGATCATCTGGGCCGACGGCACGCGCTCGAGCCTGGCCTCGCCGCATCCGAGCGTCATCATCGGCAACAAATCGTCCGTCATCGTCGGAAAAGGCGTATTCGTCGGGAAGGGCAACGGCGTGGTACCGATGGAGAATCCGAGCGATCCGCGCCGGGCACGCTGTCCGGTGCTGGATGGCGTCTCCTATTGCTACTGAGCTGTTCGTGGAAGTCTCTAATGATACCGCGCGCCGTTATTGACGGAGCGTAGCGGCAACCGGGTCGGCGTATCAGCCGTGACAGGTTCCAAAGGGCCACTATCGAGCTGGCTTTCCTGCAGCGCGTCGATGAAATCGGCAAACCATTGCTGGATCGTGCCGCCGCGCAGCTTTTCCATCATCGCCTCCCAGCGCATCCGCCGTTCGGTCAGCGCCATCGAAAGCGCCGTTGAGATGGTGCGGGCCATGCCGTCGATATCGTGCGGGTTCACCAGCAATGCGGTGTCGAGTTCGTTGGCGGCGCCGGCGAATTTCGACAGCACCAGCACGCCGGGGTCGGCGGGATTTTGGGCGGCGACATATTCCTTGGCGACGAGATTCATGCCGTCCTGCAGCGGCGTCACCACGCCGACCTGCGCGGTGCGGTAAAGCCCCGCGAGCACAGCCTGGCCAAAGCCCTTGTTGAGATAGCGGATTGGCGTCCAGTCGACTTCGCCGTGGACGCCGTTGACGTCGCTCACGAGTCTCGCGACATCGCTCTGCAGATTGCCATAGGCTTCGATTGCGCCGCGCGACGGGGTCGCGATCTGCAGCAGCGACACGGTGCGCAACAGCTGCGGATGCAACGCCCACATCCGGTCGAATGCCTTGATGCGGTTGATCAGCCCCTTGGAATAATCCAGCCGGTCGACGCCAATCGCGAGCTTCTCGCCATTCAGGCTGCGCCGCAGCCGCGACACATCCGGATGGGTCGTGGCCTTGGCGGCCTGCTGGGCGAATTTCTGCGGATCGATGCCGATCGGAAATACCGCGGCGCGCGTCCGGCCATGGCGCGAGACGACGACGCCGTCCTGCACGGCGAGCCCGAGATCTGACTGCGCGTAAGCCAGGAAATTCTCGCAATCCTCTTCTGTCTGGAAACCGATGAGATCATAGGCCAGCATCGCCTCGATCAGATCCCGATGGTGCGGCACGCCTGATATCACCGAGCGCGTCGGCCACGGCGTATGCAGGAAGAATCCGATCGGCTGTGTTACGCCGAGATCACGCAGCTCGGCGCCGAGCGCGAGGAAATGATAGTCCTGAACCCAGAACGCGGAGTCCGGCTTTTTGAAGCGCAGCAATGCGCGCGCCATGAAGGCGTTCACTTCGCGATAGCTGACGTAATCGTCCTGGGAGGCGCGAATCAGATCGGCGCGGGAATGCAGCGCCGGCCACAGCGCCGAATTCGCAAAGCCCTCGTAATATCCGCCGTAATGCGCCGCCGGCAGATCGAGCATGGCAAGCGCGCCCGCGCCCAATGCTTCAATTTCGGCGAAAGGTTCCTTCAGGTTCCCGTCACGGACGCGACCGCTGGAACCGACCCAAATCGCCCCGGACTTCTCGACAACCGGCAATAAGGCCGCCGCGAGGCCACCGGTCATGGGTTCATTGGGCTTTCCGCGCGCAACGCGGTTCGAGACGACGACGAGGTTCACAGGTCCCCTCCTGTTGCTGCACTCGCGAATTAACAACCATTCATCAATATGGTTCCTGGCCAACCTTTCAACGAATTGAAACCAAATTCGGGCTGGCGCGGACGGAACTCACCTGAACTCACGAAAAAGAAAATTTTTCGCGAGATGATGGTGATGCGTCAGGGAACTGTGTTCTAAAACCGGCGCCATTTGCAAAATCGTGCACGGATCATGGCAACGCCGCGTCTCTTTCGTCGTCGAGCAGGTGCGCTAGAAACTCTCTAACATCGCTCGGCGAATCGAAATGTCCCTGCACGCCTTGCGCGCGGCGACCGACAGAGAATGCGAGACCATCGTAATCAGGCATGATGCCGAACACCGTTTCGTCGGTGACGTCGTCGCCGATGAAGAGCGGACGGCGGCCCTTGAACGGTTCGCGCGTCATCAGCTCGCGCACGCCGGTCGCCTTGGTGAAACCGGAATGCTTGATCTCGCAGACGCATTTGCCCGGCAGTATCTCGATCGGCGCGTTCGGCAAATCGGCGCGGATCAGCGACACCGCTGCATAGATCGCCTTCTCCGCATGCGGCGCCAGGCGATAATGCAGCGCCAGTGAATAGCCCTTGTCTTCCAGCAGTATTCCCGGACTGAGCTTGGCGATCGCCGCCAGGCGGCGCTTCAATTCCCTGTCCATCGGCGGCGCATGGGAATCGACCGATTCGTTGTCGGGATCGATGCGCATTTCCGCGCCATGGCCGCCGACGGCCGGGAATTGCTCCGGCGCGAAGATCAGGTCGATATCGTTGAGCGAGCGGCCGCTGACGAGCGCCAGCGCACCGTTGGTGCGAGCCAACAGCCGGTTCAGCGTCTTCGACAGCCCCGGCGGCACCCAGACCTCGCGCGGCGTCGGCATCAATTCGAGCAGCGTGCCATCGATGTCGAGCAGAATCGCGGTTTCGCTCAAATGCGGCACCAGCGAACGCGGCACCGGAACGGTTTCCGGCGCACCTTCCTCCTCGCCAACGATCTCATCTTCCAATGGCATTTCCAACAGATCCTCGTTCATCTTATCCTACTCCACAAAGGCTAGCGGTCGTGCGACAGTTTCGAGCGACTTGCGCTCGGCGGCGACGGCGTAGCGCCATGCCACGGCTGCCGCAACGACCATCAGTGCCGACCCCAACAGGTAGCCGGCGAAAACACTCGTGCGCGATCCCGTATCGATCAATGCACCAAACAAAGCAGGCCCAATTACGCCGCCAATTCCGGTGCCGATCGCATAAAACAGCGCGATCGCCAGTGCGCGCACCTCCAGCGGGAACGTCTCGCTGACGGTGAGATACGCCGCACTCGCCGCGGGCGAGGCAAAGAAGAAGATCACCATCCAGGCGATCGTCTGGGTCTGCGCGGTCAGGGCCCCGATCGAGAACAGATAGCCCGACAGCGCCAGCAGTACACCCGACACGCCATAGGTCAGCGTGATCATCTTGCGGCGGCCCAGCGTGTCGAACAGCCGGCCCAGCAGCAGCGGACCGAGAAAGTTACCCGCCGCGAACGGGAGGATATACCAGCCGACATGATTGGCCGGAATGCCGAAGAAATCGGTCAGGATCAGCGCGAAGGTGAAGAAGATCGCGTTGTAGAAGAACGCCTGCGCGACCATCAGCACGAGGCCAACCATCGAACGCTGGCGATAGACCGTCAACAGGGTGTGCGCGACTTCGCGCAGCGGCGTATGGCTGCGCATACGCAATCTGATCTTCGGCAAGACATCCTTCGTCTCATCCCGTACCTGCCCCGCCGACTTCTCGATTGCATCCACGATCGCGTGCGCCTCATCGGGACGGCCATGGATCATCAGCCAGCGTGGGCTTTCCGGAATCCACATCCGCATCACGAACACGACAAGGCCGAGGACGGCGCCGGTCATATAGGCGAGGCGCCAGCCCATATCGGGGCCGATCCACGCCGGATCGAGCAGCACGATCGCGCAGACCGCGCCGAGCGCAGCTCCGAGCCAGAAGCTGCCGTTGATGACGAGATCGGTCCAGCCGCGATAGCGCGCCGGCACCAGTTCCTGGATCGTCGAATTGATCGCGGTGTATTCGCCGCCGATCCCGGCACCGGTCAGGAATCTAAAGAGCGCATAACTTCCCACGCTCCATGAAAACGCGGTTGCCGCGGTCGCCGTGAGATAGACCGCGAGCGTGATGAAGAACAGTTTCTTGCGGCCGATCCGGTCGGTCAGCCAGCCAAAGCCGAGCGCACCGAGCACGGCGCCGGCGAGATAGGCGCTATTGGCCAATCCGACATCGAAATTCGAAAACCGAAGCGTCGGACTTTCCTTCAACGCACCGGACAAGGCGCCGGCCAGCGTGACTTCCAGCCCATCCAGAATCCAGGTGATCCCGAGCGCCAGCACGACGCGGGTATGAAATCCGCTCCAGCGCAAATCATCGAGCCGCGCCGGAATGGAAGTTTCGATGACGCGATCATTATCCTGCCGCACGGCTGCGGCGGCGGGATCATTCGCTGCCGAACGTTTCCCTGTCAGCTGCACACCCATGGGAATTGAACCAATGAAAAAACACCCGGAACGCCCCAGCCCCAAGGTTCTTTGGCCCGAATTAAGGCAGACGTGATGCCCGCCACGGGGAGACAACGTCCGCGTGGTGTCATGGTTCCCGCATTGCGGCAGGGGAGCCGTGCGGATTTAGCGCCGCGGTTCCATCGCATCATTGCGAGTCAACGGGTCGCAATGACGGAGGATAGTGCGACTCCACTCGATCCTGTCGTCGTCATGCGCGGGCAGCCACCACCATTTGTCGTCCCGGCCTTGAGCCGGGATCTACCGTGTTAGCTGTCAAGAGGCGTTAGCGCCTTTCCAAGGCTGTCCGGACCTGATTACGGCATTGGCG
>NZ_JAFCLY010000009.1:0-205077 GCF_018130185.1 Bradyrhizobium sp. AUGA SZCCT0182 | reverse complement strand
AGCTAACGCTTCCGAGGGGCGACGGTGGCAATAGAGGCCGTCTCACCGGGGAGAGCGCGTCATAAGCCGTAAAGCCACTGCGCAGGGAATGTCGGATGCTCTCCGCTGCCCTGTATGCTCGTGTGCAGCATTCTTATGCACAATCGCACACGAGACCGCGGGTGCAGCGCGCATCCGGCATTCCCTGCGCCCTCTGTCTTCGAGGGCGAAGAATTTGATAGCAAACCTCGGGCGACCAGCGCCGCGAGCTGTTGACGCACGTCTGCTTTGCTTTGACATTGATTCCGGAACTGCGCAGATATGGCGGGTGACCCAGTCCCGCTAGACCGAAAGCCCCATGACGCCTCCCACAACCGCTTTGCCCGTTGAATCGCCGCCGGCGTTTCTCGGCGTGTCGCAATCGGCGACCGGCAAATTGTGGCGCGACCGGCTCGATGCGCGGGGGGCGGCGAAGGCGCTGGCGATCGTGCAGCGCTACCAGCTGCCGGAGATGCTGGCACGGGTGATCGCGGGCCGCGATGTCGAGATCGACGCCGTCGAGGATTTCCTCGATCCGACCATCCGCAAATTGATGCCGGATCCCCACACCGTGACGCAGATGGAGACCGCGGCCAAACGCATCGCGGACGCGGCCACGCGCGGCGAGAAGGTCGCGATCTTCGGCGATTACGACGTCGACGGCGCCACGTCTGCGGCGCTGCTGACCTGGCACTTGCGCCATTGCGGGCTCGACCCCTTGATCCATATTCCCGACCGCATCTTCGAAGGCTACGGGCCCAATGTGGAGGCCGTGCGCGCGCTTGCAGGTCGCGGCGCGACGCTGCTGGTGACAGTCGATTGCGGCACCACCAGCATCGAGCCACTGGCGGAAGCACGAAAGCTCGGCATGTCCGTCGTCGTCATCGATCACCATCAAACCGGCGACGAACTGCCTGAGGTCGACGCGCTGGTGAATCCGAACCGGGCAGATGATCTTTCGGGCCTCGGTTATCTCGCCGCCGTCGGCCTCGTGCTGGTGACGCTGGTCGCCGTTAACAGGGAATTGCGCGGCCGCGGCTTCTGGAACAGCGAACGGCCGGAGCCGGATTTGCTCGGCATGCTGCATCACGTGGCGCTCGGCACCGTCGCCGATGTCGCGCCGCTGACCGGGCTCAACCGTGCCTTCGTCGCCAAGGGCCTGATCGCGATGCGCCGCCGCGACCATGTCGGGCACACCGCCCTGATGGACGTGTCGCGGCTCAATGGCCCGCCCGAGGCCTGGCACCTCGGCTTCATGCTGGGGCCGCGCATCAATGCCGGCGGCCGCATCGGCCGGGCTGATTTGGGCGTGCGGCTGTTGCTGGAAGGCGATATCTCCGAGGCCGCGCGGATCGCCGCCGAGCTGGATCGGCTGAACTCCGAGCGCCGCATCATCGAGCAGGCGGCGGAAGCGCAGGCCGAAGCCGAGGCGCTGGCTTCGCTCGGGCTCGAGGACAAGGGGTCGGTCATCGTCACGGCCTCCGAAGGCTGGCATCCCGGCGTCGTCGGCCTCGTCGCCTCGCGGCTGAAGGAGAAATTCGCGCGGCCGGCGTTTGCGATCGCATTGGAGCCGGGCGGCATCGGCACCGGTTCGGGCCGCTCGATTTCGGGCGTCGACCTCGGCAAGGCGGTGCGGCAGGCCGTGAAGGAAAAACTGCTGATGAAAGGCGGTGGCCACGCCATGGCCGCGGGCGTGACGCTGCGCAAGGAAAAGCTCGCGGAGTTTCGCGCCTATATGGAAAGCGCGCTCGCCGAAGACGTCGCCAGTTCCCGTCACGAAAACGAGCTGTTTATCGACGGTGCGGTGAGCGCCCGCAGCGTGACACCGGAATTCGCAGGCATCCTGAACCGCGCCGGGCCGTTCGGCGCCGGCAATCCGGAGCCTGTGATCGCGCTGCCGGCGCATCAGCTGGTCTATGCCGATGAAGTCGGACAAGCGCATCTGCGCGTGCGCTTCAAGTCCGGCGACGGCGTCATCGTCAACGGCATCGCGTTCCGGTCCGTCGGGCAAAAGCTCGGCCACGCACTGACGCAAAACCGCGGCCAGCCGCTGCATGTCGCAGGCTCGCTCGCGGTCGATCGCTACCAGGGCACCGAGCGCGTGCAATTGCGCGTGATCGATGTCGCCGTGCCCGATCAGGGACCGGCCGTGATCAGGTAGGTTCATCCACCAGACGACAAAACCAACAACCAAAAACGGGAGCAGACATGACAGGACAGGTTCAGGGAAAAGTCGCGCTCGTAACCGGCGGCGCATCCGGCATCGGCGCGGCATGTGCCGAATTGCTGGCGCGCGAAGGCGCTTCGGTTGCGGTCACCGATGTCGACGAGCTGAGGGGGCCGGAGGTTGTCGCCGGGATCAAGAAGGCCGGCAACGAGGCTGTCTTCCTGCAGCAGGACGTCACCAGCGAAGCGCGCTGGATCGATGTCGTAGCCGAGGTGATGAAGCGCTATGGCCGGCTCGACGTGCTGGTTTCCAACGCGGGCATCGGCATCGCGGTGCCCTCGATCACGGAGATGTCGCTGGAAGACTGGCGGCGGCAGACCGCGATCAATCTCGACGGCGTGTTCCTGTCGGTGAAGCACTGCCTGCCGGCGATGCGCAAGACCGGCGGCGGCTCCGTGATCATGATGTCGTCGCTCGCCGGCATTCGCGGCGCGGCCAGCCTGTCCGGTTATTGCGCCACCAAGGGCGGCGTCCGGCTGTTTGCGAAAGCGATCGCGATGGAATGCGCGACGTTCGGCGACGGCATCCGCGTCAACTCGGTACATCCCGGGATCATCGACACGCCGATCTGGGGCAAGATCCCGACCGAGGCGGCAGGGCGCGGCCAGAACGCGCCGATCGATCCCGAGGAGCGTGCGAAATTCGCAACGCCGCTGGCCCGCGCCGGCCATGCCATGGACATCGCGAAAGGCGTTTTGTATCTCGCCTCCGATGCGTCGAGCTACGTGACCGGAACTGAACTCGTCATTGACGGCGGTATGAACGCTGGCGGGGTCGCGCGGCCGGGGGCGTGACTATGTTTGTCCGTCATTCCGGGATGGTCCGAAGGACCAGACCTCAGATGCGCAATTGCGCATCGGGGAATCTCGAGATTCCGGGTTCACGCTTCGCGTGCCCCGGAATGACCGGACTAACCGCCTTGCCGCAGCCGCGCCAGCACCTTGAGCCCGCCATAGCCATCGGCCGGCAACAGGCCCATCTTGGTCTGGTAATCCCGGACCGCCTTCATGGTGTCATTCCCGACTCGGCCATCGGTGCCGCCGGTGTCGAAGCCGGCTTTTGTCAGCCGCGTCTGCATCTCCTGCACCTCGGCCAGCGTCAGCGCGCGTTCGGAGCCCGGGAAGGGATGAATGAACGGCGGCGCGCCGAGAATGCGGTCGCCGAGATGGCAGATCGCAAGCGCATAATTCATCGACGGATTGTAGCTGCGCACCGCATAGAAATTCGGCCCGAGCAGGAACGCCGGTCCGCCGGCGACCGGCACCCACAATTGCGCGGATGCATTCGGTTGCGGGAACGGCTTGCCGTCGGCGCGGGTGACGCCGGCGCTGGCCCACGCTGCATAGGTGCGGTTGCCGCTGCCGGACGCGCCGCCGGCGCGGACCTCATAGCCCCAATGTTCGCCGCGGTGGTACTTGCCGCGATTGACCAGATAGCGCGCGCTCGAGCCCAGCGCGTCGTCCGGCCTGCCGAACGGCGAGACGCGGCCGTCCTTGTCGTAGTCCATGCCGACATTGAGCCAGACTTCCGGCATCCACTGGGTATGCCCCATCGCGCCGGCCCAGGATCCCCGCATTTCCTCCGGCGTGCCCCAACCGCGGTCGACGATCTTCAGCGCGTTGATCAGTTCGGTTTCCCAATAGGCGCGGCGGCGCGGCTCGTTCCAGGCCAGCGCTGCGAGCGAGGGAAAGATCGGGCGCATATGGTTCTGCTGCACCAAGGGATCGCCAAAGGCGGATTCAACGCCCCACAGCGCCAGCAATGTGCCGCGCTCGACGCCAAAGTCCTGCTCGATCCGAGTGAACAGCGCCTCGTTCTTCCGCAGCGCTTCCTTGCCCGCCGTGATGCGCCAGTCCGAGGCGCGGCGATTGACGTATTGCCAGATCTGCTCGTGGAATTCCGGCTGCTTCTGCATCTGCCGGAACACGGACATGTCGGGCTCGATCCGGCCCATCACGCGGCTCCAGGTCGCGTCCGATATGCCTTTTGCCAATGCGCGCGCGCGGAAGGTATCGCGCCACTGGTCGAAGCCGGGCGGCGCCGCGGCCAACGCGGCAAGCGGATTGGCGAGCACAGCTGCGGCGCCGATGCCGGCTTGCAGCAGGGCGCGGCGGGTCGGCGATCTCAGAGAATCGAAGGGTTCCATGGCGGTATTGTACGGGGCAGGGTGCGCTCACCAAAGCGCATTTGCGCGGCGCCGTCGTCGCAGCCGGAACGCGGAACTCCGGAAGGTCGCATGGCTGGCCTAGGCCTGCTGAAAGTCCGCGGCGATCCCTGCGAGCCAGCGCCGGACCGTCGCCTGCGCGGTGGCCGAGAGCCCAGCCGCCAGCCGCCGCTCCACCGCCTGGACGTGACGGCGGCATTTGTCGAGCAGGACCGTGCCGCGACGGGTCAGTGTCCACTGCAGCACCCGGCCGTGGATCGGGTGCGGGGTCTTCCGGATCGCGCCGTCGCGTTCCAAATTGCGGATGATGACGCCGACGGTTTGCGGAGTCAGCAGGGCGACCCGCGCGAGATCGGCGCCCGACAGGCCGGGATAGGCCCGCAGCATCGTCAGCACCACGAATTGCGGCGTGGTGACACCGAGTTCGGCGAGCGCCCGCTCCAGTGTCAGCCGGGTCGCGGCCTGGGCCTGCCGCAGCAAATAGGCGAGGTGGCCTTGTTCGCCGCGCTTGCCTTCGCCCGGCGGCGGCGGGCGGATCATCGCGAGCACGGGATTGGCGGCGGGTTTTTTCCGGCGCTGGTGAGGGTTTTTGCGAGAGGATTTCCGGCGCGCAGGCTTTTTTGCGACGGTGGCCTTCTTGGATTTTTTCGGCTTTTTGGCCGCCGCTTTTTGCGGCCCGCGCGGTTTGGATTTTACCGAAGCTCTGATCTTGCGCGCCATATAAGGGCTCTTATAATAAATCAGTGCACTGATAACATAAGGCGATGAACATGTCACATGCCCGCAAGGAATATAAGGATTTCATGGCGCTGGCGCCCGAGGCCTATGAGGTCGTGCTGGCGCTCGGCAAGGTCGCCGCCGCCGCGGGCATCGACAAGCAACTGCTCGAACTGATCAAGCTGCGCGCCTCGCAGATCAACGGCTGCGCGTTTTGCGTGCAGTATCACATCCTGCAAAGCGAGAGCCTCGGAATGTCGGCCGACAAGCTCAATCTGGTCGTGGTGTGGCGCGAGGCGCCGCAATTCTCGCCCCGCGAACGCGCGGCCTTGGCATGGACGGAAGCGCTGACGTTGCTCAGCGGCGGCGTCAGCGACGAGGTCTATGCGCAGGCGAGCGCCGAATTCTCGGAAAAGGAACTGGCCTATCTCACCTCGGCGATTGCCTCGATCAACGTCTGGAACAGATTCGGCGCCGCTTTCCGCTGGACCCCGCCGGCGCGGCAAAAGCCGGTCGGTGCTGCTGCGTCCTAGCGAACGGCCACAGCGTTTTCGAGCGAAGTGGAACCCGGTTCGCGTGAAGAAAACGCGTGAACAAGAGCCTAGTTGCCGCTCTCGCCACCTTCCTGCGGATCGGGCCGGATCACGTCTAGCGGCTGGGCGTGGGCGACAGCGGCCGGCGCGACAGGGTCCGTGCCGAGCTCGCGCCCGCGACCGCGCAGCAGGCGCTCATAGGCCGAGATCAGCGTGGTGTAGGGATTGACCCAGATCCAGCCGTCCCGCGTGAACACCTGCACGTCGAAATGCAGATGCAGCGAGGTGCCGTTGGGAAAGTCGAGATAGTTCGAAGCCACGCCAACTTTTTCGCCCTCAGTGACCTGGCGGCCGTTGAGAATGCCGTCCGCGTCTAGGCTGGACGGATTCATGTGCATGTAGCGGAAGCGGATGTGTTCGTTACGGGTGTTGACCTGCAGTGTCGCCGCCTGCTGTTTCAGCGAACGGATCAAGATGCCGTCGCGAACCGCGACGACCGCCTGCTGCTTCGGATCGCAGCTGCCCTGGCTTTCGCCGTTCTGCGCCATGCACGCACCGGGACGGATGTCCTGCCCCTGATGGCCGAAACCGGCGGCGCACTGGCCAACCTCGAAACTGCGCGCCTCGCAGAAATTGTCCTGCCAGGGATATCCGCGTTCGTCGGGTTTGCGTTTGCCGAAGGATTGCGAGCGGGCGAAGGCGGGCGCCTTTTCCAGCGGAAACCGGATCTGCGAATAGGCGGTGAGATCGGCGCGGCCGCCGCGCTTGCGCGAGCCGCTGTTGGCGACGATGTCGCCGCTCGGGCGATAGGTGAAGTCGGGCGAGGGCACCATCGGCCGCTCGGCAATCTCGGACGAAATATCCCGGCGCGGCCGCGACGGCTGGCCGCCGGCGATGCGCAGCGCCTTGAGGAAACGTTCCGCGACCGGATAGGCCTCGCGGCAGGCCAGCCGCCGCGGGCGCGGCGTCGAGTCGAGGCACTGGATCGACACCACATAGGGCACGCCGAAGCGCGTGAAGGCGTAGCGCACATAGCCTTCGCGGATGAAGCGTCGCAGGTCCGGGAATTGCGCCGCCAGCGCCTTGACCGGCTCGCCCTTGCCGGCGAGCGGATCGGCGAGGTCGTAGGTCAGGATCGAGCCGGTGATCTGCACCTCGATCGGCTTGGCGTAAGTCCGCTGCGGCATGCCGTCGCCCGCACCCGGCTCGAACGAAAACATCGCGTCGTAGCCGGCGGCGCCGGCGTGGAACAGATCGGCGGGGCGGAAGTCGGCTTGATAGCGCGATACCGAGAGGGTGTCGGGCGCGCCGTTCTGGCGGGCATCGAGATAGCTTGCAGTGTCGAACGGCAACAGCACCGGAACAGGACTGCGTCCGATCCCGGGGAAGACGGGGGAAGTGATCGCGTTCAGTTGCACCAGCGCCGGCATCGAGCGCGGGTCCCAGCGGGGCGCCCGCCGCTGGCTGGCAAAGGTGAAGGCGGACGCAACCGCGGGCTGGGTATTGATCTCGGAGCGGAGCTGATCCAGCACCGCGCGCCATTCAACGCGGATGGCCGAGATCGACGGTGTCCGGAACTCGTCGGCCGAAGCACCGATGGCGCAGGCGGGAAGCACGCAAAAGGCTGCCAGCCAGCGTCTCAGCAAGCGGACAGCCTTGGTACCCAATGCATCGCCCCCCGGCGCATGCCCCGATGTCTAACTCTGGCGCCTAGTCCTTGGCGCGCTCGACGTAGGAGCCGTCCTCGGTCATGACCACGATCCGCGTTCCCGTTCCGACGTGCGGCGGCACGTTGGTGCGTACGCCGTTGGAAAGGATAGCAGGTTTGTAGGACGAAGACGCGGTCTGGCCCTTGGTGACCGGCTCGGTTTCGACAACTTCCAGCGTCGCGCGCTGCGGCATCTGGATCGCGACCGGAACCATGTCGTGCAGCGAGAGCTTCACCGACATGTTTTCCTGCAGATACGGCGCGGCCGAACCGATGATTTCCTTGGACACCTGGACCTGGTCGTAGGTCTCGCCGTTCATGAAATGGAAGCCATCGGTGTCCTCGTAGAGGTAGTTGAAATTGTGATCCTCGATCGTCGCCTTCTCGACCTGGTCGGTGGTCTTGTAGCGTTCCGAAATCTTCACGCCGTCGCCGATCCGGCGCATTTCGATCTGACTGACCGGAGTTCCCTTGCCGGGATGGATGTTCTCGGCGGTCAGAACCACATAGAGCTTGCCGTCCTGCTCGATGACGTTGCCCTTGCGAATTGAACTGGCGATGACTTTCAAAGCGGTTTTCCTGAATTTCTGGCCTCCGACCTGTCAGGACAATTGTGTCCCGCGGCCAATGAGGCGGTTTCGGGCTGCAACATACTGATTTGCCCTCCAGATACCAGCCTTTTGCGGCCCGTTCCGGCAGGTTGCCGTGGGTCCCGATCACGGGCCGCTTCCTGGTTATTTCCGCTTGGGGCGAGGGGACGTGAAGGCCTGGGCGTTGTGCTCGGCAAAGGCCGCGGGCACCGTAAATGTCCCGGTTTTCAGGTCATAGGCACACCACCAGTCCTCGATATAGGGCCGCGGCTTGTCTTCGCCCTGGGCGTCGAAGGAGAGGCTGATCACGACGTAGCGGCTGTCGGGCCAATGCAGGCCCAATGAAGCGTAATTGTCGTCCATTCCTTTGACGAGGGCGGCAAATACGTGACTGAGCGAATCGCGGTCCTTGGGGGCGCGACGCAGCTTTTTGGCTGCCGGCGAGCCCCAGAAATAATCCCAGGCCATCTCGCTCAGCGGCTTCGGCGTGGCGGAGGAAAATTGAAATCCGTGCCGCCGGTACAGAAACAGCGTTTGGAAACCGGCACCGGTTTTCTGCATGCGTACCAGCCACTGGCTGTTCGGGGTAAAGCGAAAGCCTGCGGGGTAGCCCGCGAGATCGATGCCTTCGCCAGTATTCAGCAGCGAGGGGTGTCGACGCCCCTCGTCGAAGGTCCAGAACTGGAACAGAAAACCTTCATCGCCCTTGTCCGCCGCATATTGCTCAACCCGAATTTGCCTGTCGGGTGAGGTGAAAATGTCATCCGCATCCGTCTTCAGTTTGAACTCAGACCCGGGGCCGGTCGCGCTGGCGGGCGTTGGCGTGGTGACGACGAGCAACAGCATACCTGCCAGCAGAAGCGCTGTTCGTCGTAACCATCCGCCAGACATGTGTGCATTCCGTTCCATTTTGCTGCCCATTGGACTCGCCAATGGCCGCGAGGTTCAGGGCGCAACTTCAAGTTCGCGGCGCCGATCGCGCGAATGGACAAGACGTGCGTCTTTCGACATGACAGACGGACCGGACGCGGGGTATCCGCGGTGTTCCCGGCATGGCTGCTTTCCAGCGGAGAAAATTGAATAGTGTCAATGGTATCCGGCGATATCCTGAACGTTTTCATGGGCTCGTACGCCGCTGCAGGCGCGCGCGCCGCTCCGGCTGGTTGCTGATGGCCGGGATCGACCAGCCATCGCCATGGTGGTCGCCGGCGCGGCATGCGGACCGGAAGCCGTTCCTGATGGCGCGGGCCGCGATCACGAAGGACTTGCGGGCCTGGTTCGACGAGCAGGGATTCGCCGAGGCCGAGACGGGCATCCTGCAGGTCTCGCCGGGCAACGAGACGCATCTGCACGCGCCCCGGACCGAACTGACCGGCGGAGACGGAACCCGCGCGCTGCGCTATTTGCGGACTTCACCGGAGTTCGCTGCCAAGAAACTGCTCGCGGCGGGCGAAGACAAGATATTCGAGTTTGCACGCGTGTTCCGCGACCGCGAGCGCGGCGATCTTCATTTGCCTGAATTCACCATGCTGGAATGGTACCGCGCCAACGCGGCATATGACGCCATTATGGCCGACACGATTGTGGTGATCGCCCATGCGGCGCAGGCGACGGGCATCGGGCAATTCTCGTTTCGCGGCCGCATCACCGATCCCTTCGCCGAGCCTGAATTGCTGACGGTCGCGACCGCGTTCGAACAGTTCGCCGGGATCGACTTGCTGGCGACGGTCGCGGGTGGCGAAGGGGATCGCAGGGCGCTCGCCGAGGCGTCAAAATCGCGGGTGCGGATTGCAGACGACGACACCTGGTCCGATATCTTCAGCAAGGTCCTGGTCGAGCATATCGAACCAAATCTCGGGCAGGGGTGTTTGACGGTATTATTTGAGTATCCGGTGCCGGAGGCAGCGCTGGCGCGCGCGAAAGCGTCCGATCCACGCGTGGCCGAGCGGTTTGAGGTCTACGCTTGCGGCGTCGAGCTTGCGAACGGATTTGGCGAATTGACCGATGCTGCCGAACAGCGCCGCCGTTTTGCGCAGGCAATGGACGAGAAAGCGCGGCGTTACGGCGAACGCTATCCGCTCGACGAGGATTTCCTGCAGGCGGTCGCCGTGATGCCGCAGGCCAGCGGTGTCGCGCTCGGTTTTGACCGACTGGTGATGCTGGCAAGCGGTGCGCTCAGGGTGGATCAGGTGGTATGGACACCACCGGCGGGAGAAGCATGAACAGGATCGATCCGAAATTGGCGGCGACGTTGCGGCAACCGGCGGAACTCGTCGATTGCGGGCTGGCGCCTGCGGCTGAACTGGCCGATCTCGAACAGGTGGCCGCGCGCTACGCGATTGCGGTGACGCCGGATATCGCCGCGCTGATCGATAAAGATGATCCAGACGACCCGATCGCGCGGCAGTTCGTTCCAAGCACGCTGGAACTGGTGCAGGAGGCCGGCGAGCGCGCCGATCCGATCGGCGATGACGCCCATTCACCGGTCGCCGGCATCGTTCATCGCTATCCGGATCGTGTGCTGTTCAAACTGGTTCACGTTTGCGCGGTGTATTGCCGCTTCTGTTTTCGCCGCGAGATGGTCGGCCCCGGCAAGGCGACGGCGCTGTCGGACAACGCCTATCGTGACGCGCTCGACTATATCCGCGTGCATCCCGAGATCTGGGAAGTCATCCTGACCGGCGGCGATCCCCTGATGCTGTCGCCGCGCCGGTTGGCCGAGATCATGGCCGACATCGCCGCCATCGATCACGTCAAAATCATCCGCCTTCACACCCGCGTGCCGGTCGCGGCCCCCGCGCGCATCAGCGACGAGATGGTCGCAGCGTTGAGGGTTGGTGGCGCCACGACCTGGGTCGCGGTTCACGCCAACCATCCGCGTGAGCTGACGGTGGAAGCCCGCGCCGCTTGCGCCCGGTTGGTCGATGCCGGCATCCCCCTGGTGAGCCAGTCGGTGCTGCTCCGCGGTGTCAATGACGATGCGGCGACGCTGGAAGCCCTGATGCGGTCCTTCGTCGAATGCCGGATCAAGCCGTATTACCTGCACCATGGCGATCTCGCGCCGGGCACCTCGCATCTGCGCACCACGATCGAGCGCGGACAGGAACTGATGCGCGGCTTGCGCGGACGCGTTTCCGGGCTATGTCAGCCCGATTACGTGCTCGATATTCCCGGCGGCCACGGCAAGGCGCCGATCGGCCCGCATTATTTGTCGCATCCAAATTCCCGGGAACGTGAACTATCCTCGGAAACGCGTTATCGTGTCGTCGATTATTGCGGTGACGTTCACCTCTATCCGCCGAAGCCGTGAACCGGCGATGACGGACGGGGATCAGGGAGGGCAGAAGCCGCCGGAAGACGAGAGCAGCCGCGCGATCGAAAACGCGGTAATGCTGGCTTTCTTCGCGGTGCTGGTAGCAGCCGGTATCTGGTTGCTCAGCACCATGGCCGATGTACGAAAGGCGCAGGATTGCGCGGCCCAGGGGCGTCGCAATTGTGGAACGATCGATGTTCCGGCGCGATAACAAGAAATGAGAGCGGGAGAACCAAAATGCGAAAATTGATCCTGTCGGTGGCGCTTCTGGTTCTGACCGGTAGTCCGGACGTGTTCGCGCAAGGCTCAACGGTGCCGAAAAATTCGGACAAGCCGGTGATCCAGGCGCCAATCGGTCATCGCCAGCCACGCGCCAGCGACGTTCCCAGCGAGAAAAATTTGAACGATCCGAACGATCCCCTGAGCAAGGAAAATGCTCTCCTCGACAAAAAGATCAAGAGCATCTGCCGCGGCTGCTAGGCGCGGGGCACAAAGGCCGCTCCACACCACGATTGATCGGCTTGACCGGCCAGAGTCTGCTTCATCAGCTTGAGCAGACTCTGGCTGTAACGTTTTGGTCGACCATCGATTCTTAAGCCGACCGTTCATTGAACGGCCGGCGCGCCAAGCTCCGTCTCGCCTCGACGGCGTCGGCCAGGACGTTGAGCGCCTGCACGGTGGTTTCCCAGTCGATGCAGCCGTCCGTGATGCTCTGACCATAGGTGAGCGGCTTGCCCGGCACCACATCCTGGCGGCCCGCGACGAGATTGCTCTCCATCATCACGCCCGTGATGCGTGTTTCACCAGCGGATATCTGCTGCGCGATGTCGGCCGCAACCAATGGCTGGTTCTCGGGCTTCTTGCTGCTGTTGGCGTGGCTGGTGTCGATCATGATCCGCGGTGTCACGCCTGAACGGGTGAGTTCGGCCGAAGCGGCATCGACGCTGTCAGCGGCATAGTTCGGCTTGCTGCCGCCGCGCAGGATGATGTGGCAGTCATCATTGCCGGTCGTAGCCGCGATCGCCGAGCGTCCGCCCTTGGTGACCGCCATGAAATGGTGAGGATGCGACGCCGACTTCACGGCCTCGGCCGCGATGCGCACATTGCCGTCGGTTCCGTTCTTGAAGCCGACCGCGCAGGAAAGTCCGGACGCGAGTTCGCGATGGATCTGGCTTTCCGTGGTGCGCGCGCCGATCGCCGCCCACGCCACCAGGTCGGCGATGTATTGCGGCGTCGTCATGTCGAGGAATTCGGTGCCCGCCGGCAGACCAAGATTGTTCACCGCTGAAAGCACGTTGCGGGCGAGACGCAGGCCCCTGTTGATGTCGAAGCTGCCGTCGAGGCCGGGATCGTTGATCAATCCCTTCCAGCCGACTGTCGTGCGCGGCTTCTCGAAATAGACGCGCATCACGATCTCGAGGCGGTCGGCCAGCCGCTCGCGCAGGGCGACGAGGCGTTCGGCGTATTCCACGGCAGCAGCGGGATCGTGCACCGAGCAGGGGCCGACAACGACCAGAAGCCGGTCATCGGTTCCGTTCAGGATCGCGTGGATGGCGTTGCGCGCCGCCATCACGATGCGCGTGGCGGTCAAAGTGCGCGGTATCTCGCGCATGACCTCTTGCGGCGTCGTCAGCTCTTTCAGTTCGCTTATTCGAAGGTCGTCGGTGGTGCTCAACACGGCTCTGGCTCCTGTTTTGAAGAACCTGCCGGCCAATAAAAAAGCCGCCAGGATTTGGCGGCTGTTCGGATTATTTGCTGCAATTATTCAGATTGCGCGTGATCCTCCCACCGCCAGCGAGCTGTCGAAGCTAAAATACCAATAGTTGCTGGCGGCGATCATGATCATGGCCGGCTCTATAGCTCACGCATCGAGACTTGTCATCCCCCAATCGGCGGTGGAATTGGCTCGCGCAGCGCCAGCCCGTGTCAGGCCTTGCGCGCGGCGAGCGCCATGCCGACCAGCGACGCGCCGCCAAGCACCAGATTGATCCCGACCAGCAGGCCGATCGCCCATTCCGCTGAACCCGGAAGACCGGCAATGATCAGGAACGAGATCAGGATGTCCATCAGTCCGGAGACCAGCAGCCAGGACCAGCGCCCGGACAATTCGCGGCGGTGCTCCAGCGCGTACATGATGGTGGTGACGCCTTCGATCAGAAAGTAGGCGCCGACGATGATGGTCAGCGTCAGCACGCCCTGCATCGGCCGCGCCAAAAGCACGAGGCCGGCAAGCACGGCCAGCGCTGCGGAAAACAGCGACCACCAGAAGCCCGGCATCTGCCGCGCCCAGTAGGTGACGACCAGCCCGGCGATCCCGCTGATCAGGAACATCCAGCCGAGGAATATGGTCACCGCCAGGCTTGCCAGCGGCGGCACGATCATTGCGGCCAGGCCGAGCACCGCAAGCAGAATGCCTTCGAACAGGAAGGCTTTCCAATGCGTCTTCACAGCGGCGCCCATGTCGGACTGCAATTTGGCGATGTCCTTGGGAAGCCTATCTTGGGGAAGGGTCATCACAGCTCTCCCGGTACGCACGGGCCGATACTAGAGCGTTTTCGAGCGAACAGGAATGGTTGGCGCAAGGAATTGGCGCAAGGAAAACGCGTCCAACTTTAGCTGTCGTGCTAACCAGCCTCGCTCGCCGACGAAAAGCCCTCCGACGTCGTGCGCATCCGGTTACGGCCAAGGACGTAGACCGCCGTGGTCGCGACCAGCAGTGCGAGGCCGATCAGGATCGATGTGAAACCGATCGGGATCAGAACCAGCGAGGCGTTGCGTTCCGGGTTGATGAACCAGTGGTGCAGCGATGTCAGCAGGAACGACACGCCCGCAAAGCCGGCACCGCCGCCCACGACCAGCAGCGCCCACATCCGCCGCAACTGGCTCAGCCGCTCGCGCGCGATCTCGGTGCGCGGCGCGTGATGGCGGCCGACGCGCCGCACCAGCCGCGCCGCAAATCCGATCGAGCTGAAGCCGATGATCAGGCTGGCCGTTCCCAGCAACATCCGCGTGGTGGAGCCGAGATCAGGATGTTTTTGCAGAATCAGCAGCGGAAAATCGAACGCCGCATGCAGCGCGACCGGCGCAAACAGGGCCAGCATCCAGCTCGAGATGCGGGCGAGGTCGCGATTGTGCCGGTTGGCACCGAGTGCCGTGCCGGCACGTGCGATCGCGATATAGGCGCCGGCGATAATGCCGAGCGCACCGTGGAACGGCACGGTGAGGACGCTGCGCAGTGCCGCCAGCGATCGCCACATGTCGGCGTGTTGCACCAGGTAAGCGAGATTTTCGTAGGCTGCGAATCCTAGGCCCGCGGCTGCGCCGTAAACGACGGTGTCCATCGGATCGGCATAGGTGCGGCGCTTCCACGACACCGCGATGATCACGATCACCTTGACGATCTCCTCAGGCGCGGCAACGCCGAACACCGAGCGGAGCCCCTGGGTCATCCAGGGATTTCCGGGGACCGCGAGAATCGCTGCAAACGGCGCCCGTGCGATTCCGAGCAGCGAAATACTGGCCGCGCCCAGCACGAATGCGATCCACACCTGCGCAGGCGGGCCGGGGCGCTCGTCAGCGGCGATGACCAGCCACAGCAAAAGCAACGCGGGCGCGATCGCGGCGACGCCGATGACGGTCGGGAGGGATTGAAGCAGGAGCATTTAGGGGACTTTGTTCGGATGGATCGAAAATGGCCGTAAATTCAGCGCTTTGCAAGGAAGGCAAACGCGACTTGTTGTCGCCAAAAGGCGAGGGGCGGACTGGCTAATTGTTACGTTTCGAGATGGGTTTCCCAGCAATTCGGGAGCGGGCAAGGGCGTTGATCGCGGGAACTTCGATCCCAACTCTTTCCTCCTGACTGTGACCGCCGCGCCACAGCATTAGCTGCCTAATTCCTCTACAACCATTGGCAGCAATATTGGCCCAAGGGGAATCAACATGAAGAAATTTGCACTGGGAATGCTTGCTGCGGTTGCAATGACTGGATCGGCTGTCGCGGCCGATATGGCTCCCCGTTATGCCAAGGCGCCGCCTCCGGCTCCGGTCGTGGTGTACAACTGGACCGGCTGCTACATCGGCGGCAACATCGGCGGCGGCTGGGCACGAACCTCGCAGGAACGCACCGAAGTCATCGGTGTCGGACTGGTTGTTCCGGCGACCAATTACGGTTCAAGCGACGGCAGTGATTTCGTCGGCGGCGCGCAGATCGGCTGCGACTACCAGTTCGCGGGCAATTGGGTGCTCGGCATCCAGGGCATGTACAACTACGCGCGCATCGACCACTCGCATTTCCTGACGGCGTTCCCGACCTTCAGGTCCGATGTCACCACCAAGGACATCTTCACGGTAACGGGCCGCTTGGGCTACCTGTTCACGCCCCAGTTGCTCGGCTACATCAAGGGTGGTGGCGCCTGGACCAAGTCTGACTATGAGATCTTCCAGCCGGGTGGCGTGCTGCTGTCCGAAACCGCTTACGGCGTCAGCCGCAGTGGCTGGACCATCGGCGGCGGTCTCGAATGGATGTTCGCTCCGGGCTGGTCGGTGTTCGGCGAATACAATTACATGGACTTCGGTCACAAGGACGTCGCGTTTACGACTGCGCCCGCCGCTGTCGGATTCCCGGACCGTGTCCGCACGAAGCTGGAAGTTTCCACCGCGCTGGTTGGTGTGAACTACAAGTTCAACTGGGGTGGCCCGGTCGTCGCAAGGTACTGAGCCTTGAAGGACTGAGCCTGGTACCAGGTACTGAGTTCTTCCCGAGACTAATTAAAAGCCCCGGCATCGTCCGGGGCTTTTTTTGTGGCGAGAGCAGACGCACCGAGATGACCGTCGTGCAATCGGCTTGGCGCGTAGCGAGGCCGATTTCGACCTGCAGGCGCAATGAGCGTTGGCGTGCTTAGCCCGCCAAGAGGCGCCGGCAAGCGTCGACAAACACCGCGGCGCCGGTGACGATGTCGGCGTCATCAGTGTTCTCGGTCCAGTGATGGCTGATGCCGCCGATCGAGGGCACGAACAGCATGCCTGACGGCATGATGGTCGAGAGAATCTGGGCGTCGTGACCGGCGGCGCTGGGCATGCGGATCGACCTGCCGCCGGCAAGCGCCTTGCTCACAGCTTCGATCGCTTGCTGGAACGAGGCGTCCATCATCGCGGGCGCGCCAGTGCGAATGCGCTCCACCGCAACCGTGCAGGGGCCGCGCGCGCTGACGTCGGCGGCCATGCTTCGCAGCAAATCCTCCAGGCGATCGATCACAGCGGGGTCGTCGTCGCGTATCTGGAACAGCATTTCCGCGGATCCCGGGATGATGCTCGGCGCACCCGGATCAAGCCTGATCGAACCGGTGGTCCAAACCGTGCGCGGCCCGCAGGCTTTCGGAAACCGTTCGTCGATATCGACGCAGAATTTCGCCAGCGCGAGGCCAGCGTCCTTGCGCACGGCCATCCGCGTCGTGCCGGCGTGGTTTTGCTCGCCGGTGAAGGTGATTCGGTATTGCCAGATACCGACGATGGAGGTGACGACGCCGATATTGAGCGCGCCGCCCTCGAGGGTCTGACCCTGTTCGATATGCGCTTCGAGATATCCGATGTGGCGCCCGCGTTCGGCGGTGGCGCGCGGGCGGCCGGCGAGGCCGATTTCGCGTAGCGCCTCGCGCATGGTGCGATCGCTGTTGCGGTCGCGCGCGGCGTCGACGTCAGCCTCGGTGAGAGCGCCGACATAGGAACGGCTGCCGAGGAAACTGCCGAAATGGCCTTCCTCATCGCACCAGGATGCGACCTCGACGGCGCCCTTGATGCTCGGATCCGGATTGATGACGCGGGCGGCTTCAAGCGCATAGATGACACCCAGCGGACCATCGAGCCAGCCCGCGTAATTCTGGCTTTCGAGATGCGAGCCCGCCAACAGTTTCGGGCCCGGTTTCGTGCTGGTGCCCAGCACATTGCCGATGCCGTCGATCTCGGCGACAAGGCCCGCCTCGGGAAGCCGCTGCACCAGCCATTCCAGCGAGCGCATATGCGGCTCCGAGAAGGTCGGCTTGTGGACACCGGTCTTGTAGGCGCCGATGCCACGCAACGTATGGAGGTCGGCGAGAACGCGGGCGCCGTCGAAGGGAAGGGTCTTGTCGGGCATTGCTGGTGCCTCTCCTTGATTGGCAGTCAGGGGCCGGTCGGCTTGCGATAAACATCCTTGGTCGCGAGCCTTCCATCGCGAAACGTATAACACTCGACGCCGCGTTGTTCGCGCTGTTCACCGGTGGCGCGCACGGTTTCGCTGACACGGAACGTCATGAAGGTCATATCATTGGCGTGGTGATAGGCCACGTCATGGAAGCGTTGCGCCGAGAACAGGGCCTTTTGCTCGGCGAGATGTTCGGCAATGGCGGCGGCGCCGGCGAGGGATTTGGTCACCGCCAGACCGTCGTGAAAGGTCCAGAGAAAGTCAGGCGTCACTGCGGAATAGAGCGCAACCATGTCGCCCTTGAACAGGGCGCGCGCGAAGCCTTTGAACAGCTCATCGCGTTCGGTGGAGGAGGGCGCCATGATTTTATTCACGCTCCAACAATCCCTGGGAGCATACTGGCTGATGAGCATTTTTTCGAACACGCGCGGCAGCGGAGCGAACCGGCGCGAACGAGTCAAATCTCCATTATTTTGAGGCGGTTGTCCCGCGACGACGTGGCGGAATGGTTCAACAAGCGAGATGTCGTTTGGAAGTAGGGGATCGCTGGTTCGAATCCAGCCAGACTGACCACATCCACGCGGGCGCTCGCGCCTCGCCAGGTTTTGCGTGTTAGCTCAGTCGGTATTTCACGCGCTCGTGGACCAACCGGATGGTCAACGGATTTCTACTTCGTCCTATGCAGGTTCGAGTCCTGCCGAGCGCACCAAAGTAGCAACACGCGCACGCTGGTCTTTTCAACGCGGGCTTGGGTCATAGGCTGATCACTTGGCTTCCAACCAGGCAAAGTCGGTTCGAGTCCGGCAGTCCGCGCCAATCACAGGTCAGCCACCTTCCTGGCTGCCGCGACGCTGTCCTTGATACTATTCGAGTTGAGGATCCTATCTTCGAATGCGATTCGCGCTGCGGTAATCCTTCGGAGCAGTTGCAATTTGGGTCCGGCTCCAAATCTTCGGTCGATCTCCAAGGTTATCTCACGCATTTGCTCGGCGGCTTCATGGGTGACACCAAGTTCATCAAGCCGTGCAGCGACCGACAATTCCCGTTGCGTTAGCGGCCGTTTCTTTACCGATTTCGGTTTCCACTTTTTCGCGGTCGCCCTTTTGGTCTTCTTCGCTTTCTTTATCACCGTAGCCGCTCCCTTCGTCTAGCGGTCCAGGATAACACCTATTCACGGTGAAGATCACCGGTTCGAATCCGGTGGGCGCGTCGCCAAGTTGGTCTAAGGCGCCGGTGTTTGATTCCGTGACCGCTGGTTCGAATCCAGCCGCGCTCACCAAATCCATCGCTCGGCCTCTCGGGAGGGCTTGCTGCTCATAACGGCGAACAGGACGGTTCGAAACCGTTACGAGCGACCATTGCCTTCCGACCTCGTCTATCAGCTAGGACGCTTGCTTGTGGAGCAGGAAAACACGGGGCAGCACCGTGGGTCGGGACCAAGCTGGGGAGTGAAGCTCAAGTGGACGAGCGCTGGTCTCCAAAACCAGAGGTTCCAGGTTCGAGGCCTGGTTCTCCCGCCATCTCAGTCTGGCCATTGGCCGCTGCAGCAAGCCGGCATGGCGAATGTGGCTCACCAGAACAGGTGTTCCAAAAGGCCAATCACGAGCGATATATTTCGAGTGATTTCAATGGCCGAAAAACGGGATGGCGCTCCCTAGCGGAATCGAACCGCTCTCTCCACCGTGAAAGGGTGGCGTCCTAACCGATAGACGAAGGGAGCAAAAACAACCGGAAAATCAGTGCTTTACAGCATGATGCGCCGTGTTGGTCGCCGTTAATCGGGTTGGATCAGGCCAGCGACCGGCGAACGTATAGTGGCGTTTTGCCGGGCGGGCAAGCGGCCTGAAACTGCCTTTTTCCGGGCGCTTCCGGCCCGCACCGGCAAGGGGGACCGGCCAAAACAACCGATGTTTTGCAACGGATTTTAAAGCCGCCTGGAGTAGGGCTGGTGGCAGGGGAACTTTTGACATGGCCTTGGGCACCAAAAAGCGCGAGTCGCGCAAATCACTGCATCAATCCGGGTGGATCACGCTGGACGGCGGCTTCGCGGCGCGCCCATGCGTGGTGCAGGACATGTCCACGACGGGCGCCAAGGTCACGATCGACGATCCCAACACGCTGCCCGCCAAATTGAAGCTGGCGTTTTCGCGCGACGCCCGGACCGGGCGAAACTGCGAAGTGGTCTGGCGCCGGGGCAAGTCGGTCGGCATCAAGTTCGTCCGCTAGCGCCTGATGGCGCGGGACGATAAAAGGCGGGATGCGAAAATCCCTCCTTGCGATCCCGGTTCTGGTGCTGACTGGCGTGGCGGCGTTGGCCGCCGAACCATCCGGCCATCAGAAGTCCGACAGGACGGCCCCTTCGGACAAGCTGCTTCCGCTGAAGGGAGCGACATCAAGCAATCCATGCGCGGCGTATGGGGCGGGATTCGTCAGGGTCGAGGGCACAGAGACCTGCGCGAAGGTCGGCGGTGCCATCAGTATCGAGGCCGGCACATCGGCTCGATCGCGCTGAGCGTCAGGTCATCGGCGGCGCGATAAACTTCACAAATCCGGCGCGCTCCGAGATCTGCGCGAACCACCGCTCGAGGTTCGAAAGTTTCGGTTTTGTGATGCCCTCGACGCCGAACCAGCGCCGCGCAAAAGCACCGAGCGCGATATCGGCGATCGTGAACTGATCGCCTTCGATATAGCGGCGCGTTGCCACTTGTGCGTCGACGATCCGCCATTGCACGGCCTCGGCGTCGGCGTCCTTCTGGACCTGGACCATGTCGCGTTTTTCCGGCGCCGTGCGCACCAGCGCCCAGAACACCGGCCGGTCCACCGGTTGCAGGGTCGACAGCGTCCAATCCAGCCAGCGGTCGACGGCCGCGCGGGCCTGCGGACTTTGCGGATAGATCGACGAATTCTGGCCGTAGGCGAGACAGAGATAGCGCATCACCGAATTGGATTCCCACAGCACGAAATCGCCGTCGATCAGCGTCGGCACGCGGCCATTGGGATTCATCGCAAGGTAGGGCGCTTCATTATTCTTGCCGAACTGCATGCCGGCATCGATGCGGTCATAGGCGAGCTCGAGCTCGCGCAGGCACCACAGCACTTTTTGAACATTGACCGAATTGGCGCGGCCCCAGATGGTGAGTTGTTGTTTGTTGTCAGCCACGTGTTTTGCTCCCAGCGGTTTCTTGCGGTGATCTTCTTGCAACCGGTTCATAGCGGAAGATCGGCAAAAAAGCGCGGGCTGCCTCGGCTTGGACTAAACAAAAAAAACAGGCTCCGCCGCGTCGCGACGGAGCCTGTCACGTACGCTTGCCGTCAGCGGCCGAAGAACAACCACAACAGAAGGATTATCGGTATCGGCACGCCCAACAGCCACAACAAAATTCCTCGTCCCATCCTCGTATCCTCCCAAAATATCAATCGAGGAGAGAACGTGTGGGCGAGTGTCTTGTTCCTTTGCGCGGACCGAAACTGCGCACGCGGTGCCGCGTTATGATTGTGGAATATCGGAGAGCGACAGTCCGATTCGAAACAGCGAATAGCCGTCTCGATCGACGGCGTCGCGCACCTCGGCGTTGACGTCGCCGGCCTCGCGGCTACGCGTCAACTTCCATTCGTCTTCCGAGGTGCCTGAGGGAAACGGCGCGTCCGCTTTCGTCACCAGCCGGTAGCTGGGATGGCGGACGTGCACGAAGAAGTTGTACCGTAGCGTTTTCAAGCGAAGTGGATGCCGGTTCGCGTCAAGAAAACGCGTCAAAACAAAGAGGCCTACCAGTGGCCGGTGTTCGGCATCGAGGTCCACGGCTCGGCCGGAGGCTTTGGGTCGCCCTTCTGCAAGAGCTCGATCGAATGCAGATCCGGCGAGCGGACGAACGCCATGTTGCCGTCGCGCGGCGGGCGATTGATGGTGATGCCCATCTTCATCAGCCGGTCGCAGGTGGCGTAGATGTCGTCGACCTCATAGGCGAGGTGGCCGAAATAGCGGTCTTCGCCGTATTTCTCTTCGTCCCAATTGTAGGTGAGTTCGACAAGCGGCGCGCCGCGGGTGGCCGGCGAGGCCTTGAGCAGGCCTTCGTCTTCGGCGGCGCACAGGAACACCAGCGTGAAGCGGCCCTTGTCGTTGTCGATCCGGCGCACTTCCTTCAGCCCGAGCGCATCGTGATAGAATTTCATCGCGGCATCGAGATTGCGGACGCGCAGCATGGTGTGGAGAAAACGCATGTTTCTTGGCTCCCTTTGCGAGGCTTGGTTTTTGGTTCGGGGCTTGAATAGCAGCAAAATTCGCCATGGGGCAGGGGGCATGATGCTGTTTGGGCGCTACCCCGGGTCCTTTACATGGCGGTGTGGCTGGGAAAGTGATGGCAGCATGAAATACCTGCTTGGCGCTCTTCTGATCTCCGGCACGGCTCATGCAGCCGACCAACTTCCCACCAGCATGCTTGGGAAGTGGGCCTCTGACGCCGCTGCGTGCACAGAGCAGTCCAGCGAATCCGGGATGACGGTCGAACCGCGGACAGTGCTGTTTTACGAGCATGGCTTTCAAATCAAGCGCATTACCCGGCTAAAGGACGGCCCACTAAAGGGAACAGGGTATGGTTTTGCAGACGATGGTCGGTCCAACGGTTCAATCACGCTTAAGCTCATTGATCCCAACAAACTTCAGGCCAAGGGAGAGATCTATTTTCGGTGTGAAAAGCAAAGCGGAGGCGCACGTTGAGTGGATCCGAAGCGGGCGGCTTTGCTGCGACTCAAGCGAAAGCCCCGCCTGGGGAAGCGGGGCTCTCTGAGAGAAGCGGAGATGGGGACAAATCTCGACGCTTCGATAGTTAGACGCGCGAGGCCATCAAAGGTTCAATGATGAATGAGCTGTGGAAATTGACGGCTTGAAGCGAGTTCTGATCTCGGGACTGCTGGTTCTGTTCCAGGACACGGCCCACGCGAACGTACTGCCGAAATCGGTCCAGGGCTTGTGGGCCTTCGAGGCTGCCGACTGCTCGAATGCCGAAAGTGATGGGCTGCTGAAAATCGGAGCAAACACGGTTACGTTTTTTGCCTCCGCCCATGACATCAAGCGTGTCGTGCGTCGGCCTGACGGTTCGCTGAGCGCGTCGGGCTTCGTTTCGAACGAAGGCGAGGCCGCGGTCCGGGTTCGTTGACCCTGAAGCTGATTTCACCGGACAAGCTTCTTGTGCTCGACCACAGCTATCACCGTTGCGGGAAAGGTGAGCGCGCCGGGCGGGCCAAACGCCGCTGATTCCCGGAAGTCGATCGCGAAACGAGACGAATGCCGGCGCGTCTGAACTGTGGGTAATTCGTCCGTGGGCTGGACAGGCAAGCCCGTCCGCACATTATGCGTCGCGAGACGGAATCTCTGGAGGGCCTAGGGGGACAGTCTCGCTGAAGGCCACGCGGCGTAACGCCCGCGTGGCCTTTTGTTTTCCAATTATTTACGATTGCTCGTCCGCAAAATTGCGGACTCTGTTCGTTCTCCGAGAACAAAAGCGGAGCCGAGGTCTCCCTTTGAAGGTTGGTCGCGGATGAAAACTCGACGCGAGAGCCTCTCCTCGATGTTGCGAACTCGTCAAATTGCTGGACGAGGCGACTGACAAGGTTATGAAGCGACAGCCGGGATTCGTCTCTGCCAACATTCAACGCAGCCTTAGCGGCAAGCACGTCGCGAATTATGCCCAATGGCGATCGAAAGAGTATTTCGAGGCCATGCAGCGCAATCCCGAATGCAAAGAGCATATGATGGCTGCAGGCAAAGCTCGCGGAAAAATTCGAGCCCGAGCTTTATGCGGTGGCCAGCATCCACGATTAGCAAGACGTGCACGCGCGGGGTTACAGCTACACAAGCGAAAGCCCCGCTCGGGGGAAGCAGGGCTTTCTGATGGGGATGAGTGTCTGGGGACTACTCATCCATAAGTCACTGCAACGCGCAATTGGTTCAAACCGATTTCCGCGCGCATCTGATCCACGGAGCACTTGCGAAAATGTTCTTGTTATGTTCTATTCAATCATTCCCTGGAGGTTGATTCATGGACATCGAGAAACAACGCGAAATCATCAGGCTCTGGAACCGCATGCGCCGGGTCGAAGGCCCGATCGCCGAGGAAATCCGCATCCAGATCCTGGAATATTTTGCGCAGCAGGACCGTCCGAAACGCGCGGCCTGATGAGGTTTGCTCGCGCGCGTCGCCACGGCGTTAAAGCGCGGGCGTCGAGAGCGTGATCCCGCACAGATAGTCGCGCGGCTTCTTCCGTCATTGCTGGGTAAACGGAGGAGCCAGCGAATTGCCTGATCGTGCTCGCGATCATGTTCTTCGTTGTTCTGCCGATCACGGATACCGAAACGGCGCGGATGAAAGTGTCCGTCGCCCGGGAGCCTGGGTGCGTTGCTGGCCGTATCGGTGATCGCGCCGCATCTGATGCATTGACGGCGGGCCGTTGCGCCATGCCCAACGTAACGCGGATGCGTCGACCAAGCCTTGCAGCTCAGGTCGCGGTTTACGCTTCTTCCCGGTGGCCGTCAGAGCCGCGGTTGAACACGCCGTAATGGCTCGACTTCTGGCCGTCGCCATCCGTCGGTGCGACCGTCAATCCCAACCGCAACAGCTCGCGTACCGCCGCCGCGCGGGTTGGCATCCGGTGCTTGAAGCGGAAGTCGTCGAGAACGGTCATTTCTTCGGGAGAGAGCATGATTTGTAATCGTTCGCCCCGCATGTCGGTCATGTGCCTGCCTCAACTTTAGACAAATGAGTAAGTGCCTAACTCGGAGCAGTTCGCTTTGGTTCCTCAAATTGCCGAGAGAAAGTCATTTTAGTAAAATATACAAATAAAATCAATAAGTTAAGTGTTGATATAAGATGTGCTCGGGAGTAGATTCCATGACAAGGAGAGTGCGGTCATGGAAAAGGAAATCAAGCTTCCGAAACTTCCGAAGGAATCAAAACCTCCCAAGCGCGCGAGCCATGAGAGGGTGATCGAAAACCTGGAAAAATGGGCCACGAGCGCGGGCCTTCAACCGCCAAAATAGGCTGCACGGCAGGGCACCTCATCGGGACTGAAAGGCCCGCGCCGGATTGGCGAATGGCGGACGCAGTATCCCAGCACAGAGCGCGGGTCGACAATGGCCGTCGCTCCGCATTAAACGCAGAAAATGAAATTGTTCGGTCGAACGAGCCCTGTCCCCCGGCGGCACGTCGCCGGCAGCGCGGAGGGACCAGGCTCACTCCCCAATGGTTAGGCCTTGACGTCGACCAAGGCGGTTGGCTCGGCCTGGGTGTGTTGTTCGATCTGCGCTTGCTGCGCCAGCGCCTTGGCGTCGTAGACGGCCTTCAGGTCTTCGTTGATCGTATTGGGCGGCGCCTTGGCGGTTTGGTCGACAAGGAGCTGGACTCTGGCCTGCGTCACTTCAACAGGTACGGGATAAACAAGCATGAGATTATCCTCCTGACCAAAAGCTGTCAGGCGGTCGTTTACACTTTGTAAAGAGATTGGGTTAACGGCGAATTGGGTTAATGGCGGAGCGGACCGGTACCGGGCAGGGACCCGCGAGATGTGCAGGGGATGCCGAGATGATCTTGGTGACAGGGAGTATTCTGGCGCGCGAGGACAGCTTTGATGAGGTGCTGGCCGCCTGCCTTGATCATGTCGAGCGCTCGCGGACGTGCATGTCGACTGCCAAAATCCGATGCGCCTGTTTTTCTTCGAGCAATGGGCGGACGAGGCAGCCCTGCGCGCCCACTTCGCCGTTGAAGGTTCGAAAGCGTTCGTCAGATCGCTTAAGGGCCGTATCGTCGAAACCACCGGGACCAGGATCTATCGCGCGGAATCAATTCCGCGGTAGCCGCGCTGCAAGCCGTGACGCGCAAGCACCGCTTCTTGTCGCCTGCGGGCCTTAGAGGATCTTCTCCAGCCGTTCGGCATAGAGCCGGAATTCCTCGGCCATCTCGTTGAGCTTCTTTGAGGCCTCGGGATCCTTGGCGGCGCGGGCCAAACGCTTGGCTCGGATCGACTGGTCGCGGTAGTGATCTGCCTGGGTCATGTCAGCACCTTTTCGGATAGGTGCAAATCGTGTCAAAAAGGTTCGATCACGACGATGCGAACAGCATCGTGTCCGGAGCGCTCCGATCAGGCCGGCCTGGCGGGAGGCGGCGAGGGGGCAATTATGCGGTTTGCCATCGGCGAGCGCTCGCGAAGTAACCCGATCTTAAGGGGCGGCCGGTCCGGAAAACGCGCCCCCTGTTCGTTCTTCGAAGAACAAAAGGAGTCTTGCTTCGATATTTCGGATTCGCTTGCGCAGCGCTTCACGTGTCTCCCCAACTCCTGGCCAGATCCATTTGACCATGTTGGGCTAGTCCGAGCTGTGCCGGTGCGTGTTCTGCTCGAAGAGAAAGCTCGATGCCTTCTGTCCGCCGGGGTGTGGACGGGTGCGCAGCAAGCATTGGGCGCAACGCCTGAAAACCCGTTTTGCGGCCTGTGATTTGGCTGTGGATTTGCTGCGGACAAGTACGTGCGTACAGGATCGGTGCGGGTGCGCGCGCCAACCGGCGAGGTCAACGATCCCTTTCCGGAGCTCCAATAACCCTATTCAGTTAGGTTAAGACCGGGATTGCGTTGTGCTTATCAGAGGTTGCGCTAGGGATGGCTGGAGGAAGCTGCCATGGTCCCTTCGTTTCATAACGCCGACAAGCCGACCCACCGACGCGTGATGGTGGTCGGGCTGCTGTTTTGCCTGGCCTTCGTCGGCATCAGTTTTTCACTGCGGTCGCAACCGGAAACCGGACATGTGCTGGTCAAAGCTGACAGGCTGGTCCGGACGGCGGGCGAGCCGCACAAGGCGAACTAGGATCCCACGCCTAGAGCATTATCGGCTCTGATTGAATCAGAACCGAAGCACTAGACTCTTGTTTTGACGCGTTTTCTTCATGCGAACCGGTATCCACTTCGCTCCCTCTAGCGGTACGGCAATTTTTCGCCGCGCGGTTTGTGATATTTGGCGATGCCGATAAAGCCGGCAAACGCGATCACGTTCAGCAGAACTTCCAGCCATGGGGGCATCGTTGCACCTCTTTCGGGAACAAATTCCCGGGGCCGCAATTGGTTCCTTCGTGCTGGTTTGGCGAGGATATTTTGAGGGCAGGGCCTGCCAGCCGCGAAATGAAAAACCCCGCCAGCCTCCGAAGACGCTGACGGGGTCTTTCATGCTTTCACCTCTGGCAAGGTTGCTGCACTTGAGCTGAGAATGCGCATCCGCAGGGTTCGTTCCCGGCGCTCCGAAAACTTTTTGGCGAAAATGGCTTGCCGGTTCCGCCTGGTGGCGGACTTACAAAAAAGCCCGGAGCATCGCCCCGGGCTTTTTGCCGATCGGACTTTGGCGCTAGCTCCAGAACGATGGGCGGTTAAATCCGCTCCAGGCTTTGCCGAGCGTGGTGGCGTAATATTCCTCGCGCTCGCGTTCGAATTTTTCCTGCGTGGCCTTGAAGCTCGCGACCCGTGCTGCGATTTCCTCGCGCGCACGCGCGAGCCTGTCGTCCTGTTCGTTCATTGCCCATCCTTTTTGGAGTCGTGTTTTTGAGTCGTCCCGGTTGCCATTGACGGTTGCGATTGGGGCGTGAATTGGGAAGCCGCGTTGCGGGATTGTGGTCGTCTGTTTGCAAAGCGATGGCGGTGGATAAGGCCCGTGCGCCGCTTGTTGCTTGCGCACCTTCCCGGTAGCGACAAGCAAACCGGAGGTTCCAATGGCAAAGATCGATCTGGATTCACTGAGCATCGAAGAACTCGCCGCACTGCGCGAGCACGCCACCGACAAGCTGTTCGAGAAGGTCGCTGTGCGCCGCGCCGAGCTCGAGGCGGAACTGGAAAAACTCGCGCAATACGGCAAGCCTGCGAAGAAAACGGAGAGCGCGCCCGTCGCCAAGGTCAAGAAGACCGACGAGGTGCGGGAACCCAAGGAGCCCGTCGCCAAAGCCGCCTGATGATGCCTGCTTGGTGACGCGCGGCCGACGTTCGGTTGTGCGGGGGCCGACCGAACAGCCAATCCGATTGGCCGCGCTATCGTCGACGCGGCCAATTTTGTTTGACGTGTTTTCCGTTGCGGGGCAGGCTTCCGCTTGCAAACGCTTTGAAAAATCGGATGTTGACGTGATCGCACCAGACCTTCGCAGCGGCGTCGAACAGCTCGGCAACATGATCGCCGCGGCATCGTCCATCGTTCCCTTTACCGGCGCCGGCATCTCGACCGAATGCGGCATTCCCGATTTCCGCTCGCCTGGTGGATTGTGGACTCGCAATCGTCCGATTCCGTTCGACGAGTTTGTCGCCAGTTCCGACGCCCGTGACGAGGCTTGGCGGCGGCGCTTTGCGATGGAGCCGACCTTTGCCGCGGCGAAACCCGGCCGCGGGCATCGGGCGCTGGCGTCGCTCTACAAGGCCGGCAAGATCCCCGCGATCATCACCCAGAACATCGACAATCTGCACCAGACGTCCGGTTTCAAGGCCGACGATGTGGTCGAACTGCACGGCAACACGACCTACGCCCGCTGCATCGGCTGTGGGCAGGCCTACGATCTGCCCTGGGTCAAAGCGCGCTTTGACGAGACCGGCGGCGCGCCCGATTGCACGGTTTGCGACGAACCGGTCAAGACCGCGACCATTTCGTTTGGACAGGCGATGCCGGAAGACGCGATGCGCCGCGCCACGGAACTGGCCCAGCATTGCGACCTGTTCCTCGCCATCGGATCCTCGCTAGTGGTTTGGCCGGCCGCAGGTTTTCCGCTGATGGCCAAGAACTGCGGCGCCAAGCTCGTCATCATCAATAACGAGCCGACCGAACAGGACGATGTCGCCGATCTCGTGATCCGGCACGACATCGGAGAGACGCTTGGACCATTTGTAGGCAATTGATCTGCAATTGATTCGAAGCTGTGCAAGCCTGTTCATAGTTCCCGCCTGAATTGTTTTTTTAGCTATGCGCCGCATGCGGGAGTGTTATCTTTTGATTCGAGAGATTCGCGCGGCGTTATCATGAGTGGTCATGGATGGGCGCGTGTTCCGGTACGCTACGGCGATAGCGGGCCGCAAATGAATGTGTGAGGTCCGGGGTCATGGGGTCGGACGGATTTGAGTCCAAGAAGCTCGGGGGGCCGCCGTCAGGCGGGACGGGGCAGAACAGGCTTGGACCAAGTGAATTCTCTGCCGGCGCCGAGCGCGATCCGGCGATGGATGCTCTTTCGGGTCTTGGCGATGCGGCCGCCAACCTTGTCGAAATATCCGGCGTCATCAAATGGTTCGACGCCTCGAAAGGCTACGGCTTCATCGTTCCCGACAATGGCTGGCCCGACGTGCTGTTGCACGTCACGGTGCTGCGCCGCGATGGCTATCAGACCGCGTATGAAGGTGCGCGGCTGGTGGTCGAGTGCGTGCAACGCGCCAAGGGCTATCAGGCCTTCCGCATCGTCTCGATGGATGAGTCCACTGCGATCCATCCGGCGCAGATGCTGCCGCCGCGGACCCATGTCAGCGTTACGCCGACCTCAGGTCTGGAGCGCGCGCAGGTCAAATGGTTCAACCGGCTGCGCGGTTTCGGCTTCCTGACCTGCGGCGAGGGGACGCCTGACATCTTCGTGCATATGGAGACGCTGCGCCGCTTCGGCATGACCGAGCTGCGGCCTGGCCAGTACGTGCTGGTGCGGTTCGGGCCCGGCTCCAAGGGCATGATGGCCGCGGAGATCCACCCCGAGACCGGGCCGTCGGCGCTGTCGTCGCACTAACCGCCCGTATCCGCTGTCCGGGCCTGTCACCTGACGGAATCGTGAGCCGCTCGGTGCCTGTGCGTGCGCCGGCCTCTGGCCTTTGCCGCAATCATCGGGTTAGGATTTCCCGGCAATGGCCCCCTAAATCCTCCTGGATCATCCTGATGTCCGGCGTGAGTGTTGTTATGAATTTGGTTTCGATGGTTGCGCGGACCGGTCGGCGCGGACGGTTGGTGACGTCGCTGATCGTCGGGCTAGGCATGTTGGCAAGCCTTGGCGCAACCGCGCAGGCAGCGAGCTTCCATCCGCTCGAGATCGCCACCAAGTCCGGCGTGCAGGTGTTTTCGGTCGAGATGGCGACCACCGAAGAGGAGAAGACCACCGGGCTGATGCACCGCAAGGAATTGCCCGACGGCAAAGGCATGCTGTTCGATTTCTCCCCCGAACAGCAGATCTCGATGTGGATGAAGAACACCTACATCTCGCTCGACATGATCTTCATCCGCGCCGATGGCCGCATCCTGAGGATCGCGGAAAATACCGAGCCGATGTCGACCAAGATCATCTCGTCGGGCGGGCTCGCCAAGGGCGTGCTGGAGGTGATCGCCGGCACGGCGCAAAAATACGGCATCAGGCCCGGCGACCGGGTGGCGCACCCCCTGTTCAACGGCCGCTGACAAGCTGCCCGGCGCCTCTGCGGCGGCCATCGCAGGGTCCGGACAAAAAATCTCGAAAACAACCCCATGCAAAGTAGAATGGGGCCACCATTTGAACCTGAGCTTGGGGCCTCCAGTGCCTTGCTGGCGAGGTCCCAAGCGTGTATCGACGTCCATTCCCAGCACCAATCGGGGTATAGCGCAGCCTGGTAGCGCGGCAGTTTTGGGTACTGCAGGTCGTTGGTTCGAATCCAGCTGCCCCGACCAACTAACCCTTTGAAATTACTCAAAGTGATTCTGACGTTTTCCTCGCGATTCTGGCCCGTGGTTCTTACGCTGTTCCGTTACCGCTGCGAGGCCTGCCATGCCAGCAGGCGATGTTCGGCCATCGACATCGCCACCGACGTTACATAACCGGTCACGCCGAGCAGGATGACGCCGGCGAACAGATCGGCCGAGCGGAAGGCTCTGGCCGAGAGCAGCACCCAATGGCCGAGACCGTCGAGGCCGGCGAGGATTTCGCAGACCACCGACAGGATCAGCGCCACCGTCAGGCTGAGGCGCATGCCGGCGAGAATGTCGGGGCTGGCGGACGGCAGCGCGATCTTGAGGATGACCGCCAGCCGCGACATCTGCAGCGAGCGCGCCACCTCGTAGAGGCGGGGTTCGACCGCCGCAAAGCCGTGGATCGTCGCCAGCATGATCGGCCAGATCGCACCGAAGGCGATCACGAACAGCGCCATCGCCTGGGTCAGCCCCAGCATCGCAATCGCGACCGGGATGATGGCCGATACCGGCAACGGCCGCAAAAACTCCAGCGACGGTGCCACATAGGTCCGCATTATCCGCGACGAACCGATGATCGCGCCGATCGCGATACCGGCGATCGATGCGGCGAGCCAGCCATAGGCCATGTGCTCGAGCGTGCCGGCGAGCTTGCTCCAGAGATCGCCGTTGGAAAATCCGCGCATCAGCGAGGCCCAGGCACGGTCCGGGCCCGGCAGGAACACCGGCGAGACCAGCTTCAGATTGGCGATCAATTGCCACAGCGCAATGAAGGAAGCGGCGACTGCAAAGCTTGCGGCGCGCCAGAGCCAGATCGTCGCGATACGGTTCATGCGCTGTCTCCGCTCAACGCGGCGCGGCCGAACAGGCGGTGCTGCGCCACCACCAGCAGGATGTTCAGGGCGTAGCCAATGACGCCGATCCAGACCAGATAGGCCAGCATCAGGTCGGGGCGCAGCGCCTGCTGCGCCAGCATGATGCCTGCACCCAGCCCCAGTGGATTGATCGCGATTTCGACCGTGACGGCTACGATCAGCGCGATACCGGCCGACAGCCGGAACGCCACGAAGATCCGCGGCAGCGCTGCGGGGATAATGATCTTCCAGACCCGTTGCGCGGCGGGTAGCCGCAGCGCCCGCGATACTTCCATCAGCCGCGGTTCGATACTGCGTACCGCCGCCCGGCTCAGGATCAGGATCGGCCAGACGCAGGCGAACGCCACGATCACGATTTCCATGCGATAGCCGAACCCGAGTGCAATCAGCGCGATCGGCAGCAAGGCGATCGACGGGATCGGTCGGATTGCCTCGACCGTAACTTCCATCAGGCGGTTGAGCGTGTCTGAAATCCCAAAGGCAATGCCGAGTGCCAGCCCGATGACGGTGCCGATGGCAAGGCCCGCAAAGGTCGAGAACAACGTGTCGCGCGTCGCTGTGAGGATTGAGAAGTCGGCAAAGGCGCCGGCGAGCGCCATCGCGATCTCGCTTGGTGGCGCCAGGCTGTCGCTTTGCAGATGCGTCGCGCGCGCCCAGGCCTCGAAGGCGAGCAGCACCGCCATCGGCAGCAACAGCGCCTTAACTTTCTCCTTGGCCTTATCCGTCGTCACTGTTCGGTCGCCTTGATGAAGTCGAACAACTGCCGCCGTAAGCGCAGGAATTCCGGGTGTTCGCGGGTCGAAAGCTGATCGCGCGGCCGCGGCAAATTGACCGCAAGCTCGATGCCGATCCGACCGGGATGCGGCAACAGGCCGATGACGCGGTCGCCGAGATAGATGGCCTCGTCCAGATCATGCGTCACGAAGATCACGGTGGCGCCGCTTGCAGCCACCAGCGCCAGCACCTCGTCCTGCAAGCCCTGCCGTGTCATCGCATCGAGCGCGCCGAACGGTTCGTCCATCAGCAGCGTCTTCGGTTCCTGCGCCAGGCATCGTGCGATCTGCAGCCGCTGCTGCATGCCGCCGGACATTTCTGCGGGATATTTGCCGGCATGGCCAGGCAGGCCGACCGTGCGCAATAATTCCTCGATGCGGGCAGGGCGCTCGGCGGCCGGCATTCCGCCGGCTTCGAGCGCCAGCGACACATTGCCGGCCGCGGTGCGCCACGGCAGCAGCGCCTTGCCGTAATCCTGGAAGACGATGGCGATCTCGCGCCGCGGATGCAGCATCGGCTGGCCGTCGAAATCCACCTTGCCGCTGGTCGGCTGGTAGAGCCCCGCCGCCAGCCGCAGCGCGGTGGTCTTGCCGCAACCGGACGCACCGACGACGCAGAGGAATTCCCCGGGCCGGACCCCAAGGCTCAAATTCTCGATGATGGTCTTGCCACCGAGCCGGAGCGTAACGCCGGTGAACGCGATCTGCGGTCTCGTCTGGCCGGGAATGACTTCGAAGCGTTTTGCAGCGTTTGCCATGGCGTCAGCTCTCGCTTCCAGTGGGATAGACGATGTCGATCGTCGAACGCAGATGCGCCTCCAGCATCGCCTGCGCGCCGGCGATATCGCGGGAAAGAACGCGGTCGGCGAGCAATTGGTGGACGCGCACGAATTTCTTGCCGCTGTCGAGGGAGCGCATCATCACGCGGCGGTAGCGGTACGCCTGGTCGTAGAGATCGGAATGCGCTGATAGCAGCCGCTTGGAGCCGCAGCCGGTCAGTAGCGCGGTGTGGAAACCCTTGTGCAGCCGGTCGAAATCCTCGGCGCCTTCGCGGAATTCATCGCCGGTCCGCTCGATGTGCCGGCGCATCTGGTGCAGCGTGCTGACGATGCCGGCCTCCCAGGCATCGTCGCCATGGGTAATCGCCAGCCTGATGGCCTCGATCTCGACCGCGGTCCGCATCACGGTGATATCGTGCAGATCTTCGCGGCTGACGTCCGCAACGCGAAAGCCTCGCTGTCCGGTTCCGACGATCAGCCCGCGCGACATCAGCCGCGACAATCCTTCGCGCAGCGGCGTCGCGCCGATCTCATAGCGCTGAACCAGATCGATGATCCCAAGCCGCGATCCCGGCGCGAGATGCCCGGCCAGTATGTCGTGCTCGACCAGCGTGGCGGCGCGCTCGCTTAAGGTTGCGGCCTCAGTCGCGGGTTGGGTCGAATTGCGCTCGGTAGTCGACATTGCAACAGCCTCACTTCAGGACCAGTTTGGCGGTATCGAGCCTGGATTGCAGCATTTTCTGCGACGACATCACCTCGATCCACCAGCTCAACTGCTCGGGCTTAAGCACCGGCTCGGATTGGTTCGGGGGCGTCGCCTTGACCAATTCGATCGGCTGCTTGGTGAATTTGGCAATCGACGCGGAGGCCTTGTCGCGATCGCCATTGACGATCAGCGCAGATTCAGCGATCGCATCGCGAAATTTCTTGATCGCGACGGCGTTCTTGTCGGCCCATTCGCGGGATGCCGCGTAGAAAATGATCGGCTCAGTGCGCGCGAGCTCGGCTGCATAACGCGCGCCGACCGAGCCCAATCCTGCGTTCAGCATACGCGTCACGAACGGCTCGGCCGTGAGCACGGCATCGACGCCGCCGGACTTGATGATGTCGGCCATGGTCGGGAAGGTGACCTCGACGAAATTGACGCGTCTGGGATCGACACCTTTGTCCACCAGCCACTTTACGAACAGCACATGCAGGAAGGCGTTGAGGCCGGGCGCACCGACTTTCTTGCCGACAAAATCCTTCGGCTCCTTGATGGTAATGCCGTTGCGGACGAAGGCGGCGATGCTGTCCTGGTTCACCGGGCTCATCACGCTCGCGCCGGCGATGGCGACGAGGTCGAGGCCGCCGTCGACGGCCTGCAGGAACACGGTCGAGGTTGGACCACCGATCTGAATCGAGTTGGAAAGGATCGCGGCGGGGATGTTCGAATTGATGCCGATCGGCGTCATCTCGACTTCAAGCCCGTGCTTTTTGAAGATGCCTTCGTCGATCGCCACCATGGCGGAGGCGCAATCCGACGTCGCCGTGCAACCGACCTGAATCTTGGCCTGTGCGACGGCAGCTCCCGCCAGCGCCAGGCTGACCGCAAAGGTTGCAAGGATCGTTTTCACCGCCATCTCCCCGGTTTACATTTTTGGTGCTTGATTATCGATATTTTTTTTGATCATATATTCCATCCAAAAGCAAGAGGCGGCACACAATGAAACTCGCAACATTCAAATCCGACGGTCGGGAAAAGCTCGGGATCGTGCACTCCGGTGACGGCAAATTGTTCGATCTCGCCGCGGCCGCCAGCCGGAACGGCGCCGCCAATCCGGCCTTCGTTTCCATGCTTGCCCTGATCGATGCCGGCGAAGGCGCGCTCGAACAGGCATCGGCCGTGTTCGACAAGCACGGCAAGGACGAAACCTTGTCGGTGTCCGCTGCAACGGCCGATATCCTCGCCCCGATCCCGGAGCCGCGGCAGATGCGGGACGGCATGTCGTTCCCGCTGCACATTCTCCAGGCCCCGCGCGGCCAGCTCAAGCTCGCCGCACGCGCCAGGAACGACATGGCGGAACTGGCGCGGATCGAGGCCGAGCCGCTCGGCGAATTGCCGGAGGTCTATCGCAAGCAGCCGATCTATTACATCACCAACCGCTTCAGCGTCCGCGGCACCAACACCACCGTAAAGTGGCCGCGCTACAGTCAGGTGATGGATTATGAATGCGAATTCGGCATCATCACCAAGAACAAGGGTGCCGATATTTCCGCTGCAAAAGCCAAGGATCACATCTTCGGTTATACGATCTTCAACGACTTTTCTGCGCGCGACGCCCAGCGTATCGAAATGGAGGGGCGGCTCGGCCCCGCAAAAGGCAAGAGTTTCGATGGCGGCAATGTGATGGGACCGTGGATCATCACGCCGGACGAAATCGGAGACCCCTACAAGCTCAAGATGGAAGTGCGCGTCAACGGCAAGATGCGCTCGCAAGGGGTTTCCGATGGAATGCTGTTTTCATTCGAGGAGATTATCGCCCATGTCACCAAGGACGAGACCCTGATGCCCGGCGAATTCATCGGCTCCGGCACGGTCGGCAATGGCTGCGGACTGGAACTCGGCTGGTATCTCGAACACGGCGACAGCATCGAGCTCGAAGTCGAAAAGATCGGTATCCTGAAGAACCGGGTCGAACGGCAATAGGCCGCCGCGACCACGCCACCACAACAAGAACCAAAAACATTCAGCGAGGAAACGCCAATGGCGCGTAAGTTGATCGATATCTCTGTTCCCCTGCAAAACGATGTACCCGCCGATCCGCCGGGCGGTCACCCGACCATCCAGTACATCGACCACCAGCAGGGCCTGCCGCGCATGCTGCAGTTCTTTGACGGGCTGAAGGCCGAAGACCTGCCGGACGGGCAGGGCTGGGCGGTCGAGCAGGTGCAGCTCTCGACCCACAACGGCACCCACCTGGATGCGCCCTGGCACTTCCATCCCACCATGAACCGGGGCGAGCGATCCTGGACCATCGACGAAGTGCCGCTGGAATGGTGCCTGCAGCCGGGGGTGAAGCTCGACTTCCGGCATTTTGCCGACGGCTATGTGGCGACCGCCAAGGACGTGGAGAACGAGCTCAAGCGTATCGGTCATACGCTGTCGCCGCTGGAAATCGTGGTGGTTAACACCAGCGCCGGCATGAAATATGGCCAACAGGATTACGTCACCTCGGGCTGCGGCATGGGCTATGAGGCGACGATGTATCTTCTGGAGCGCGGCGTGCGGCTGACCGGCATCGACGGCTGGAGCTGGGATGCGCCGTTCGTCTACACCGCGCAGAAATATGCCGAGACCAAGGACGCCAGCCTGATCTGGGAAGGCCACAAGGCCGGCCGTCACATCGGCTATTGCCACATCGAGAAGTTGCACAACCTCGAGCAACTGCCATCGACCGAGTTCATGGTGTCCTGCTTCCCGGTGAAGATCGAACGCGCCTCGGCGGGCTGGACCCGGGCCGTCGCTATTCTCGACGGATAGATCCATCGCCAGCGAGAAAGGCCGAGAGGAATTCATGATGGAATTGCGTCCAGCCCGTTGGCGGATGCTTCTGCGGGAGTGAGTCCGCTTCGTCGATCTCAACCCCGCCGCGGCTTCATCCTCGGTGCCGGCGCGCTGACACTTACAACAGCGGTCGCGCGCGCAACGCAGAGACTGCGCATATCGATTGAGCGCAGCGCGCTCATATCGAACAGGTGGCTTATCAAGCTAGCCACATATCGCGCAGTGGAGGTGTCAAATTGGCGGCAAAGAAAAAGGCGTGCCGGTTGTCCGGCACACCTGAGTATTGTTTAGACCGTGGCGTAAATTTCGCCGATCAGTCCGGTATCAATAATACCTGCAGACGCGAACGCCGTAGGCATTCCACCAGCAACGCGGTCCGCCACGAACCACGGGAACACCGTAGAAGCCATAGCCTCGGCCACGGCCATATCCACGACCCCAGCCACCGCCGCGATAGAAACCACGACCACCGCCGCGGCCCCATCCGCCGCCACGGCCTCTTCCACCGCGGGCTTCCGCCGGCGAGGTCGTTGCACCTACCAGAATGGCAGACGTACTGGCGACGTAGACGAACAACAGGGCGAGCGCTGCAAGACAACGCGTCAGGATATTGTAGCGTTTAGCCATTCTAGAATCTCCCGGTCACTTTCAAAACCACCTGGACTTTTCCGCACTATCAAACTTAGACGCTCGAAAATGCTTTCGGTTCAGATGAGCTAAGATAATATCTTTACTAAGGTTCTTCCGGCAATTCGGGACTTTATTAAGATGGAAAGATAAGGTCAAGTTACACTCCGGCTTGCGACGAATTCTCGCGTCGCGCCGTTAATCTTTGTTCATCTTTGTTCATCTTCGTTCATCTTTCTGTCCGACGATTGTGCACTGCAGAATTACCGAAACGAAAACTCGGCACGACAAACCAGCCGAGAAATCAGGCAAGAAACCGAGCAAGCCCACGCCAACAACTTGAAGTCGACATCTCGCGCACGACGGTCCCCCGCCTTAAAGAGTATCCATGCCCAAACAGCACACCTATGTTCTCGGCCTGAACACCTACGACCATGATGTGAGCGCCTGCCTGTTGCGTGACGGCGTCATCGCATTCGCGATCGCCAAGGAGCGGATCACGCGGGTCAAGCATGCGTCCGGCTTTTACAAGGAGGTGATCGATTATTGCCTCGAGGCTGAAGGCATCACGCTGGATGATATCGATCTGATCGTTCGCAATTGCTACATCATGCCGGTGGGGGAAATGGAAGAACGGCTGGTCTATTTTGACGCGCCGGGCTTCCTTCCCGAATTCGAACGGGACGACGCGGCCAAGCACCCGTTGTACCTGTCGCGTCAGGACAAGGTGGTGACGATCTCCCACCATCTGGCGCACGCCTACAGCGCGTTCGCGGTATCGCCGTTCGAGGAGGGCGTGGTGATGATCGTCGATGGCGTCGGCAGCTATCAGTCCGATGTCATGGAGTCCTATCCCTCGAGCGACACCGCAACGCCGCTCGCGCGCGAATCCGAGAGCTATTACAAGTTCAAGGGATCGACGCTCGAATGCCTGAAGAAGGTTTTCATGGAGCCGGACCGCGGCTTCCTGAGCGATGAATTCTACAACATGCCGGGGATGGGCGCGCTCTACAGCCGGGCGTCGACCTACATTTTCGGCGACTGGAACAAATGCGGCGAGCTGATGGGGCTCGCGCCCTATGGCCGCCACAACGCGGTCAAGAGCCTGATGGGGCTGACCGACGGCAAGCTGCAGGTTCCGCACTGGACCACCGAACTCAAGCAGCCCTACGTCCAGGACGGCGGCAACTGGGAAAAGCACCCGGCGATGCGGCACTGGGAGGATCTGGCCTGGCGGGTGCAGGACGATACCGAGAACGTGCTGCTCGCCCGCGCCCGCTGGCTTCGCGAAACGACCGGCGCCAAGAACCTGACGATGGCCGGTGGTGTCGCCCTGAACTGCGTGGCCAATGGCCGGCTCGCCCGTGAAGCCGGTTTCGACAATATCTGGATCCAGCCGGCGACCGGCGATGACGGCATTGCGATCGGTTGCGCGTATTATGGCTGGCTCGAGATCCTGAAGCAGCGCCGCAACTTCGTCATGGAGCATTCCTATATCGGCAAACCCTATAGCGATGCGGATGTCACGGCTGCGCTGCAGCGGTTTCTGGTGCGCATCCAGATCGACGCGAGACGCAGCGACAATATTTGCCGCGATACCGCGAAGTTGCTCGCCGATCAGCGGGTGATCGGCTGGTTTCAGGGCGGCTCGGAGTTCGGCCCGCGGGCGCTCGGCAACCGCAGCCTGCTCGGTGATCCCCGCAAGCCCGAGATGAAGGACATCCTGAACAGCCGCGTCAAGCACCGCCAGGCGTTCCGCCCGTTCGCGCCGATCGTATTGGCCGAGCGGATGAAGGACATTTTCGAGGGCGACGCGGATTCGCCGTTCATGCTGCTTGCGAAACCGGTTCGCCCTGAATGGCGCGACAAGATTCCGGCGATCGTGCATGTCGACGGTACGGCGCGCGTCCAGACCGTGCGCGAAGCGACCAATCCGAGGCTGTACCAGTTGCTGAAGGAGTTCGACGCGCTGACCGGCGTTCCCGTGCTGATCAACACGTCATACAACATCAAGGGCGAGCCGATCGTCGAAACGCCGCGCGATGCTGTGGCCTGCTTCCTGACCACGGGGGTCGACCATCTGATCATGCACGATACGGTGGTATCGAAGACCGCCATGCACAAGATCGTCGGACCGCTGGTCGATACCTACGACGACGTGAGGAACCTGGTGTCAGCGACCGCCCGGCCGGCCTAAAGGTGGCCGTTTTCTAAGCTGAGGCACCCGGATCAAGCCGCCGCGGTCAGGCGGCTTTCGGCGCCACCGGCTTGGGCAGCGGCTTGTCCTGCCGTTTCGACCAGGAAATGTAGTAGGCGACGATGGTCATGATCGCGATGCCGGTTACGCTGACGAAGATCTGCGCGAACAGCGAACCGGAACTTAGCGACAGCTGGAAGTGCCCGACGAACGAGAGGAACACGCCGACGCAGAACACCGCGAGCGATTGCTGGCCGCAGACCACCAGCGGATCGAATATTCTCCATTCCAGCGCCGGCCAATCCTTCGGGATGAACCGGATCACCATGATCACGATCACCACGAAATGGATGAAGCGGTAGGGCGCCAGATTGGTCTTGTCGTTCGGATTGAACATCGAATAGAGCCAATGCGGGAACATGTTTCCGAAATCCGGAAACCTGCCGGCCATCGTCATGACCAGCCCCAACAGCAGGTAGGCGATACAGAAATACAGCGTCAGCGGGTGATTGATCACCGCCGCCGACCGCCGGGCGCCGCCGAGCGCGCACCAGGAGCCGAACACGAACAACACCTGCCAGGCGAACGGGTTGAAGTACCAGGTTCCGGCGGGATAGGCCGCCAGGTTCCAGCCGGTCTGCCGCGACACCAGCCACAGCACGATCGCGGCGACCATGGTCCAGTTGGGCTGGCGCAGCATCATCCACAGCACCGGCGGAAACAGCCCCATCAGCACGATGTAGAGCGGCAGCACGTCGAGATTGACCGGCTTGAACTTCAGGAACAAGCCTTGGCGCAACGTTTCGGTTGCGTTGTCGACCAGGCCGACGACGTTGAACTCGTTGACGAGCTCGGAATCGCCAAACCGCAGCGCGAGGTAGCTGATCGAGGCGATATAGATCACGAACAGGATGATATGGGCGACGTAGAGCTGCCAGACGCGCTTGGTCAGCCGCGTGGCGCCGACGATGAAGCCGCGGTCGAGCATCATCCGGGCATAGACGAAGGAGGCAGTATATCCGGAAATGAAAACGAACAGGTCGGCCGCGTCGCTGAAGCCGTAGTTGCGGGTCGTGATCCAGTTCACCACGTTGTCCGGGATGTGATCCAGATAGATCGCCCAGTTTGCAACCCCGCGAAACAGGTCGAGCCGGAGGTCGCGTCCTTTTTCGGGCAGGGTGGCGTTGATTTTCATGGGAGCCGCTTCGATGTGATGCTGTCGGGACGATCGCGCCGCAGGACCAAGCCTTGAATCAGGCCTCGAACCATACCCTGGCCGCAGGGCGGACGAAGATTGTCACAGTGCAGCATAATGACTATACCGGTCCGGAAATGGTACATCCGGGGTTATGGAATCACCGATCAAATCCCTGAAAGGTGTATTTATACTATCCCGGCGGTTTCCGCCAAAACTCTCCAAGTACCCCTGTCGTTAAGTCGCATGTCGTTAAGTCGCATATCTGATGTCGCATATCTCTGAGGACCCGACCATCCATGACCGCACGCATTTTTAAACCTGCCAAAAACGCGATGCAATCGGGGAGGGCCAAGACCCGGGAGTGGCAGCTCGACTATGAGCCCGAGCAGCCCCGGGCCATTGAACCGCTGATGGGGTGGACCTCATCCGGCGACATGAAGCAGCAGCTCACGCTCCGCTTCGATACCAAGGAAGACGCGGTGGCCTATTGCGAGCGCAAGGGCATTCCCTATCAGGTGATCGAACCCAAGGACTCCGCGCACCGGCAGGTCGCCTATGCCGATAATTTCGCGTTCCGGCGCGGCGAGCCCTGGACCCACTAAGTCCTGAAGCCACCAAGTCCTGAACCCATTAAGTCCTGAACCCATTGAAGCGTTAGGGATCGGTTCGGGGCGTCGGATCCCCCGGGATCGGCAAGGGCGCATCCTTCGCGACGCCAAGGACCGGCAGGCTTCTGATGGTCCGGACCTCGGGCATGGCGGCGAACTGCCGAAGCTGCTGATGCATCCCCTCGACATCGGGCGCAACGCATTTGAGTAAAAAGTCCGCTTCTCCCGAGATGCGCCAGCTTTGCAGAACCAGCGGCAAGGTCGCAATCGAGGCTTCGAACGCTTCCAGCGTCGCCTTGGCCTGGCTCGCCAGCTGGATCGATACGAACGACACGACCTCGTAGCCGAGCACCTTCTCGTCGATCGTGGCGCGGATCGCCTTGATCACGCCGCGGCTGCGCAGGGAGCGCACGCGCCGCAGGCAAGGCGGCAGGGAGAGGCCGACACGACTGGCCAGTTCGTTGATCCGGATGCGTCCATCCTTCTGGAGCTCGGACAATATCTTCAGGTCGATGTCGTCGAGCTTGTGATTGGCTGTCATGGCTGCTCGTTCGCGCTCAAGAGTCCGCCGCTGCTAGACGGCTGCAACGCGCCGTGGCTTGCGGATGCTGCGGGCAGGGGCGCTCGCGGCCTGCGGCGTCACGCCCGACAGCACGAGTTTCTCATGGGCGGCGATGATCGCGTCCCTGGTCAGGCGTCCGCCCGGCCGGTACCAGGTGCAGAGGCCGGTCAGGAGCGCCAGGATCGCAAACGTCGCCACCTTCACGTCAACGACTTCGAAGGCGCCTTCGGAAACGCCCTCCGAGAGGATACGCGCCAGCCGCGCCTCATAGGCGCTGCGCAGCGCCACGATCGCCTCATAGTTCTTCGGCTCCAGGCTGCGCAGCTCGGAATTGGCGATGAAGACCTCGCGCTTGCGGCTCATGTGGTAGGTGACGTGGAATGCGACGAAGGCGCGGAGCTTTTCCTCCGGACTTTGCTTTCCTTCCAGCGCGAGATCGAGCTGACGAATGAGCTCGTTGACGTGGTCCTGCACCAGCTCGAACAGCAGTTCCTGCTTGGTGCTGATATGATTGTACAGCGACCCCACCTGGATCCCGACCTCGGCGGCGAGGTCGCGCAGGCTCATCGCGGAATAGCCCTGTTCGAAGATCAGGCGCAGTCCGGCCTTGCGGATCGCTTCCAGCGTCTTCGGACCATAAGAGCCGATCGTGCGTGCCATTTTGGTCCCCGGGCGGTCGAATAAGTCGCCTGTAAAGATACAAACGACCGTATGTTTATTGCATGAGATGTGAGGAATTTCAACGGCATAACGTGACATTTTGGCGGAAAATCGAAAATGATGACCATCCTCTTGCGGCTCCATTAAAAAAACGTATGATCGTTTTTAATTCGGAGGAGACGTCATCCTGCAAACGGGCCGTCAATCCCGGCTGCCGGGACACTTCACCGCAAAGATGGTACAGCCTGTCGCGCCGTTTCGCGAGAGGTCTTGTCCCGTTAGTCCTAGAGGCCCACGCACCACCGCCCGTCACTCAAAGAAACGATAGGCCATGTCGCTTCATTCAACGATCGATCCCACATCCGCCGATTTTGCCCGCAACGCTGAAGTGATGCGCGGCCTCGTCGCCGACCTCCGTGAAAAACTCAAGGTGGTTGCCGGCGGCGGCGGCAAGACCTCGCGCGCGCGGCATACCTCGCGCGGCAAAATGCTGGCGCGCCAGCGTGTCGACCTGCTGGTCGATCCCGGGACCGCGTTCCTCGAATTGTCGCCGCTGGCCGCCCACGGCCTCTATGGCGGCGACGTCCATTCCGCCAGCGTCATCACCGGGGTAGGGCGCATCTCGGGCCGCGAATGCGTCATCGTCGCCAACGACGCCACCATCAAGGGCGGCACTTACTATCCGATGACCGTGAAGAAGCATCTGCGCGCGCAGGACATCGCGCGGCAGAACAATCTGCCCTGCGTCTACATGGTCGATTCCGGCGGCGCATTCCTGCCGCTGCAGGACGAGATCTTCCCCGACGAGCGGCATTTCGGCCGCATCTTCTACAACCAGGCGCAGATGTCGGCACAAGGCATTCCGCAGATCGCCATTGTGATGGGCTCCTGCACGGCCGGCGGCGCCTATGTGCCCGCGATGTCGGACGAGAGCATCATCGTGCGCAACCAGGGCACGATCTTCCTCGGCGGACCGCCGCTGGTGAAGGCCGCGACCGGCGAGGTGGTCACGGCCGAAGAACTCGGCGGCGCCGACGTGCATTCGCGGCAATCCGGCGTCACCGACCATTACGCGCAGAACGACGCCCATGCGATCGGGATTGCGCGGCGTATCGTCGCCACGCTGAAACCGCCGACGCGCGCCACACTCAACATGCGCGAGCCGCGCGAGCCGCGGTTTCCGGCGGAAGAAATCTACGGCGTGGTTTCCGCCGACGGCCGCAAGCCGTTCGACGTCCATGACATCATCGCGCGGGTGGTGGATGGATCCGAATTCGACGAATTCAAGAAGCTCTACGGCACGACCCTGATCTGCGGCTTTGCCCATATCTGGGGCTATCCGGTCGGCATCATCGCCAATAACGGCATCCTGTTCAGCGAAAGCTCGCTGAAGGGCGCGCACTTCATCGAATTGTGCTGCCAGCGCAATATCCCGCTGGTGTTCCTGCAGAACATCACCGGCTTCATGGTCGGCAAGAAATACGAGGCCGGCGGCATCGCGCGCGACGGCGCCAAGCTGGTGACGGCGGTGGCGACCGCCGGGGTGCCGAAATTCACCGTCGTGATCGGCGGCTCCTATGGCGCCGGCAATTACGGCATGTCGGGGCGGGCCTACAGCCCGCGCTTCCTCTGGATGTGGCCGAACGCCCGCATTTCGGTGATGGGCGGCGAGCAGGCGTCGATGGTTCTGGCCCAGGTGCGGCGCGACGGTATCGAGGCGAAGGGCGACACCTGGTCGGCCGAAGAGGACGAGAAGTTTCGTGCGCCGATTCGTGCTCAGTATGAGAGCCAGGGCAGTCCTTATTATGCCACCGCGCGGCTGTGGGATGATGGGGTGATCGATCCCGCCGACACGCGGCTGGTGCTCGGCCTTGGATTATCCGCGGCTGCCAACGCGCCGATCGAACCGACGAAATTCGGCCTGTTCAGGATGTGATGCAGGAACTCATGATGGACCGCTCGAAACTATACCGGCGTTTTCGCACGCTCTTGATCGCCAACCGCGGCGAGATCGCCTGCCGCGTGATCCGCTCCGCCCGCGCCATGGGGCTGCGCACCGTGGCCGTCTATTCCGAAGCCGACCGCGACGCCATGCATGTCGCCATGGCCGATGAGGCCGTGCTGCTGGGGCCGGCGCGGGCCCGCGACAGCTACCTCAACGTCGAGCGGGTCATTGAGGCCGCGCGCCAGACCGGCGCCGAAGCGGTGCACCCCGGCTACGGGTTCCTGTCCGAAAATGCCGAGTTCGCGCAAGCCTGCCTCGACGCCGGCCTGGTGTTCGTCGGTCCGACCGCCGCGATGATGACGGCAATGGGCTCCAAATCCGGCTCCAAGGCGCTGATGGAAAAGGCCGGCGTGCCGCTGGTGCCCGGCTATCACGGCGAGGCCCAGGACGAGGCGACGCTGGCGCAGGCCGCCGACAAGATCGGCTTCCCGGTGCTGGTCAAGGCCTCGGCCGGTGGCGGCGGGCGCGGCATGCGCGTGGTCAATTCGGCCAGTGAACTGGCGGCGGCCATCGTCAGTGCCAAGCGCGAAGCAAAAGCCGCGTTCGGCGACGATCGCATGCTGATCGAAAAATTCGTCCTCAACCCGCGTCACATCGAGGTGCAGATCATCGGCGACAGCCACGGCAATCTGCTGTCGCTGTTCGAGCGCGAATGCACGCTGCAGCGGCGGCATCAGAAGGTGATCGAGGAAGCGCCGTCGCCGACGTTGGACGCCACCCAGCGCGAGGCGGTCTGTGCCGCCGCGCGCAAGGCGGCTGCGGCGGTCAATTATGTCGGTGCCGGCACCATCGAATTCGTCTCCGACGGCAAGGAGGTGTTCTTTATCGAGATGAACACGCGCCTGCAGGTCGAGCATCCCGTGACCGAACTGATCACCGGCGTCGACCTTGTGGAATGGCAGTTGCGGGTGGCGTTCGGCGAGAAGCTGCCGCTGGCTCAAAATGAGATCAAACTGAACGGCCACGCCATCGAGGCGCGGGTTTATGCGGAAAACCCGCAGAAGAATTTTATGCCCTCGGTCGGCCGGATCAAGACATGGCGTACGCCGGACGCGGTTGACGGCCTGCGGATCGATGCCGGTTATCGCAGCGGCGATGCGGTATCGCCCTATTACGACGCGATGCTCGCGAAGGTGATCGCATGGGCGCCGACCCGTCAGGCGGCGATTGAACGGCTCAACCGCGGCCTCGAAGAAACCGACGTCCGCGGCATCGTCACCAACATTCCGTTCCTGTCGGCGCTGGTGACGCATCCGCAAGTTCGGGCGAACGCGATCGACACCAGTTTTATCGAACGCGAACTGAAGGGCCTGACGGACCCGAAATACGCCTGCGGCGATCTTGAACTCTGTGCAGCGGTCGCCGCTATCGTCGTCGAGGAGCGCAAGGCCGCAGCCAAGGAGGCGCATTCGCCGTGGCAGGCCTTTGGCTGGCAGCCGGTCGGTCAGCGGCAGCGGGCGTTCGCGCTGCGCCAGAGCCAGGGCGCCGAGCAGAAGGTCACGCTGGACTATGGCAACGGCGCGTCGACGCTGTCGATCGGCGAGCGCCAATTCGTTTTCACCACGACGCCGGCGGACGATGGCGGTTTTGATCTCACGCTCGACGGGATGAAATCCCGCGTCGTCGCGGTGATCGAGGGCCACGAACTCTATCTGCGCACCCGCAACGGCCGCTTCGACCTGCATTGGGTCGATCCGTTCGGCGGCGAGACCGAGGAGCATGTCGGCGAGGACAAGATCGTGGCGCCGTTGCCGGGCACCGTGGTGGCGTTGCTGGCCGAGGAGGGCGCGACGCTGGAGAAGGGGGCTGCGATCCTGACGCTGGAAGTCATGAAGATGGAGCAGACCCTGCGCGCGCCGTTTGCCGGCGTGTTGAAGAAGATCAAATGCAAGGTCGGCGATATCGTTGGCGAAGGCGTCGAACTCGCCGAAGTCGAACCTGCAGCCTCGTGAGGCCGAAATGAGCGACGCTGTCCGTATCATTGAAGTAGGGCCGCGCGACGGGCTGCAGAACGAGAAGATCCCGATCAGCGTCGCGGACCGCATCGCCTTCATCGAGGCGTTGATCGGTGCAGGATTGCACACCGTCGAGGTCGGCGCCTTCGTGTCGCCGAAGGCGATCCCGCAGATGATCGGCTCGGACCAGGTGTTGCGCGGCGTCAGCCATATCGCGGGCAGTGAATTCCACGTGCTGGTGCCGAACGAAAAGGGCTACGAGGCCTCGCAAGCGGCCGGCGCCAAGGTCATTGCCGTGTTCGCCTCGGCCTCGGAAGGATTTTCGCGCGCCAACATCAATTGCTCGGTCGCGGAATCGATCGAGCGCTTCAAGCCGGTGGTCGCCCGCGCCAAGGCCGATGGCATCAGGGTGCGCGGCTATATTTCCTGCGTGCTCGGCTGTCCCTTTGATGGCGAGGTGAAGCCGCAAGCGGTCGTCGACGTCGCCAAAATGCTGTGGGACCTCGGTTGTTACGAGGTCTCGCTCGGCGACACCATCGGCGTCGGTACGCCGATGAAGGCGCGGCAGCTGCTGCGTGCGGTGGCCGGTAGCGTGCCGATGGAAAAGCTCGCGATGCATTTCCATGACACCTATGGACAGGCGCTGGCCAACCTCTATGCGGGGATGGAAGAGGGCGCGCGCGTGATCGATTCCGCCGCCGGCGGTCTCGGCGGCTGCCCCTACGCCCCCGGCGCGACCGGTAATGTCGCGACCGAGGACGTGATCTACATGCTCGAGGGCTTGGGGATGAAAACCGGAGTGGACATGACAAAGCTGCTCGCGGCCACCAATGAGGTCAGCCGCTTGATTGGCAGGCCTCCGGTCAGCCGCGTCGCGTCGGCATTGAACGCAAAGACGCGGGCCGCGAAATAGACCCGCTTTAGGCGGCCTTCAAGCCGACATTCGGCAGCATCGGCCGGTTCTTCAGCGCCGTGGCCATGATGGCTTCGACCTCCGCCTTTTCGTGCGGCAGCAGGGCCAGCCGCGGCGGACGGGTCAGCGCGGTGCCACGGCCAATGATGTGCTCGCAAAGCTTGATGCACTGGACGAGGTCCGGACGGGCATCGAGATGCAGCAGCGGCATGAACCATTCGTACAGCGGCATCGCTTCGGCGTAGCGTCCGGCCTTGGCGAGGCGGAACAAGGTTTCCCCTTCGCGCGGGAAGGCATTCGACATGCCGGATACCCAGCCGACGGCGCCCATGGCCACGCTCTCGACGATGACGTCGTCGAGCCCTGCAAACAGCACGAAGCGATCGCCGACCATGTTGCGGGTGTCGATGAAACGCCTGGTGTCGCCGGAGGAATCCTTGAAGCACACCACCGTCTCGACGTCGGCGAGCGTGGCGAGAATATCCGGCGTCACGTCGTTCTTGTAGATCGGCGGGTTGTTGTAGAGCATGACAGGCAGATCGGTCGCCGTTGCGACCGATCTGAAGTGCGCGGCGGTCTCGTGCGGCTTGGACGAATAGACCAGCGCCGGCATCACCATGATGCCGTCGATCCCGACCCGCGCGGCTTCCCTGGCGGTTTCCACCGCAAAGGCCGTCGTGAACTCGGCGATGCCGCACAACACAGGAACGCGGCCGGCCGCGACCGACTTAGCCGTCTCCATGATGGCGATCTTTTCCTTGCGCTCGAGCGAGGTGTTCTCGCCGACCGAACCGCAGATGATCAGTCCGGATACGCCGTCGCGGATCAAGCCGTCCATCACTTTGGCGGTGGCGTTGATGTCGAGCGACAGGTCGTCATGGAATTGCGTGGTAACGGCCGGGAAGACGCCTTCCCAGGAAATGCGTGGGCTCATTGTTTCGCTCCGATTGGATTTTTCCGGCCGATTCGCTGAATCCGCCGGGATTTGACTGGAAGAACGATGGTAAGGGTCAGAGCGTCGCGCCGACCTTGCGCAGCTCGGCGAGAACCGGCGCCTTCGGCAGCCAGATCTTGTCGAACTCCGCGATGACAGCCTCGGTATCCGCCGTCGCAACCTGCCGGATCGGAATCGGTGCGTTGCGAAAATTCTCGATCAGCTTGGGCTCGTTGCCGGCGAGTTCGTCGATCTGGGCGTCGAGCGTCGACTTGACGGACTTGGCGATCAGCTCCTTGTCGGCTGCCGGTAGCGACTGCCACACGCGGCCGGAGACGACGGCTGCCATCGGCATGAAGACGGCGTTCATCTGCAGGATGACCTTGGCGACCTTGTCGAAGCGCTGATTCCAGGAGAACTCCAGGTCCGCCTCGAGGCCATCGACCTGGCCGTTCGACATCGCGTCGAACACCTGCGGCGTCGGGATCGGCGTCGGCGCCGCGCCGAGCGACGAATAGAAGTCGCGATAGACCGGCGTCGGATTGATGCGCAGCTTCATGCCTTTGATATCGGCGAGACCAGTCAGGTCCTTGGCCGAGAAGATCGCGCGCATGCCGGTGATGCCCCAGCCCAGACCGATCGTTCCGGTTTCCTGCGGCAGCACGTCGAACAGTTTGACCGCCGCGGGATGGCGGACGAACTTGGCGACCGACGGCGTCGAACGCACGATGTAGGGCGCGTTGATCGCGGCGATGTGCGGCACGCGCGAGCCGAGTTCGGCGGCCTGGATGAAGCCCATGTCGAGCGCGCCGGATTGCAGCTGCTGCATCATGGCGGGCTCGTTGCCGAGCTGCCCGGAGTGAAACACGGTCATGGTCAGGCGGCCGCTGGTGGCGGCCTTCAGGTCCTCGCCGAGCTTGAGGGCGGCCTTGTTCCAGGAGTGCCCGTTGGGCGTGATGAGGCCGAGCCGAAACTCCTTGGCCTGGGCCAGCGCGAGCGAGGGCGCGAACAACGGCACGGCCGCGCCGGCGGCAAGAAATCGGCCAAGAAATCGACGACGTGAAATGGACATGGCAAGGCTCCTTTGAGTTGGGCGATTCACTTGATGAGGACGAGGGACAGGGAGGGATAGAGCGAGAGCAGCACCAGCAGGACGCAGGAGATCCCGAAAAAAGGCAGCGTCACGATGAACATCTTTCCCGGCTTGGCGCCGGTAACGGCGGCGGCGACGAAGAAGCAAAGGCCCACTGGAGGTGACAGCAGGCCGAGCACCAGATTGATCACCACCACCACGCCGAAATGCCGGGGATCGATGTGATAGATTTCGGTGGCGACCGGCAGCAGGATCGGCACCGTCATGATCAGGCCGGGAATTCCGTCAATCACCGTGCCGATCACCAGCAGGATGACGTTGCAAAGCAGCATGAAGCTGACCGGATCCTTGGCCACCGACTGGATCCACGCCGCGGTTTCCTGCGGCACCTTGCCAAAGATCAGCACCCAGGAGAACACGGCGGCGGCCGCCACCAGAAACAGCACGATGGCCGAATAGATGCCGGAGCGCAGCATCATCTGCGGCAGCTGCGAGAATTCGAACTCCCTGGTCCAGTATTTTCCGATCAGGGCCGCCGCGACCGCGCCGACGGCCGCCGACTCCGTCGCGTTGGCAAGCCCGCCAAGGATCGAGCCGACGATGACGATCGGAATCAGCAGTGTCGGACAGGTGCGCAGGATCGTCGCCACGCGCTGGCGCGGCGTCTGATATTCGGCGCGCGGGTAGTTGTAGACGTAGCCCATCAGCGCAATGACGAGACAGAACATCACCGTCAGGATCACGCCGGGCACGATGCCGGCGATCAGCATGTCGCTGACCGAGACCTGCGCCAGCACGCTGTAGACGACGAACATCACGGATGGCGGAATGATCGGCCCGAGCATGCCGCCATAGGCGGTCAGGCCCGCCGCAAAGGTCCTGTCGTAACCCTTCTTCTCCATTTCCGGGACCATGATCTGCGCCATGATCGCGACCTGCGCGGTCGCCGAACCGAGGATGGAGGAGATGAACATGTTGGCGAGGATGTTGACGTAGGCCAGCCCGCCCTTCAGCGAGCCGACAAACGCCATCGCCATGTCGACGATGCGCCGGGTAATGCCGCCGCCATTCATGATCTCGCCGATCAGGATGAACAGCGGTATCGCGATCAGTCCGTAACTGTCGACGCCGCCGAACAATTGCAGCGGATAGGATTGAAACAGCACCGGATTGCCCGACGCGATGATGTAAACAAAGCCGGCAAGGCAGAGACAAAGACCGATCGGCACGCCGACCAGCATGATCACCATGAAGGCGGCCGAGGTGATCATCAGTTGACCCCGTCGAGCTCGGAGAGCTGGAAGCCCTTCAAGGCCGTTCGTGGCATGAGATCGAGGTCCTCGAGCAGATTGGCGATGCCGTGGATCGTGATCGACACGGCAAAGATCGGCAGCGTCAGATACACCACCCAGGTCGGCCAATTCAGCGTCTGGGTGCGCTCGGTGTAGAGGAAGTTGAAGGTCTCGCCGGCAAATTTGCGCGCGTCAAAACCGGCGCGGGCGAGGCCAACCGGGTCCATCCATAGCCAGCAGGTGGCGATCAGCGACACGCCGAACACCACGACCATGCCGGTTGCGATCACCTTGGCAAGCTTCTGGGTTCGCGCCGAAAGCCGTTCGGTCAGCATGGTGACGGCGAAATCGAGTCTCAGCCGGGTCATCGCGGAGGCGCCGATAAACGTCAGCCAGACCACGCAATAGACGGCCGATTCATCGATCCAGTAGATCGGAAAATGCGAATAGCGGGTGACGACGTTCACCAGGATCAGGGCCGTCAGCAGATACATCAAGCCCATCAGGGCAAGGCGCTCGCATGCGAGCAGGGCGCCGGAGGCCCTGACCACGAAGCTGCGGGCGCTGAACGCCGGCGCATCGGAAGCCGTTTGTTCGATCATGGGGAGCCCCGCAGCCCGCAAAATTTGCCGTGCATTCGCAAAATGTATAATTTATACATTATTGCTGTCAATGGAGATTGCGGGGCCAATCGTGGGCCTCCCACCGGCTTTGTGCTGGGGCGGACCACTTCAACGTGCGAAACAAGACCGCCTCGACTGGAGGGGCCGGCGATGAAGACGGAAGATCAAATGAAAGTCCCGCTAAAGCACCGGACCTTGTCGGCCGCGATCGTCGACCAGCTCAGGCAATCGATTCTCGACGGGACCTATCCGGCGGGATCCCAACTGCGGCAGGACGCGCTGGGCGATGCTTATGGCGTGAGCCGCATTCCGGTTCGTGAAGCGCTGTTTCAGCTCGAGGCCGAAGGCCTGGTACGGATCGTCCCGCAAAAGGGGGCGATCGTTTCGGAACTGTCGCTCGACGAAATCAACGACGTGTTTGATCTGCGCCGGATCCTGGAGCCGCGGCTGCTGGCGCAATCCGCACCTTGCTTTGCCGCCAGGGACCTCGACGGATTGGACGATATCCAGAAGCGCTTCGAGAAGGCGATCAAGGCGCGCAACGTCAGCGAATGGGGTCAGCTCAACGCCGAATTTCACATGGCGCTCTACGCGCAGGCACGCCAGCCCCGGACCAAGGCGATCGTCGTGGCGCTGCTGCAAACCAGCGACCGCTACACGCGCCTGCAACTATCCAACACCAAGGCGATGGGGATCGCTGAAAAGGAGCACGCCCATCTGATCGCGCTGTGCCGGGCACAGCAAATCGACGAGGCGTGCCGGTTTCTGGAGCAGCATATCGAATCCGTCAGAGCGGATCTGTTGCACGTCGTCGGTGGCGGCTCGATCGCAGTTCGTTCCAAGCGCGGAACGCGGGCAGGCGAGTAGTGCGAACGCATCAGGCGGCGACGTCGCTTGCAAGCTTCAGCAGATTGGCCGACGTCGCCGTCGCGGCACTGTAGTCTTTCCACGCGGTATCGCGCGCGATGTCGCGCCACTTGGCGACGGTTGCCGCATCGAGCGCGCTGACTTTGGCGCCGGCCTTCTCATAGACCTTGGCGACTTCGATATCGTCGTCCTGTGCACCCTTCTTGGCGAAGGCTTCGAGGTCGGCGCCGACCGCGCGAATGATGTCCTGCTGGTTCTTCGGCAGCTTGTCGAAGCTCGGCTTCGACATCAACAATGGCTCCAGCATGAACCAGTAGGATGCGCCCGCGCCCGAGGTCAGCGATTTTGCGACCTCCTCCAGACGGAACGAGATCAGGCTGGTGGAGGAGGTAATTCCGGCATCGCAGGCGCCGCTCTGCATCGCCGCATAGAGTTCGTTGGACGGTACCGAGAGCACCGCTGCGCCCGCGGTCAGCAGCACCATGTCCATCTCGCGCGAACCGCCGCGAACCTTGAGGCCCTTGGCGTCTTCCGGAGCGACGATCGGCCTGGAACGGCTGGCGACGCCGCCGGCCTGCCAGACCCAGCTCAGCAAGATGATGCCCTTGTCGGCCAGGAAATCGGTCAGCGCCTTGCCGACGGGGTGCGTTTTCCAGCGCAAGCCCTGATCGTAGGTCGAAACCAGTCCGGGCATCAGGCCGATATTGGTTTCCGGCAATTCGCCGCCGGCATAGGGAAGGGGATAGAGGCTTAGATCGAGCTCACCTTTGCGCATCGCCGAGAATTGCGCGTTGGTCTTGATCAGCGAGGAGTTCGGATAGACCTCGGCCGCGATCTCGCCGCCGCTGCGCTTGGCGACTTCCTGCGCGAACGTACGGCACAGGCGGTCGCGGAAATCGCCCTTGTCGATGGTGCCGCCCGGAAACTGATGCGAAATCTTCAGCCTCGTTGCGGCGTGTGCGGTGCCCGTGCCGAAGCGAAGGATAGCAGGCGCGGCGAGCGCGGATCCGAGAACATGGCGGCGTGTGAGCATGGTTCTCCCCTGAATTCCATTCCCGATTGGCGTGTCCAAGCCGGCGCTGAGCGCAGTTTGGCGAAGATTCTCTGTTCTGATCGTTCGAGCCAGCCTGTCGCTCAAGGCAGCAGTGGCTGATTCCAGAGCCAGACTTCAAGGTCTACCGCAGTGCACACGTAGGGAGGGGAGGGTTTTAGCGGAAGACTCGTCAAACATGCGTCCGCCTCCGTTTCTCGGGGCGCGTGCGCTGGCCTGCTTCAATTATCCGCTATGGCCGGTAATGACGCGTATCCTTGTGACGTCGCGCTGCCGCCATCCAGGACAATAAGCGCAGGGACGACCCAGGAAGAACGACTCGCTGTTCAACACGTCCAGGAGTGCCACGAGGAAGGACAGGGCATGATGAAGACGGACGCCATGAAACGACGGCGGGATGGTGAAAGACGGCATGAACAATAGCCAAGCTCGCCCGAGCGGAGTCTTGCGATTTCCGGCGCGGATGCCCGCGCCCGAACGAGCGCGTTACTTCTTCTTGCCTTTGCCGCCGCTCTTGCGGGCCGCGTAGCGTGCATCGCGCTTGGCCTTCGCTTCGGCCTCGAGGGCTGCCTGTCTGGCGGCCTCTTCTTCCTTTTCGCGGGCGAGCTGGGCGGCAGCCGCGGCCGCAGCTTCTTCCTCGCGCGCCTTGGCTTCGGCCTTGGCAGCTTCGCGGGCTTCCTTGGCCTTGGCGCGGGCGGCCGCCTGCGCTTCGCGCTCGACCTGACGCTGCTTCACCTCCGGATCGTCAGGGCCGGGCTGGGCCTTGAACTTGTTCAGGATGTTCTGTCTCGCTTGCTGGGCGGCCTTCTGGCGGTCGGCGAAGCTGGGTTCCTTGAATCCACTCATAAAAGGGGCCTTGTCGTTTTCTTGATTGGTTGTGAAACGCAGGGGATTGGCGGTTTGCGCTTCAGTAGGTGAACCGGCGACAAAATGCCAGCGCCGAAGGGGGCAAACAGGGAGATTTCCGTGAACTGCCCGGTTGGTCGTCCGATGCCGGTGAGCGCGCTGGCGGCGGCCCTGGCCGGATCGCCGATGGCGTGCGCCTCGACACAAGCAACAGCAAGCGCCGGCTGAAACCGGTTCCGAGCAGCCAGGCAGTGGCTGTTCTAATCGACCCTGAATTGGTCGCGGCGGCCGCCCGGGCCGAGAATTTTCGCAACTGTCACGGCCGTCATCGCCACGCGATCGGATGTCCGCTGGGCTTCCAGCCGGTCGCGGGCTCCCTCCTTGATCATGAGATCGATGAGTTCGAGCCGCTTGGCATCGTCGGTCGCTTCGGCCAGTAGTTTTCGATAGCGATCGTAGTCGTAGCCCGTTTCCTGCTTACTAATGGCACGCCCCCCGCACACGCACTTTCCCCGAACCAACAGTGTTGATCAACCTCCGCACGCGCGCAACGGATTTGCGGGACTTATGCCCCTGCCGCGCATCTTGGCGTGCGAGTGTTGCAGAATTGATCCGGCAGGTAGCGCACAGGTTGTGGCGCGGTCGGATGTCAGGAGAGGGAACCCGATACGATCGGTAGCGCCGCCCTGTTTGGGCACGGAACTGCAATCGGTCGCACCCTGAAAGCCGAAACACTGTGAATTCGATCACATAAGGACGGCCGGCGCGAGCCTATGTTGCGGCAGTTCCTGAAAGGAGCGACCGCCATGATCCCGAATTGGTGCACCCCTAAAAATGTCGTTCTCGCCGCAGCGATCGTTTTGTTCGCCTGCGTCGCGGGCGGCGTCGCGACCGGACTGGCGTATCCGGAGCCGGTGTCCAGCGCCGCGCTCGGGCCGGATTGGCAGTGCAGCCGGATGGCGTTTGTCTGGACCACCTGCAGGAGGCTGACGCACGCCAAATCTGCATCGATTCGTGTAGCGAGGGAACCGGTCTGCACGCGAATCCGAACGTAGGCGCGAGCCTACGCTAAGCTACCTTCGATGCCGGTCTAGACGATGGTCGTGAGCACAAACGCGTGCCACGCGCTCCAGTCGATTCCATCGAAACTGCGTGCATACATGGTTTCCGTGCCGGTGCCAGCGCCACCACGAAGCCAGACATCGTCGAGATCGGCGACGCTAACGTCGATTGCGATACCGGCGGCCCAGTGGGAATTCGCAGGCGTCCAGAAGTAACTGCTGCTGGCGCCTGCGCCACCATCCCAGAACTGGTAGGCGGTTGCGGTATGTCCGTCGGCGTCGGAATAGGACAGCAGTTGCCGATCTCACTCCATTCATTGATATGCAAGGATTGATTGCTGATCGTGGTCACCGGCGCATGGTTCGGCAGCGTGGTCAGGGTGAACGAGTCCCAATTGTCCCACGCGGTTCCATCGAAAGCCCGTATGTACATGGTGTCGGTACCGCCCGCCGTACCGCCTTATCACTACGGCGCTGGTAGCACCTATGTCGCCACGGGAAACATCTGATGACGAACCGCCGGCTGCGGGTGCGTCATATGCGCCTCTGAACGTGGTGTAACCGCGATATCGATCGTGGCGCCACAGGGTCTCGATCGGCTCGAACCAGCGTTGCGCTGACTTTGGATTACACCTCGCATCGGAAATAAGGTCGCGAACCGGAAGTGCTTCACGCGTCAATAGCCGCCGGAGACGCAATCGGTTTGCCACTCAAGTGGTATCAGCGAACATACTACGCACCGGCTAGGCCGCTGAGTCGCGAGCCTGTCGGGAGGGCCGCGGGGCGTGCATGGCGCTATTAAAGCGCGGCCCGAACGGATAGGCAAATCGTCCTGCAGCTTGGGCTGGGAACAGCAACGAGCCACCGCACATCGCGAGGCGCCTGAGTTCGCTGGAGCCGCAGCCTGTCTGGCGGGCTGAACTCTCTCCACGACGGCTGCAACGGTCGTTGATTGTGGCGTATCGCATGCGCAACCTAACTCCATATTCTGCTGCAAATCAGGTATTGAAGACCGACCACCAAAGGGTTGATTTATCAATTACGGATCTGGAGGGCACAATGGTTTCCGAAGATAAGCACTACGAATTTCTCACCAAACAAATAGCGGATCGTAGTCAGAAAATATACGAATCATTCAATCAATTTATACGGCTCTTCTCGGCCGTTGTGGGAGGGACGATCTGGATCAGTCTTCAAGCGGATGCCAGCAAAAGAGGCGGCAATTCCCAGATCTACGAAACGTTCTCCAACTTTCTTGTCATCGCCATCGCCGTGATGAGTGCCCTAATCATCATCGAGAACGTAAGATCGTGGAAAGGCTACCGCCAAGCGCTGGTAAAGATGGGTGCAAACGACGTAGCGAGCCCCGTGTATATTCCGGCGCCGTTGCGATATCGATCGTCGATCATCGAGATCGGGATGATTTGCAGCATGTTCCTCGCCACGATCCTGTTCTGCATATTCAATCCACTCGCTCTGATCCCGACAACTCCTTAACAATTTGCCGACCGCGGATAGCCACGCTTAGCCTTGACCCGGCAACCTTGACTGAACCGCTATCGTGCCGACCTGAACATCACCGTAATAGATGCGCCAGCAGTCGGAGCTTTCCGAGTGTGAGCGGCTGGTGAGGGCGCGCGTGCGCTATTGAAGCGCGCCCGTTCTGCGCGCTTCGGCAACCAGTGTCGCCCATCCTCCGGCGTCCTTTACTGAAGCATCATCGGCGACGCGCCCGGACAGTCTGAATTGAAATGATTGAAGTCCCGGTCTATGAGATGGCCATGGCCGAGCCTCGCAAGATCTCACCCAAATTGCTTGAATTGTTGGTATGTCCCCTGACCAAGGGGCCGCTGGAGTTTGACGAGGTAAAACAGGAACTGATCTCCCGTTCGGCACACCTCGCATACTCGATCCGGGACGGCATCCCGATCATGCTGCCGGCAGAAGCGCGAAAGCTGGATTGAAGTCTTTCGTCTACCAAAGATCCCGTCTCACACAGCGTCCGTTTGATTCATCAGCTCCATATTGCTAGACGAGCGGCCATGGAAAAGTCGCGTCTCAGATTGTCCCGCTTTGACCTGGTACTCGCCATGCTGGCGGTTGTGGTCATCCTCTACGTCCTGAGCCTTGGCGCTGCGGTACGGCTCTAATCGGACCTCCTGCAATCAATGACCGATCTCATCCGCTACCGCTACAATACGATGGCCGCTGAATCGCCCAACGGCGAGTGGACTTGGCGGGTGATTTTAGAGGAGCCGGATGGGTTCAAAGAGGTTCTGGTAAAGCGACTTGTGGTGAACGTGTCGTCGTTCAGCAAGGAAGATGAGATGCCAGTTGTAGGGCGAAAATATCATATGGCTTGCCGAGGTACGTTCCGCCTTGAAGACGATGGCACCGGGATTATCGATCCGTAGGTCATCTCAGTTGGCGGCCTCTTTCTTATGGTGCCACGCGAAGCCATCTTTGCGCTCGCCGGACCAGCGAATGTCGAGCCGCGACTGCTCGGTCCGTTACCGGGCGAGCGACAACCATGAAAGCCAAGAGTTCTCTTCAATACAGAATGCGACACGGCTTTTTCGAGAACAAACCAGCTATCCGATTGAAAATATTGGCGATCCCAGCAGGATTCGAACCTGCAACCCACGGAGTAGAAATCCGTTACTCTATCCAGTTGAGCTATGGGACCGTCGGAGTCTTTCTAGCACTGCCAATATGAAAAATCCGCTTCGGAGCCAAGTCCGTTCCGAACCGATTTCCTTCCGGCTGCGACAAAGCCAGACGGCGAACCATTGCCATCGGTCCGCCTATCAATCAATGCTGCGCCGGCAACCCTCGCCGGTGCGGTCCGGGACCTTGGACTGCCAGAGCCATGCCGCATGCGACTTTTTCGCAAGCCTCTTCCATCGCCATCAGTCCGTCACCTTTTCGCGCACTTTTCGTTCGTTACGAGGCGGTCGTCCGCCCAAGGAGCTCCATCATGATCGGTTTGGTTCGCGCCACAGTCGTTTGCGCCACGCTGGCGCTTGGCCTGGTCGCAGCGCAGGCAGCAGATAAAGCCTTCAAACGCGACGACCTTGCCGATTCCGCGGTCAAGCTGGAGGCCCAGATCAAGAGCGAGGCCGGGCCGGTTTCCAAATCCAGCGCGACGCTGCGGACCGATGCGGATACCGCCTTCAAGCGTGCCGACTTCCGAACCGGCCTGCAAATCCTCGGACAGATCGCGGGCACCACGCCCGAAGACAGTGCCAACTGGCTCAAACTCGCCAAGACCATCTTCCAGATCCGTTCCGCAAGTTCGAGCGAACAGACCTTCCTGCTCGAGCGCGCCTCGACCGCGGCCTACATCGCCTATCAGCGCGCCGGCAACGCCGCCGAGGAAGCCGATGCGCTGGCTGTGCTGGGCCGGGCGATGTCCGACCGCAAGCTCTGGCGCCCGGCGCTGGATGCGCTGCGGCTGTCGCTGGACATGCGCGAGGTCGCCGAGGTGCGCGGCCAATATGAGAAGATGCGCGACCAACACGGTTTTCGTCTTTTGGATTACACCGTGGACTCCGACGGCGCGTCACCGCGGGCGTGCTTCCAGTTCTCTGAAGATCTGGCAAAACGGGTCGATTTTGCGCCGTTTCTGGCGCTGGCCGGCACCGACAAGCCGGCGCTGTCGGCCGAAGGCAAGCAGCTTTGCGTCGACGGCCTGAAGCACGGCGAGCGCTACAACATCAATCTGCGTGCCGGCCTGCCGTCCACGGTCAAGGAAACCCTGCCGAAATCGGCCGAATTCAACATCTATGTCCGCGACCGCAAGCCGTTCGTGCGCTTTACCGGCCGCGCCTATGTGCTGCCGCGTACCGGCCAGCGCGGCATCCCGCTGGTCAGCGTCAATACGCCTGCGGTGAACGTCAACGTGTTCCGGATCGGCGACCGTAACCTGATTAATACTGTGATCGACAGCGACTTCCAGAAGACGCTGTCGACCTACCAGCTCGGCGATCTCGGCGACGAGAAGGGCGTCAAGGTCTGGACCGGCGAACTCGCCACCGCCACCACGCTCAACCAGGACGTCATTACCGCTTTCCCGGTTGACCAGGCGCTCGGCGACCTGCAGCCGGGGGTCTATGTGATGACGGCGTCAGCCAAAGGCCCCGGCAGCGATGATGACGGCCGGCTGGCGACGCAGTGGTTCATCGTCTCCGACATGGGCCTGTCGGCGTTTTCAGGCAATGACGGTATTTACGTCTTCGTAAATTCGCTGGCATCCACCGAGGCGGTCGGCAAGGCCGAGGTGCGGCTGATCGCGCGCAACAACGAGATCCTGGCGACCCGCAAGACCGACGATTCCGGCCACGTGCTGTTCGAGGCTGGATTGGCGCGCGGCGAGGGCGGGCTGTCGCCGGCCTTGTTGACGGTCATGAGCGAAAAGTCGGACTACGCTTTCCTCAGCCTCAAAACCAACGCGTTCGACCTCACCGACCGCGGCGTGTCCGGTCGGGTGGTGCCGGCGGGCGCCGATGCCTTCGTCTATGCCGAGCGCGGCGTCTACCGCTCCACCGAAACGGTCTACTTGACCGCGCTGCTGCGCGACGGGCAGGGCAACGCCATGGCCGGCGGGCCGCTCACCCTCGTCATCGAGCGTCCGGATGGCGTCGAATTCCGCCGTGCCGTGCTACCCGATCAGGGCGCGGGCGGCCGCAGCATGGTGGTGCCGCTCAATTCCGCGGTCCCGACCGGGACCTGGCGGGTACGCGCCTTCACGGACCCCAAGGGATCGGCGGTCGGCGAGACCACCTTCATGGTCGAGGACTACATCCCCGAGCGGATCGAATTCAACATCTCCAGCAAGGAGAAAATGATCAAAGCTGAAGTTCCAGTTGAACTTAAGGTCGATGGCCGTTTCCTTTACGGTGCGCCGGCTTCCGGCCTGCAGCTCGAAGGCGACATGCTGGTCACCTCGGCAGCCTCCGGGCGGCCGGGCTATCCCGGCTACCAGTTCGGCGTCGCCGACGAGGAGACCGCCAGCAACGAGCGTACCCCGATCGAGAACCTGCCGGAGGCCGACGCCAACGGCGTGGCGACGTTCCCGGTCTCGCTGGCCAAGGCGCCAACTTCGACCCGCCCGCAGGAGGCGCAAATCTTCGTCCGGATGGTGGAGGCCGGTGGCCGCGCCGTCGAGCGCAAGCTGGTACTCCCCGTGGCGCCTGCCACGCCCCTGATCGGCATCAAGCCGCTGTTTGGCGACAAGAGCGTCGCCGAGGGCGACAAGGCCGAATTCGACGTGGTGTTCGTCGCTCCCGATGGCAAGCAATTGCCGCGCGATGGCTTGCGTTACGAGCTCCTGAAGATGGAATCCCGCTACCAGTGGTACCGGCAGAACTCGTCCTGGGAGTATGAGCCGGTCAAATCGACCAGCCGCGTCGCCGATGGCGACCTGACTCTGTCAGCCGACAAGGCGGCGCGGGTGTCGCTGGCGCCGCAGCCCGGCCGCTATCGCCTCGACGTCAAATCATCAGAGGCGGACGGGCCGGTCACCTCGGTCCAGTTCGACGTCGGCTGGTATTCGGACGGCAGCGCCGACACCCCCGATCTCCTCGAAACCTCGATCGACAAGCCGGAATATGCGTCCGGCGATACCATGGTGGTGTCGGTCAACGCCCGCACGGCCGGCAAGCTGACCATCAACGTCCTGGGCGACCGCCTGCTCACCACCCAGACCGTGGACGTCAAGGAAGGTACCCAGCAGGTCAAGCTATCAGTCGGCAAGGATTGGGGTACCGGCGCCTATGTGCTGGCGACGTTGCGCCGTCCGCTCGACGCCGCGGCGCTGCGGATGCCCGGACGGGCCATCGGCCTGAAATGGTTCGGCATCGACAAGAAGGCCCGCACGCTGCAGGTGGCGCTCTCGCCGCCGCCGCTGGTCCGCCCCGGCACCGCGCTGAAGATTCCGGTCAAACTCGGCGGGCTCAACCCCGGCGAAGACGCCAAGATCGTGGTCGCCGCGGTGGATGTCGGCATTCTCAACCTGACCAATTACAAGCCGCCGGCGCCGGATGATTTCTATCTCGGCCAACGCCGCCTCACGTCCGAGATCCGCGACCTCTATGGGCAATTGATCGACGGCATGCAGGGTACCCGCGGCCAGCTCAAGACCGGCGGTGACGGTGCCGGCGCCGAGCTGCAGGGCAGCCCGCCCACCCAGAAACCGCTCGCGCTTTATTCCGGCATCGTCACGGTCGGCCCTGACGGGTCCGCCGAGATCAGCTTCGACATTCCGGAGTTCGCCGGCACCGCGCGTGTCATGGCGGTGGCCTGGAGTGCGACAAGGCTTGGCCGCGCCACCATCGACGTCACCGTGCGCGATCCCGTGGTGCTGACCGCAACATTGCCGCGCTTCCTGCTCAATGGCGACCGCGGCACCATGAGCTTTGATCTCGACAACGTTGAAGGTGCACCCGGCGACTATACGATTAACGTCAAAACGACGGGGCCCGTAAAGGTAACCGGCAATGCCGCGACGACTGTGAAACTCGCCGCCAAGCAGCGGACCTCGATGTCGTTGGCGATCGACGCCGGCGGCGCCGGCACCGCCAATCTCGACGTCGATATCAAGGGGCCGAACGGCCTGGCGCTGGCGCGGCACTATGCGCTCGACGTCAAGGCGGCGACGCAGGTCCTGGCGCGCCGCTCGATCCGCACCCTGGCCAAGGGCGAGAGCCTGACGCTGACCTCGGACATGTTTACCGACCTGGTGTCGGGAACGGGCAGCGTGTCGCTCTCCGTCAGCCTGTCCACCGCACTCGATGCGGCGACCATCCTGAAGGCGCTGGATCGCTATCCGCACGGCTGTTCCGAACAGATCACCAGCCGCGCGATGCCGCTGCTCTACGTCAACGACCTTGCGGCAGGCGCCCATCTGGCGATGGACACCGCGGTCGATCAGCGCATCAAGGACGCGATCGAGCGGCTGCTGGCACGTCAGGGCTCGAACGGCTCGTTCGGCCTTTGGTCGGCGGGCGGCGACGATGCCTGGCTCGACGCCTATGTGACTGACTTCCTGACCCGCGCCCGTGAAAAGGGCTTTGCGGTGCCGGATGTGCTGTTCAAGAGCGCGCTCGACCGCATCCGCAACTCGGTGGTCAACGCCAACGAGCCCGAAAAGGACGGCGGCCGCGATCTGGCCTACGGCCTCTACGTGCTGGCACGCAATGGCGCCGCCCCGATCGGCGACCTGCGCTACCTCGCCGACACCAAGCTGAGCAATCTGGCGACGCCGATTGCGAAGTCGCAATTGGCGGCGGCGCTGGCGTTGGTCGGCGACAAGGCGAGGGCGGAACGCGTCTACGGCGCTGCGCTCGATGCACTGGCGCCGAAGCCCGTGATCGAGTTCGGCCGGGTCGACTATGGCAGCGCTTTACGCGATGCCGCAGCTTTGGTCTCGCTCGCCAGCGAAGGCAATGCCCCGCGGGCGACGCTGACGCAGGCGGTGCAGCGGGTCGAAGTGGCGCGGGGACTGACGCCCTACACCTCGACGCAGGAAAACGCCTGGCTGGTGTTGGCCTCGCGCGCGCTGTCGAAGGAGACGATGGTGCTCGATATCGATGGTTCGCCGATCAAGACGGCGGCTTATCGCAGCTACAAGGCGGAGCAGATGGCAGGCAGGCCGGTCAAGATCACCAACACCGGCGATGCACCGGTGCAGGCGGTGGTGTCGGTCTCGGGTTCGCCGGTCACGCCGGAGCCGGCCGCCTCGAACGGCTTCAAGATCGAGCGCAATTACTTCACGATCGACGGCAAGCCCGCCGATATCAGCAAGGCCAAGCAGAACGATCGTTTCGCCGTGGTGCTGAAGATCACCGAGGCCAAGCCGGAATACGGGCACATCATGGTATCCGACTATCTCCCGGCCGGCCTCGAGATCGACAATCCGCGGCTGGTTTCATCTGGCGACAAGAACACGCTGGACTGGATCGAGGACGGTGAGGAGCCGGAGAATACCGAGTTCCGCGATGACCGCTTCACCGCGGCCATCGATCGCGCGAGCGACGATACGGCGGTGTTCACCGTCGCCTATGTCGTGCGCGCGGTTTCCCCCGGCAAATACGTGTTGCCGCAGGCCTATGTCGAGGACATGTACAATCCCTCGCGCTATGGCCGCACCGGCACCGGCACCGTGGAGGTGCGTCCGGCCAAATGAGTGCGCCCGCGAACCAGCAGAAGTCGTCATGCCCGGGCAAAGGCGCGAAGCGCGTCTTCGCGCACATGTCCCGGGCATCCACGACTTTTGTTGATACAAAGCAAGACGTGGATGGCCGGGACAAGCCCGGCCATGACGGTGCTGGAAAGCGACGCATCATTCGCTTCGCGGCAGCAATGGCTGTCGTACTTCTCGCCATCTCCGGCGCGTTCGCCGGCTGGGTTGCCTCGCTCGGCCCGCTGCCGCTGGAGCAGGCGCGCAAGGTCTCGACCTCGATCGTCGACCGCAACGGCAAATTGCTGCGGGCCTATGCGATGGCCGACGGCCGCTGGCGGCTGCCGGTCGATGCCAAAACCGGCGTCGATCCTGGCTACCTCAAGCTGCTGCTGGCGTACGAAGATCGCCGCTTCCACTCGCATCGCGGCGTCGATCCGCTGGCGCTCGGCCGTGCCGCACTTCAGCTGATGACGCGCGGCCACATCGTCTCCGGTGGTTCGACGATTACGATGCAATTGGCGCGGCTGATGGAGCCGCGGCGGGAGCGCTCGGTCTACGCCAAGCTGCGCCAGATGGTGCGCGCGATCCAGATCGAGCGGCAATTGAACAAGGATCAGATCCTCGATCTCTATCTGGCGCTGGCGCCGTTCGGCGGCAATCTGGAGGGCGTGCGCGCCGCTTCGATCGCCTATTTCGGCAAGGAGCCGAAGCGGCTCTCGCTGGCGGAAGCGGCGCTCTTGGTGGCGCTGCCGCAATCGCCGGAGACCCGCCGCCTCGACCGCCATCCCGAGGTCGCCCGCGCCGCGCGCGATCGCGTGCTCGAACGCATGGTGAATGAGCAGCGCGTAACCGAAGAGGATTCGGTTCAGGCCAAGGCCGTCTCCGTGCCGCGGCTGCGCAAGCCGATGCCGATACTGGCGCCGCATTCCTCCGACCAGTCGATGGCGACGGTGAAGGATACGCCGGTCATCAAGCTGACGCTGGATGCAGGCCTGCAGAAGACCCTTGAAGCGCTGGCGCGCGACCGCGCGATTGCGCAGGGGCCGAACATTTCGGTAGCGATGATCGCGGTCGACAATGAAAGCGGCGACGTGCTGGCGCGGGTCGGCTCGTCGGATTATTTCGACGAGCGGCGCGCCGGGCAGGTCGACATGACCCGCGCGGTGCGCTCGCCGGGATCGACGCTAAAGCCCTTCATCTACGGTCTCGCCTTCGAAGACGGCTTTGTGCATCCGGAGAGCCTGATCGACGATCGTCCGATCCGGTTCGGCTCCTACGCGCCTGAAAACTTCGACATGACGTTTCAGGGCACGGTGCCCGTGCGCAAGGCGCTGCAACTGTCCCTGAACGTGCCGGCGATCGCGCTGCTCGACCGCGTCGGCTCAAGCCGGCTGTCATCGCGGCTGAAGCAGGCCGGCGGCAATCTGGTGCTGCCGAAAGACGAAGCGCCGGGCCTTGCCATGGGCCTCGGCGGCGTCGGCGTTACCCTGCAGGATCTGGCGCAACTCTATGCGGGGCTGGCGCGGCTCGGCACCACAAAGCCCTTGCGCGAAATAATGATCGCCAAGGACGAGCGCGACCCGATGCGGCTGATGGATCAGGCCGCGGCCTGGCAGGTCGGCAACGTCCTGATCGGCACGCCGCCGCCGGAAAACGGCGTGCACAACCGGATCGCCTTCAAGACCGGCACCAGCTACGGCTATCGCGACGCCTGGTCGGTCGGTTTCGACGGCCGCATCACCATCGGCGTATGGGTCGGGCGTCCCGACGGCGCGCCGGTGGCCGGGCTGGTCGGCCGTACCGCCGCCGCGCCGATCCTGTTCGACGCCTTCGCGCGCACCGGAAAAACCTTTGCGCCATTGCCGAAACCGCCCAAGGGCGCGCTGATCGCTGGTAACGCCAAGCTTCCGGTGCCGCTGCGGCGCTTCCGCCCCATTGGCGAACTGGTCCGCACCGGCAGCGATCAGGCGCCGCGCATCCAGTTTCCGTTGAACGGTTCACGGATCGACGTCGACCGTTCCAACGACGGGCAATTCTCGGCGATGCCGGTCAAGGTCGCCGGCGGCGTGCTGCCGCTGACCATGCTGGTGAACGGTATCGCGGTCGGCGAGATCGGCAGCCGGCGTCAACGCCTGGTCGAGCCGCCCGGACCGGGCTTTGCACGCCTCACGGTCATCGACGCGACCGGCGCCGCCGACACCGTGGTGATCCGGGTGCAATAAACAGGTACAATTTGACCGATCAGGGGGCCGGGAACACCGCCGGATAGCGGGAACTGCGGTGTTGTTTGCAGTGCGGTTTCATCGTATGCGAACAAGATGGTTGAAACCGTGCAACCCCGGCGATTTGGAGCAGGCCAACAGTCTGTGAAACCTGCGAATTCCAGCCGCAGGCTGCTCGCCGCGTTTGACTTCGCCACAGCCAGCCATTTCCGCGCGATCATCTTCCTGACGCTGTGCGCCATCGTGCTTTTCGTGCCCGGTTTCTTCTCGATTCCGGCCATCGACCGCGACGAGGCGCGGTTTGCGCAGGCGACCAAGCAGATGGTCGAAAGCGACGAATACGTTGACATCCGCTTTCAGGATGACGTCCGCTACAAGAAGCCCGTCGGCATTTACTGGATGCAGGCCGCCGTGGTCGAAACCGCCTCGAAGCTCGGCCTGCCGCGGGCGGAATTGCGCATCTGGCTCTATCGCCTTCCCTCGCTTATTGGCGCGATCGGCGCGGTCCTGCTGACCTATTGGACGGCGCTCGCCTTCGTGACCCGGAGCGGCGCCGCGCTGGCGGCGTTGATGATGTGCAGCTGCGTCTTGCTTGGCGCCGAAGCGCGGCTCGCCAAGACCGATGCGATGCTGCTGCTGTCAGTCACCGCCGCGATGGGGGCGATGGCGCGGGTCTACCTGTCCTGGCAGCGCGGCGAGGATCCGGCGCGGCCGCCGTGGAGTTCGCCCGCGATTTTCTGGACCGCGCTGGCCGGCGGCATCCTGCTCAAGGGCCCGCTGATCCTGATGTTCGTGGGATTGACCATCGCGGCGCTGGCGATCCTCGACCGCTCGGCGGTCTGGCTGTGGCGCATGCGCCCGGTCTGGGGCCTGATGTGGACGCTGGTGCTGGTGCTGCCGTGGTTCGTCGCGATTTTCTGGCGCGCGGGCGATGCGTTCTTCACCAATTCGCTCGGCGGCGACATGCTGAGCAAGCTCGCCGCACAGGAGTCCCATGGCGCGCCGCCCGGCCTGTATCTGCTGCTGTTCTGGGTCACGTTCTGGCCCGGTGCGCCGCTGGCGGGGATGGCGGCTCCGGCGGTATGGCGGGCCCGGCGCGAGCCCGGCGCGCAGTATCTGCTGGCCTGGCTGGTGCCGTCGTGGATCGTGTTCGAGCTGGTGATGACCAAGCTTCCGCACTACGTGCTGCCGCTCTATCCGGCCGTCGCCATCCTGACCGTCGGCGCTCTCGAGCGCCGCGTGTTGTCGCGCTCCTGGCTGAGGCGCGGCGCGGCCTGGTGGTTTGCGATCCCCGCGATTACGGCCGTGATCGCGATTGTCGCGGCGATCAAGCTGACGCATCAGCCGGTCTTTCCGGCCTGGCCGGTGCTGGCGGCGGCGATGATCTTCGGCCTGATCGCCTGGTGGCTGTTCGAGGAAAGCCGCGCCGAGCGCTCGCTGTTGCATGCCGTGATTGCAGCGATGTGCCTGGCAATCGCCGTCTATGGCATCGTGTTACCGTCGCTGACGACGCTGTTTCCAAGCGCAGGCATCGCGCGCGCGCTGCGCAACGTCGTCTGCGTCGGGCCGAAGGCCGCGGCTGCCGGCTTCCATGAGCCCAGTCTCGTCTTCATGACCGGAACCAGTACGCTGTTGACCGACGGATCGGGCGCTGCCGATTTCCTGGGGCAGGGCACCTGCCGCTTTGCGTTGGTGGAATCGCGCTCGGAGCGCGGTTTTGTCCAGCGCGCCGAAGCAATCGGGCTGCGCTATAACGTGGCGACGCGTGTCGAGGGTTATAACATCTCGCAGGGCAAGGCGGTTTCAATCGCAATCTTCCGCTCCGAAGGCACAGAATAAGATGCCAGCGCCGACCGTCATCGCCGAATCCCAAAACTATCTTTCGCGCTTTGTGGTGCTGGGGTGGCGCTCGCTGACCCAGCTCGCGCGGACGCCGTCGCACTCGCGGCGGGCCGAGGCGGGCCGCCGGGCGGCGCGTCACGCGTTGCTGCTGTCGGCCGGCCTTGGCGCCGCCATCATCGCGTTGATGTTCGTGCTCGATGCCTGGGAGATCGGCCAGATGCCGAAGCGGGGTACGCCCTCGCTGTGGTGGATGCGCATTGTCACCGATTTCGGCAAGGATGAATATGTGCTGGCGGCGCTGGGCGCGCTGTTGATCTTGGTTGCGATAGCAGCACCCGCGTTCAGGGGCATTCAGCGCTCGCTGTTGCTCGGTCTCGGCACGCGTTTACAGTTTTTGTTCTGCGCGGTGATGGTGTCCGCGCTGATTACCGAAGTGATAAAATGGAGCGTCGGACGCGGCCGGCCGTTTGTCGGCGGCGAAGGCAATGTGTTCCATTTCTCGCACTTTGCGGGAACGGGGGCCTATTCAAGCTTCCCCTCGGGCCATGCGACCTGCGCTTTCGCGCTGGCCTTTGCCGTGTCGGCGTTGTGGCCGCAGGCGCGGACCACGATGCTCGTCTATGCCCTCGTCATCTGTGCAACCCGTCTGGTGTTGCTGGCCCATCATCCCAGCGACGTGGTCGCAGGCGCGCTGGTCGGCACGATCGGCGCGATGTTCGTGCGCTACTGGTTCGCAGCGCGGCGGCTCGGCTTTGCGATCCACCGCGACGGCACAATTCTGCCGCTGGTAGGGCCTTCCTCGGGACGCCTCAAAAGGGTTGCCCGGGGCGCATTCGCCCCATAAAAGCGGACGCCGCGCAGGCCTGACGGAACCGGTTCCGGTTCAGGTCCGTGTAAGCCGATCCAACCCCAGCCCAACCGATGAGTGCCGATTTGCCTTCTTCCGACCAAGCCGCGGTCGCCGTTTCCATCGTTGTGCCCGTGCGCAACGAGGCCGACAACGTCGCGCCGCTGATTACGGAAATCACGGCCGTGCTGGATGGCCGCTGGGCCTATGAGATCATCTATGTCAATGACGGCTCGACCGATGCCACCGCCGAGCGGCTCAAAGCGCTGATGAAGGTGCACGGCAATCTCCGGCAGCTCCGGCATGAAAAATCCTCCGGACAATCGGCGGCGGTGCGCAGCGGCGTTCGTGCGGCGCGCGGCGCCATTGTGGCGACGCTCGACGGCGACGGACAGAACAATCCGGCGTTTCTGCCGGATCTGATTTCGGCGGTCGAGAGCGGCGGCGGCCGCATCGGCCTTGCCGCGGGCCAGCGGGTCGGACGCAAGGACACCGGTTTCAAGAAAATGCAATCGCGGATCGCCAATGCCGTGCGCAACGGGATTTTGCGCGACGGCACCCGCGACACCGGGTGTGGGCTGAAGGCCTTTCCGCGCGAGGTATTCCTGTCGATGCCTTATTTCGACGGGCTGCATCGTTTCCTGCCGGCGCTGGTGCGCCGTGAAGGTTTTGGCATTGCTTACGTCGATGTGATCGACCGCCCGCGCCATTCCGGCGTATCAAATTACGGCTTCTTTGACCGGCTATGGATCGGGATCATGGATCTGGCCGGCGTCTGGTGGTTGATCCGCCGCAAGAAGTCGACGCCCATTGCGACCGAGGTGACCTGATGCTGATTCAATACGGGCAGGCGCTCGGCGATTACCTTTACGACGTCTTCGTCGCCAAGTTCGATTTCTGGCTGGCGTTCGGCCTGGTCGCGCAATTGCTGTTCACCGCGCGCTTCCTGGTGCAGTGGATCTCGAGCGAGCGCGCCGGGCAGAGCGTGGTGCCGATGGCGTTCTGGTTTTTCTCGATGGGCGGCGGGATGATGACGCTGGTCTACGGCATCGCCAAACGCGAACCCGTCATCATCCTCGGCCAGTCAATGGCCACCATCATCTACATCCGAAACATCATGCTGATCGTGAAGAGCCGCGCCAGCGCGTCGAGGACGCTGGATCGCTAACCGCTGCGTCCCGCGGCCGGTGCGGGCAGCGCCGCCATGTCGCTTTCGCTAGAGCGATAGGCCGCCAGTTCACCGGCGGCATCGAGCACGGGGTAGGCGACCGAGCAGATATGGGAGTGAATCCGCCGGAGATCGCGCAGCACGTCGAGGTGCAGCGAGGTGGTCTCGATGGTCTCGGGCCGCCCCTCGCGCAGCCGGTCGAGATGCCGCTCGGTGGCGGCGAGTTCGGCGTTGCGCAGCGCCGCCTTCTCGGCCAGCAGCTTGCGGGCCTCATTGACGTCGCCGGACATGAAGACGCCGAACGCGATCCGCAGCGAATCCATCGTGCGCTTGTGGAAGGCCGAGAGCTCTTCGGCGCCCTCGGCCGAGAACTGGAACCGGCGCTTGATCTTCTTGGTCGCAAGCTCGCTCAGATTCTTGTCGATAATGTCGCCGATATGTTCGAGGTTGATGGCGAAGGAGACGATCTCCATCGCCCGCTGTCCCTCGCGCTCGTCGAGACTGCCGCGGGTGAGCTTGGTGACATAGAGCTTGATCGCCTCGTCGAGGCTGTCGACGCTGTTGTCCATCTGCGAGACTTGGTCGACCAGCGCCCGGTCGTTGGTCATCATCGCCGCCATCACCTTGCGCAGCATGACCTCGACATGGTCGCCCATATGCAGCGTTTCACGCGCGGCGTCCGCCAGCGCCAAAGAAGGGGTCTCCAGCGCGCTCTCGTCGAGATAGCGCGGCCGCAGCGGGTCGGTCTCCCGGACGCGCGTCGGCAGCAGTTTTTTCAGCAGCCGCGCGATGCCGTCGAGCAGGCCGATAAAAAGCAGCGCCATCACGACGTTGAACGCGATGTGGAATTGCGCCGTGGCCTTGGCGGGGTCCGGCTGCCACGATTGCAGCAGATCCGCGATCGGGTTCAGGAACGGCGCCACCAGTGCGATGCCGATCACCCGGTTGGCAAGATTCCCCAGCGGCAGGCGGTAGCTGGCGGGGTTGTCGCGGCGGGCGCCTTCGACAATCGGGTTGATCGCGCTGCCGAGGTTGGCGCCGAGCACCAGCGCCAATGCCGCCACCGGCGTAATGAAATGCGCAAATGCCAGCGACATCACCAGCAGCACGCTGGCGACGCTGGAATGCACCACCCAGGTCACGACCGCACCGACGACGATGCAGAGCACGGGGTCGCCGGTGATGGCGTTCATGAACACGCGCATACCCGGCGCGTTTTCGGCCGGCGCCAGCGTGTCGAGCAGGATGTGCAGCGCCAGCAGCATCAGTCCAAGCCCGATCGAGACGCGGCCGATATCCTTGATGCGCGAGCGCGGTCCGGTGCGGAACGCCACCAGACCGATGATGAACAGGACGGGGGCTACGGCGGCGATTTTGAACGACAGGATCTGCACGATCAGCGTGGTGCCGACATTGGCGCCGAGCATGATGGCAAGCGCCGGCACCAGGCTGACCAGGCCTTCCGACGTGAACGAGCTTGTGATCAGCGCCGTCGCGGTGCTGCTCTGGAGCAGCGCCGTCAGACCGAGGCCGGCCGCAAAGGCGGTGAAGCGGTTGTTGAGCCCCTTCGCCAGCAATTGACGCAGGTCAGGGCCGAACGCGCGCAGGATGCCGCTATGGACCATGTGCAGGCCCCACAGCAGCAGCGCAACGCCACCCATCAGGTCGAGAAGAACGACAGTTCCCATGCGAATAGTTTCCCGCAGCGCGAGTCGAAAGTTCAGGCTATCGCCAAAAGGCCGCGGATCAACCCTTTAATTTGCCGAAAATTGCTGACGTGGCCGCAGGCAGAGAACGTGCCGGCAGGAGCCAAAGGCAGCAATCGATCGCGCGAGCGCGTCAGCACAAGCGCAGGGTAAGCGGAGCTGGAAAACAACCGCTACATTTCGATTACATTGCGATCGGTTCCGCTAGGCCAATTCCAACAATTCTTCTGTAAACGAGAGACACCAATTTTCTCGATCAGGGCCAGGGGCAAAGATGTTAGCGAATCGCCGCAGAAGCGAACGTCGTGTGTGCAGAAACTTTGCGAAGATACAGTTTGGGACCGGCGGGTTGCCGCGCGACTGCATGATCACGGACGTGTCGGACGGCGGAGTGAAGATTATCGCCGAATATCCGGAGATTCCCCCCGAGTTCACCGTGATTTTCTCGACCGGTCAGCGGCCGCGCCAGTGCAAGCTCGCATGGCGGATCGGCTGCGAACTCGGCGCGCAATTCGTCGACTAGTACAGGCACGCGGCAAGGCCGGGATCAGAGCCCGGCCCGTGCCCGCGTGGCCGATGCTAAACAGGCCATTGCGGCCGCCCATTACCGTAAAGACGGCCTGCTTAACTCGAATTTAGGGTTAAGCTGTGAGCATTCTGGACAGTCGCCGACGCGGGTCCAGTAAATGTTCCAAAAATTGTTCCAACCATCTGAATTCGCGCGACTTCTTGCGTGTACATCATCCGCGGCGATTCTCGCACTTGGGCTTAGCGGCTGTCAGACCGCGGTGACGTCGTCGGATGTCACGGGCTCGCTCGGTGAGAAAGCCGAAACCAGCCGCGCCGCCGACCCGCGCCGCGACGTTGAGATTTTCGAGGCGCGCTATCGCGCCAACCCGAAGGATGCCGACGCGGCCCTGCAGTACGGCAAAGCGTTGCGCGCCACCGGACAGAAGTCGCAGGCGGTTGCGGTGCTGGAGCAGGCGACCATCGCCCATTCCAGCAACAAGGCGCTGCTCGCCGGCTACGGCCGGGCGCTCGCCGACAATGGCAATTTCCAGCAGGCCTTCGACGTGCTCGGCCGCGCCCACACCCCGGACAATCCGGATTGGCGGATACTCTCCGCGCAAGGTGCGGTGCTCGACCAGCTCGGCCGCTACGAGGAAGCGCGGCAGTATTATTCGAGCGCGCTGAGGATCACGCCCGACCAGCCGTCGGTGCTGTCCAATCTTGGCCTGTCTTACGTGCTTTCAAAAGACCTGCCGAAGGCGGAGGAGACCTTGCGCCGCGCCCATAGCCGTGCGGGCAATGACGCGCGCGTGCGGGCAAATCTGGCGCTGGTGGTCGGCCTGCGGGGCAACATGGCCGAGGCTGAGAAGATCGCGAAGGCCGACCTTCCGCCCGAGGAAGCGGCCGCCAACGTCGCGCAGTTGAAGCTCATGCTGTCGCGCAAGGAGAATGCGCGCGCCGAGATGGGCGGCAAGATGCCGGGCGCTGCGTCCGGGCGCTCGAATTGACCGCGGGCGAACGGGCGGAGGCGTGAGCCCGCCCCGTTGCCCGCCGCGCCTTAGCGGCTGCCGCCGGCGCGCAGCTTGTTGATGATCGGCATGATCGGCGCCAGCAGCGAACCGCGTGATCGCTTGGTCACGGCGTGACCTGTCAGGCGTTGCGCCATCTGCAGGAACATCGTGGTGGTGCGATGACCGGCGGAGATTTGCTGGATCATCTGGCCGTTATTGGCTGCCGTGCCGAACATCTTTGAATCGAACGGGATGGTCGCGATGGGCTGGCCCTCGATCGCCTTGGCGAATTCGCGCGGCGTGATTTCCGGGCGCTTGTGCATCCCGACCTGGTTGAGACAATAGAGCGGCGGCCGGTCGTTCGGCCGGGCTGCCTTGAGCACGTTCAGCATGTTCTTGGCGTTGCGCATGTTGGCGAGATCAGGCTCGGCAACGATCAGAATATCGTCCGCGCCGACCAGCGCGCGCTTGGTCCACGCCGACCATTGATGCGGGACATCGAGCACGATGCAGGGGGTGGTCATGCGTAGCGTATCGAAGATCGCATCGAAGGCGTCCGCACCGAAATCGTAGACCTGTTCGAGCGTCGCAGGGGCTGCCAGCAGACTGAGACGCTCGGAGCATTTCGCGAGCAGGCGCTCCATCAGCGCGCTGTCGGGCCGATCCTGCTGGAACAGCGCGTTGGCGATGCCCTGTATCGGGTCCTGGTTGTAGTCGAGGCCGGCGGTGCCGAACGCCAGATCGAGGTCGATCACGACGGAATCCAGCGCCAGGTCGCGTGCGATGGCCCAGGCCACATTGTGCGCCACCGTGGATGAACCGACGCCGCCCTTGGCGCCGACGACAGCAACCATCCGGCCGACCGCGACGGCTTCGGACGCGGAAAACAGGCTGCAGATCGCGCGCACCACATCGAGGGTTTCGACCGGCCCGACCACGTAGTCGCTGACGCCGCGACGCACCAGTTCGCGATAGGGCGTGACATCACTGGCGCTGCCGATCACGACGACCCTTGTGCCGGCGTCGCAGACGGTGGCGAGTTCATCGAGACCGTCGAGCATGTCGCTGGAGCCTTCGGTTTCCAGCATGATCACGTTCGGCGTCGGGGCCTTGTGATAGGCATCGATGGCGGCGGCGATGCCGCCCATATGCACGGACAGGTGAACCTTGCTAAGGCGGCGGTCTTCGCTGGCCGACCGCACCGTTGTGGCGGTCGCGGCCGATGCGCAAAAGGCCTGCACCGATACGCGTGGCGCCGGCGAAATGTATTCATCGGCGGGCCGCGTAAGGTCGTGCTCTTGTTCGGAGTCTTTTCGGGACCGGCTGATCATTTACCTGTATCGCTCAGTTTGGCTTTGTCGGATTCGGGATAGGTGGTGGTGGTCGACACACCCTTGCGGTATTTTTCGAAGGCCGCGTTGCGCCGCATCGTGTAGGCGGGGGTTTCGGGCCGCGGCTGCTCGAGGTCCGCCGGGTTGTCGATCATTGCGGCGAGGTTGCGTTGGGTGGCGCAACCAAAATTGTGGTACGGCCGGTTTTCATTGTAACCGGTGTCGTAGATGTTGGGACCGAGGTCCTCCGGCCACAGGCCGCAGGGGCCGGCCACCGCGGAGATCTTAGGATAGATCAGCTTGATGGTCGGAAGCGTTTGTGGGCTATCCGGTTGGTAATGACGCAGCCTGATCGCGCTTGACGGCACGCCACCCGCGGTCAGCATCGAGCGGATTTCCTGGTACGTTGCCTCGGCCGCGCGGGCATTGGCGGTGTTGACCGGCACGTCGGCGATGATCGCGCCGGTGCCTTCGCGGGCCCAGGTCTGGGCCAGTCCCATGACGTCGTTGCGCTGCGGGGCCGAGAGGCCGCCGCGGGCATGCCCGACGAAAATGACGATCGAGCGGTTACCTTCCTGAACGGCGATCGGATGCCGCTGACGGTAATCGGTGGGAACGGTCGCGGTCACGATCTCGCCGGTCTGCTGGCAGGCCCCCAGCGCAGCGGACAGGCCGAGCAGCGCGCCGAGCAGTCGCCAGCTGTGACGGTGATCGACCTTCGTTTGGGTTGTCATCGTTCTGTCCTCATCCCCGTCCGTGGAGCCGTGTCGTCTCAGTCAATGATGAAGCCGAAATTGCCCTCATAGGCGCCGACCGGCCCGACGCGGGCGGCAAGGCCATAGATCCGGTTGATGCGGGCCAGCAGCGTCGATTGGGAATCGGACGCCGGTGCAAACCCGTCGTCGGGGCGCGACAATTCCTTCTGGGCAACCGCGCGGACCACATAGGGCGTGACGAGAACCATCAGTTCGGTCTCGTTGTTGACGAAGTCCTGGCTGCGGAAGAGGGCGCCCAGGATCGGGAGCTGGTTGACGCCTGGCAATCCGTTGACCGCCTGCTTGGTCTGCTGCTGGATCAGGCCGGCCATCGCCATCGAACCGCCTGAGGGGATTTCCAGCGTGGTCTCGGCGCGACGGGTCCTGATCGAGGGAATCGTCAGCGCAGCGCCGTTCTGGTTCAGGGTGATGGCATTTTCGGTCGACAGTTCCGAGACTTCGGTCATCACCCGCAGGCTGATCCGTCCTTCGCTCAGCACGACAGGCGTGAAGTTCAGCGAGATGCCGAATTTCTTGTACAGGATCTGCGTCGTACAGATGTGCGTGACCGGATCGCAGGAATAACCGGCGGGGATCGGAAATTCGCCGCCGGCGATGAAGGTCGCGGACTCGCCGGATATCGCCGTCAGGTTCGGCTCTGCCAGCGTGCGGACCACGCCGGCGGATTCCATCGCGCGCATGGTCGCGGTGACCGTCGGCAGGCCCTTGAGGATGCTCGAGGCGGCGAGGCCATTGTCAGACACCAGCGGACGGCCGTAGGCGGTGAAGGGATTGTTGTTGTTGAAGTTCACGACCGCGGTGCCGTAATTCATGCTCGCACTGAGATCGACGCCCATCTGCTTGATAATGTCGCGTCGCACTTCGGAAACGTTGACCTTCAACATCACCTGGTCGCGGCCGCGGACGGCGATGGAATTGACGACCTTGTCCGCGCTGCCGACCAGCCGCGCGGCGAGGTCGCCGGCCTGCTGGGCCTCGATCGGGCTCGATACCGAGCCGGTCAGGATGACGCCTTCACCGACGCCTTCGATATTGATCCCCGGCAGCGTTTGCCGGAGCGCCGCCCGCACACCGTTGAGGTCGCGCTTGACCGCGATGTCGTAGGAGCCGACCTGCTGGCCGTCGGCATCGAAGAACACCACGTTGGTCTGACCGACCGCAGCGCCGATGATGTAGGCGCGCTGAGCCGAACGAATGACGGCGTTGGCGATCTTGGGATCGGCGACAAGTACGTCCTTCACGTCGCGCGGCAGGTCCACCACCACGGACTTGCCGACGCCGAGGGAGAGGAAGCGTTCCTTGACCGGGCCGATGGCAGAAGTCGTCACCGGATCCTTGAGGGAATCCTTGGACAGCTCCCTGGCCAGCTCCTTGTCGAGCTCGGCCGCCACGACAGATGCCAACGGGCTGAGCGCCAGCGTGGCGATGGCCGAAAACAACAAGGCCCCGACCGCAGCCGTTCGCATCGCTGACTGATTACCCCCGAACTTCATTCCCCGCGTCCTTTCGGTCACTTCTGTGCCGTCGATTGGCTCGCAATGCCGTAGCGAACCACGTTGATGCTTGAGCCCCGCTTCGGGGCCTGGTCGTCGGATCCGATGAAACTGTTGCTGGAGCTCGAGGCCGGCCAGATCTGCCATTGCAGATCCTCGGGCTTCACCGACTGGCCAAGGCCGATGCCGGATTTGGCGATGAGAATCTCCGTGGTCGGCAGTTGCGCGACCGGCTCGGCAGCGGCGGGTTTCTCGTCCGATCCGCGCGCGAGATAGGCCGCAACGCCGCCCGCACTGAGCGCGTTGGCTAGAACTACGATACGAGCAGCATTCATACGCTTTACTGTCTACTCTTACGCTGGGCGCCATCATCCGCATGGCGTCGATGGCCGTCCCACCCGGCATGACTAACGGGGCAATGGTATAAGGGAACTTGAGGGGTGAATGATTTGCGGGCGAGAACGGCGGGATTCGCCGTCATGGTGAACGCGCGGTTAGTATCCGCGCCTGCAAGAATACGGGTTTCTACGGATAAGACCGTCGCGGCACGCGCCGCATCCGCCGCTGTGCAGCAGCGGATCGCGGAGATTGTTTGCAGAAATCGCGGCGCTGGTTGACGGCCTTCAACGCCGTGAAGCGCCGGTCAATATCGGCCTTGAGGTCATCGACATTCTCGAGCCCGATGTGAAGCCGCTGCGTCAGGGCGCCCGGTGCCGGGCGATAGCTGTCGCAGGGAATGACGAGGCTCGCACAGCCCAGCCGGGCTTTGGCGTCGCGGCCTCAGGTGCCAGTCTGGTTTCGGATTTTGAGGTCTGGACGGTCGGGCGTTCGAAAAACTCAGGCGTTCGCGCCATCAAAGACGTTTTGCCGCAGCCACGACAGATGGCCAAAACACCGCCGGCCGGCGGGGGCGGGGCCGGTTTAGTTACTCACAGAATACAGAAGTCGGCCGTCAACCCCTTGACCCGGCTCGCCAGTCGGATTGTGATACGGCACAACTACCAGTCGCCGCACGTTGAGGGGCCTGCCGCGACCTTCGATCCCTGTCCGACCGTATTGCGTGTCAAACTGTCGGGTCAGATTGGCGCTTTTTTGGGCGAGGGATCATCGGGTTGGCCCAACAGCGTTCGAGGATGACAAGCCCACGTTCCCGCACGACCCCTGAAAGGCCTTGCCCATGAAACGCGTATCCCTGGTTCTCACCCTTGCCGTTGCCGCCGGCCTTTCGGTCCAGGCCGCCTCGGCGCAAACCCTCAAAACGGTCAAGGACCGTGGCATGCTTTCCTGCGGCGTCAGCCAGGGATTGCCGGGGTTCTCGTCTCCGGACGACAAGGGCAACTGGACCGGGCTGGATGTTGATATTTGCCGAGCGATCGCAGCTGCGGTCTTCAACGATCCGAGCAAAATCAAGTTCGTGCCGCTGTCGGCCAAGGATCGCTTCACCGCGCTGCAGTCCGGCGAAATCGATGTGCTGTCGCGCAACACCACCTGGACGCTGTCGCGCGATACTTCGCTCGGCGCCAATTTCACCGGCGTGACCTATTATGACGGCCAGGGCTTCATGGTGAAGAAGGCGCTGAAGGTGAATTCCGCGCTGGAATTGAACAGCGCGTCGGTCTGCGTGCAGCAAGGCACCACCACCGAGCAAAATCTGGCCGACTACTTCAAGGGCAACAACATGAAGTACGAGGTGATCGCATTCGGCACCAACGACGAGGCCGTCAAGGCCTATGAGTCCGGACGCTGTGACGTCTTCACGACAGACGTGTCCGGCCTTTATGCCGATCGTTTGAAACTCGCGAACCCGGCCGATCATGTCGTGCTGCCGGAAGTGATTTCGAAAGAGCCGCTCGGCCCGATGGTGCGCCATGGCGACGACCAGTGGTTCGACATCGTGAAATGGACGCTTTACGCGATGATCACGGCGGAAGAGCTGGGCATTACCCAGAAGAACGCCGATGAGATGGCGAAATCGGACAAGCCGGAGATGAAGCGGGTATTCGGCACCGACGGCAATCTTGGCGAACAGCTCGGCCTGACCAAGGATTGGGTCTCGCGGATCGTGAAGGCGGTCGGCAATTACGGCGAGTCCTTCGAGCGCAACGTCGGCGCCGGCTCCAAGCTTGGAATCGCCCGCGGCATCAACGCGCTTTGGAGCAAGGGGGGTATCCAGTACGCGCCGCCGATTCGCTGATCGTCAGCGGAGGGCTGCGGCGATGGCCATCGAACCCCGAAAACCACCGTCGCAGTTGCTCCCAAAACTGCAGAGGGCGCTTGGTGGCAGCGCGGGCTGGAGCGGTTTTGTCATCCAGCTCGTGTTCGTCGCCGCACTGGCCTGGATCGCCTACGAGATCGTCGCCAATGCCCGCGCCAATCTGCAGGCGCAGCGGATCACCGCGGGCTTCGGCTTCATGGTCAACACGGCAGGTTTTGACGTCAGCCAGAACCTGATTGCGTATTCAGGGTCCGACAATTACATCCGCGTTTTCCTGGTCGGCCTGCTCAATACACTGCTGGTCTCGGTGATCGGAATCTTCTTCGCCACCGTGATTGGTTTCCTGGTGGCGCTCGGCCGCCTGTCGCCGAACTGGCTGCTGTCGCGCATCGCCGGCGGCTATGTCGAGCTGATCCGCAATCTGCCGCTGCTGTTCCAGATCCTGTTCTGGTATCTGGCGGTGCTGGCTGCGCTGCCCAATCCCAGGCAGAGCATCTCGGTGCTCGACACCTTCTTTCTCAGCAATCGCGGCTTGGTAATCCCCAAGCCGATCGGCGAGCCGGGTTTCGAACCGTTCGTCATCGCGTTGCTGATCGCGATCGTCGCTGCGATCGCGTTGTGGCGCTATTCCCGGCGTCTGCTGTTCCAGAGCGGCAAGGTGATCAAGGTCTGGCCCTATGCGCTGGGCCTGGTGATCGTTCTTCCGCTCCTTGCGACGCAAATCTTCGGCGCGCCCGTAAAGTTTGAAATACCGGCCCTGAAGGGCTTCAACTTTTCCGGTGGCTCACGGGTCATTCCGGAATTCGTCGCCCTGACATTGGCGTTGTCGACCTACACCGCCTCCTTCATCGCCGAAATCGTGCGCGCCGGTATCTTGTCCGTTCACAAGGGGCAGATGGAAGCCGGCTCCTCGCTTGGGCTGCAGCGTGGCTCGGTGCTGCGGCTGATCGTGATCCCGCAGGCCTTGCGCGTGATCCTGCCGCCGCTCACCAACCAGTATCTGAATTTGACCAAGAACTCCACGCTGGCGGTGGCGATCGGCTATCCTGATCTGGTCTCGGTGTTTGCCGGCACCACGCTGAGCCAGACCGGGCAGGCGATCGAAATCATCGGCATCACCATGGGCGTCTACCTCGTGATCTCGCTGGTCACGAGCGCGATCATGAGTTTCTACGGATGGCGTATCGGCCGGAGTATGGGGTGATGAGCGAGACCACACCATCCGTTTTCGTGCGCGGGGAACTCGTCGGCGAGCGTCCAGCACCGATCAAGACCACCGGATTTGTCGGCTTCCTGCGCACGCGGCTGTTCAATTCGCCGACCAACGTCCTGATCACGATCGTCAGCGCGTTGCTGCTCTGGTTCGTCGCCGTGCCCGCGCTGAGATTCGTGCTGATCGATGCGGTCTGGACCGGCAACGACCGCACCGCGTGTCTCGCCAAAAACGCCGGAGACGTGGTTGGCGCCTGCTGGCCGTTCATTCAGGCGAAAATCGGTCAGTTCATTTACGGCTTCTATCCGGAGCCGGAGCGCTGGCGGGTCAATCTGGTCTTCCTCATGGCCGCGATCCTGCTGCTGCCGCTGCTGATTCCCCGGGCGCCGGCCAAGGGCCTCAACGCCGGACTGTTCTTCATCGCATTGCCCGTCATCGCGTTCTTCCTGCTGCATGGCGGCGGATTGCGCGGCCTCGGTGTCAGCTGGACCGCCGGGCTTTTGTCGGGGTTCAACGACAGCATCGGCGACAGCGGGCGCAAGCTGGCCGCCGCGGGTGAGGCGACGGCGGTGATCGGACCGCTGCTTTGGCTGCTCGGTCAACTGATCGTGCTGCTCTCGACGATGGTTTCCTGGCTGCTGTTGCCGCTGACCTGGCTGCGCGACCAGGTCCAGGCTTTTGGCAGTCCGCTGTGGGCCGATTTCGCATTGACCACCATCATCGCCTGCGCCCTGGTGTTCTGGTTCGCTGGCGGCTTGCGCGCCGGCTCACGTCCTCTGATCACCTGCCTTGCGATCTTCGCTGGCATTGGCATCGTCATCGCGGTCATGGGACTGGACCGGGGTGGCTTGCCCGTTGTCGATACGCGGCTATGGGGCGGGTTGCTGGTCACACTGGTGGTAGCGGTCACCGGCATCGTCGCATCGATGCCGATCGGCGTTGCGCTCGCGCTCGGCCGGCGCTCGTCGATTCCGCTGATCCGGATTTTCTCGATCGCCTTCATCGAGTTCTGGCGCGGCGTTCCGCTGATCACGGTGCTGTTCTTCGCAACCTATATGTTGCCGCTGTTCGTTCCGGCGGGGTTCACCATCGACGGATTGGTGCGCGCCCTGATCGGGATCGCGCTGTTCACCGGCGCCTACCAGGCGGAAAACATCCGCGGCGGCCTGGCGGCGATCCCGCGCGGGCAGGGCGAGGCGGCAAGCGCGCTCGGCCTGTCCTGGGCCAAAACGACCGGGCTCATCGTGATGCCGCAGGCGTTGCGCCACGTCATCCCCAGCCTCGTCAACAGTTTCATCGGCCTGTTCAAGGACACCTCGCTGGTCTCGATCGTCGCGCTGTTCGATCTCCTGGGATCGTTGCGCGCGTCGTTTTCCGATCCAAACTGGTCGACGCCGACCACGTTGTTCACCGGCTTTGCGTTCACCGGGATCATCTACTTCATCTTCTGCTTTGGCATGTCGCGCTATTCGCTGTTCGTCGAGAACAGGCTGAACGCGCATCGCCGCAATTGAGTGAATGAGCATGAGCACAGATCAGATCGTTGGCATCAAGGCTCTCAACAAATGGTACGGGGACTTTCACGTCCTGCGTGACATCAACCTCGGTGTAGCCAAGGGAGAGCGCATCGTCATTTGCGGTCCCTCAGGCTCGGGCAAGTCGACGCTGATCCGCTGCATCAATGCGCTGGAGGAATTCCAGGAAGGCGAGATCGTCGTCGAGGGCATCGAACTTGGGCCCAATTTGCGGCGCGTCGACGAAGTCCGGCGCGAAGTCGGCATGGTGTTCCAGAGCTTCAACCTGTTTCCGCATTTGACCGTGCTGGAGAACTGCACGCTGGCGCCGATCTGGGTGCGCAATATCCCCAAGAAGGACGCCGAGGCGACCGCGATGAAATATCTGGAGCGGGTCAAGATCCCGCACCAGGCCAGCAAATATCCGGGGCAGATGTCTGGCGGTCAGCAGCAGCGCGTGGCGATCGCCCGCGCGCTGACCATGAACCCCAAGGTCATGCTGTTCGACGAGCCGACCTCGGCGCTCGATCCGGAAATGGTCAAGGAAGTGCTCGACACCATGGTCGATCTCGCCAATGAAGGCATGACCATGCTGGTCGTCACGCACGAAATGGGGTTCGCGCGCGAAGTCGCCAATCGCGTCGTGTTCATGGACGCAGGCCAGGTGATCGAATCCAACACGCCGGAAAACTTCTTCGCCAATCCGCAGCACGCGCGGACCAAGTTGTTCCTCAGCCAGATATTGCGGCATTAGCTTCGTCGGGTGGGCAAAGCGAAGCGTGCCCACCATCAAGGTACGATATCTGGATAGATGGTGGGCACGGCGCCAATGCGCTTTTGCCCACCCTGCGATTTCGCGTCCGCCTCACACCTTCTCGAACGGCAGGTCGACCTTCGGGCGCTTCTCCAGCCATTCCGGCACCGGCAGATTCTTAGCTCGCATGAAAGCCGGATTGAACAGCTTTGACTGATAGCGGCCGCCGGAATCGGCAAGGATGGTCACGATGGTCTTGCCGGGCCCAAGCTGCTTGGCGAGCTGGATCGCGCCCGCGATGTTGACGCCGGTGGAGCCGCCGAGACAAAGGCCCTCGTGCTCGGTTAGGTCGTAGATCACCTTTACGGCTTCCTCGTCCGAGATCAGAAAGGCGTCGTCGACCTTCGCGGTCTCGATGACCGGCGTGACGCGCCCGAGCCCGATGCCCTCGGTGATCGAGTCTCCCGGTGTCGATTTGGCCGTGCCGTTCTTGAACAGCTCGTACATCGCAAAGCCATGGGGATCGGCGCAGGCGTTGACGATGCCCGGATGCTTTTCCTTCAGATAGCGGCTGGTGCCGGCCAGCGTGCCGCCGGTGCCGACCGAGCAGATGAAGCCGTCGATCTTGCCGCCGGTCTGCTGCCAGATCTCGGGGCCGGTCGATTCGTAGTGCGCCTTGGCGTTATCGAGGTTGTTCCACTGATCGGCGAACAGCACGCCGTTCGGCTCGCTCTTGCGCAGCTGCGCGGCGAGCCGTCGTCCGACGTGCTGGTAGTTGTTCGGATTGGAGTACGGCAGCTGCGGCACTTCGATCAGTTCCGCGCCGCATAGCCGCAGCATGTCCTTTTTTTCCTGGCTCTGGGTTTCCGGGATCAGGATCATCGTCCGGTACCCACGCGCGCTCGCTACGACGGCAAGACCGATGCCGGTATTGCCCGCGGTCGCTTCCAGAACCAGGCCGCCGGGCTTGAGGTCGCCGCGCTTCTCGGCTTCCAGGATCATCCATTTGCCGGCGCGGTCCTTCACCGACTGGCCGGGATTCATGAATTCGGCCTTGCCGAGAATGGTGCAGCCGGTCGCTTCGGAAGCGTGCTTGAGCTTGATGAGCGGCGTGTTGCCGATCGCTTCGATGACGTCTTTGTTGAAGGTCATTTGGAATTGCCGGTTTGCTTTGCCTGATCGTTGGGCGAACCCTAAAGGACGGCTGCCGGGCATACAAGCCAGCGCTTAAGTCGCAGCCGGTCATCCGGATTTGCGAACACCACCTGACGCGCCGCGATATTTCCCTGACGGCATCAGGTTCGGCCAGGGCGCGCGGAAATTGCTTCGCCAGATCGCGAGCGCCTTGGCATAATCTTGCCCGGAAATGCGCTTGCGGATGACGGGAAAAGCGAGCCGTTCGCCGAGCGAGGCGACGGTTGCTGAGGAAGGCGACAAAGTTCACGGAGCCGATGATGGTGACGTTGTCCGCCAGGCCGGAGTTCGCGATCAATGACTGGATAATGCTTCGATAGGATCGAGGCCGCAGCATTGCCGGCGATTCCCTTTCCGACACCAGGCGACCCGCATTTGTCCCCTTCGTGGAAGCTGCGCAGGGAGTTCCCGGAGTATCGAATCGGCCGCAGGCGCGTTTTCATGCGCGAAGATGGATTTGGGCTGTGGGAATAGCGGAAAAAACCCGTGAAATCTTCGTAAGGTTTGGACGATCCGACATCATCCCGATCGCGTTCCAAGGCCGATAAAATAAGGCTAACTTGCACTTTTGATCGTCGATTGGCGCGCTGGCGCCAGCGATCGTCGGGATGGTTCCGGGACTGTCCGCGCCCTGATCGCAAGGGTAGTATGACGGCTCGGTTCCAACGGAAGCATCACCCCCGTGAACGGGTCGCAGACCACTCAAACAAGCGTTCATCGCGGGCCACGCCGGAATTTGCCCGGTGGAGAACGGGTGTGACCCAGCGAATACCGGGGGCTGTGGTTGAAGGCTGGCGAATGCGGTTTCCAGGTGTAAGCCGGTTGGCGCGGTCGTTCGCGGTCGTAGGGCTGGTCGCCAGTTCGGCGGGCTGCATCCTGACCAAGGATCTGCCCGATCCCGCGCTCGACGTCCCCGACGGCTACAAGGCCGCCCGCCTGACCAAGCCGCAGGACGCGCCGCCGACGCTCGACTGGTGGCGCGGTTTCCGCTCGCGGGAACTGACGACGCTGATGGAAGAGGCCCAGACCGTCAATCTGGACATCGCCGCCGCCACCGCACGCTTCGTGCAGGCCGATGCGCAGGCCCGGATTGCCGGCGCGGCGTTGCTGCCGAATCTGAGCGGCAGCGGTTCGGAAAGCTATTCGCGCACCTCGGGCTCGAGCGCGAGCGGCCTGACCAATGGCGGCCGCGAGGTCGTCAACTATTCCTCCTCGCTCAGCGCCAGCTATGAACTCGATTTCTGGGGCAAGAATCGCGACGCCGCCCAGGCGGCAGAAGAGACCGCCGTTGCCAACCGCTTCGACCGCGACGTCATCGCATTGACCACGCTGACCACGGTTGCCAACGCCTATTTCCAGGTGCTCGCGGCGCAGGACCGGATTCGCACCGCAGAGCGCAACATCGCCAGCGCGATCCGGATCCTCGATGCGATCAAGCAGCGGCTGCAGGCCGGCACCGGAAACGATCTCGACGTCGCCCAGCAGGAAACCGTCGTGGCCAACCAGCGCGCGCTGGTGCCGCCGCTGCGGCAAACGCTCGACCAGAACATCAACGCGCTGGCGACGCTGGTATCGCGGCCGCCGGAATCGGTGCGCGTCATCGGCGGCACGCTGAACCAGGTTGCCTCGCCCCGCGTCACGCCCGGACTGCCGTCGGAGCTCCTGACGCAACGCCCCGACATCAGGCGCCAGGAAGCCCAGCTGGCATCCGCCACCGCCAATGTCGGCAACGCCCGTGCGCAGTTTTTCCCGAGCATTCAACTGACCGGGCAGGGTGGCTATCAGAGCTCCGCACTGACGTCGCTGTTTCAGCCGCACGCCGCGTTCTTCAGCATGGTCGGCAGCCTGACCCAGCCGATCTTCGACGGCGGCAGGATCCTCGGCAATTTCGAATACACCAAGGCCCGGCAGGATGAACTGCTGCAGACCTATCGCAAGACGGTGGTGCAGGCCTTTGCCGATGTCGACAATGCGTTGATGTCGATCCGCCAGACCACGGAGCGGCTGCGGCTGCAGCGCGAGGTGGTGGCGTCCTCGCGGCGGGCGTTTCAACTGTCCGAGCAGCAATTGCGGGCCGGAACTGCCGACATCGTAACTGTGCTAAATACGCAATTGACGTTATTCCAGGCGGAAGATTCGCTGTCGCAGGCCCAATTGGCCCGGCTGCTCGCGATCGTCAGCCTGTATCAGGCGCTGGGGGGCGGCTGGGAGCCTAGGATGGAAAGGCCGGTCGATGCTCTTTAAGCCGGAGTCAGAGGAAGACACCAAACCACCGGAAGTGCGCAAGCCGGGTTTCTGGTCGCGCGTGCTCAAGCGCATGGTCTCGTTGGCCGTGACGCTCGTGATCCTGGGCGGGCTCGGCTACATCGGCTGGTACGCGTTTCAGCCGAAGCCTAATGCCGGCGGCGGTGGTCGCGGCGGTGCGCGCCTCGACCTGCCGGTGCCGGTGCTGGCGGCGACGCCGCGCACCCAGGACGTGCCGGTCTATCTCGATGGCGTCGGCTCTGTCCGCGCGCTGAATAACGTTCTCGTGCGCGCCCAGGTCGATGGCAAGTTGATCTCGGTGAACTTCACCGAAGGCCAGGACGTCAAGAAGGGCGACGTGCTGGGCGAAATCGATCCGGTGATCTACCAGGCGCAATATGATCAGGCGGTTGCCAAGAAGGCGCAGGACGAAGCCCAGCTCGCCAACCAGAAACTCGATCTCGCGCGTTACCAGCAGCTCGCGGCGTCCAACGCCGGATCGAAGCAGCAGGCCGATACGCAGCGCGCTTTGGTGGCCCAGCAGGAAGCGCTGGTGAAGGCCGACCAGGCCGCGATCGACAATGCGCAAGCCACCCTCGGTTACACCAAGATCATCGCACCCCTGTCGGGACGCGCCGGCCTGCGCCAGGTCGACCAGGGCAATATCGTGAAGGCGTCGGATGCGACCGGTCTCGTCATCATCACCCAGCTGCAGCCGATCGCGGTACAGTTCAGCCTGCCGCAGCAACAGATCGTGCGGGTCAATGCCGCCGCCGCCAAGGGCGCACTCGCGGTCGACGTCTTCGGCAATGACGGCGTCACCGTGGTCGACGCCGGCACGCTGAAAGGCATCGACAACCAGGTCGACCCGACCACGGGAACGCTGAAACTCAAGGCGGAATTTCCCAACGCCAAATTCCAGCTCTGGCCGGGTCAATTCGTCAATGTGCGGCTGAAGGTCGAAACGCTCGACAAGGCGATCGTGGTGCCGACCTCGGCGGTCCAGCGCGGACCCGCCGGAACGTTCAGCTACGTGATCGGCCCTGGCGATATCGCAACCGCCAAGCCGGTGGTCGTGACGCAGCAGAACGAGCACGATGCCGTGATCGCGAGCGGGCTTTCGACCTCCGACCGTGTGGTGACCACGGGCTTTGCCAATCTGTCCGACGGCGCCAAGGTTCTGATCGGCACCGATGACCGGGCGCCGACCGCCGACCTCGCGCCGCGCAAGCGCAGCCGCAGCCCCGACGGCAAGGGCGGTCAGGGTGGCCAGGCCAAGGAAGGACAAGCCAAAGACGGCGAACACCGCGGCAGGCGCGAACGCGGCGAGGGCGATCAAAAAGGACAGACCGGGCCGGCACCGGCAGGCCAACAATCGGGCGGGCCTGCGAAATCGCAGCCATGAGGACGCAACCATGAGCGTCTCCGAACCGTTCATCCGCCGGCCGATCGCGACCTCGTTGCTCGGGATCGCGCTGTTGATCGGCGGCGCGCTCGGCTATTGGGCGTTGCCGGTGTCGGCGCTGCCGCAGGTTGATTTCCCGACCGTGCAGGTCACGACGCAACTGCCGGGCGCCAGCCCGGACGTGGTGGCGTCGCTGATCACGGCGCCGCTGGAGCGTCAGCTCGGCCAGATCCCGTCGCTGTCGTCGATGCAATCGACCAGTTCGTTCGGCGTCAGCCAGATATCGCTGCAGTTCGATCTCAACCGTGACATCGACGGCGCCACCCAGGACGTGCAGGCCGCGATCAATGCGGCGGCCGGTATCCTGCCCAAAAACCTGCCGTACCCACCGACCTATGCCAAGGTCAACCCGGCCGATGCGCCCGTCATGACGCTGGCGCTGACGTCGGACACCATTTCGCTGCGCGCGATGAGCGATATCGCCGACACGATTTTGGGCCAGCGGCTCAGCCAGATTTCCGGCGTCGGCCGCGTCGCGGTGCTGGGCGGGCTGAAGCCTGCGGTGCGGGTGCAGGCCGATCTGGCGCGGCTCGCCGCCTACGGCATTTCGATGGAGGATCTGCGCGCCGCCATTGCCGGGGCCAACGTCTCGGGCCCGAAGGGATCGCTCGACGGCGCGCAGCAATCCTACACCATCGCCGCCAACGACCAGATCGCGGCCGCGGAGGCCTACAAGCCGATCATCATCGCCTATCGCAATGGCGCACCGGTCACGATCGGCGACGTCGCCATCATCATCGACGGGCTGGAGAACGACCGTACCGGCGGCTGGTATCAGGGCACGCCGGCCGTCATTATCGACATCCAGCGGCAGCCCGGCGCCAATGTGATCGAGGTGGTGCGCCAGATCCGCGAGGAAATTCCGAAGGTGCAGCGCGCGATCCCGGCGGGCGTCAAGCTGACCATAGTCAGCGACCGCACCGTCACCATCCGCGCCTCCGTCCATGACGTGCAGTTCACGCTGATCCTTTCAGTGGTGCTGGTGACGCTGGTCGTGCTGCTGTTCCTGCGCTCGCTGCGTGCCACGCTGATTGCGGGAGTGGCGCTGCCGTTGTCGCTGATCACGAGCTTCGGGATCATGTATTTCGCGGGCTTCAGCCTCGACAATCTGTCGCTGATGGCGCTCACGATCGGCACCGGCTTCGTGGTCGACGACGCCATCGTGATGATCGAGAACATCGTCCGCCACATGGAAGACGGCGAGTCGGTCATGGAGGCCTCGCTGAAGGGCGCCAGCGAGATCGGCTTCACCGTGATTTCGCTGACGGTGTCGCTGATCGCGGTGTTCATCCCGCTATTGTTCATGTCCGGCCTGGTCGGCCGCATGTTCCGCGAATTCGCGTTGACGCTGACGATCGCGGTGGTGACGTCGGCGGTCGTCTCATTGACGCTGACGCCGATGATGTGCTCGCGGCTGCTCAAGAACGTCCATGAGGAATACGCCGTTCCGGGGCTCGCCGCCGTCAGCCGCTTCATCGATCGCACGGTCGAACTCTACCACCGCACGCTGCTGTGGGTGCTGCAGCGCCAGCGCGCCACGCTCGCCGTGACGTTCCTCACCATCGTCGCGACCCTGGTCATGTACGTGGTCGCGCCGAAGGGGTTTCTGCCGCTGCAGGACACGGCCTCGATCACGGCGGTGACCGAGGCCGGGCCCGACGTTTCCTTTGCCGAGATGCAAAGCCGGCAGATGGCGGCGGCCGCCGCGATCCAGGCCGATCCGGACGTGGTCGGCGTGGTCTCCGTGATCGGCGCAGGCTCCGTCAATCCGACCACCAATGTCGGCCGGCTGGTGATGACGTTGCGTCCGCGCGGCGAGCGGCACGACGACATCATGGTCGTGGTCAACCGGCTGAAGCAGCGCACGGCCTCGATCCCCGGCATGACCATCTATTTCCAGCCGGTGCAGGATGTGCAGATCTCGACCCAGTCGAGCCGCTCGCAATACCAGTACACGCTGACCGGCACCGATTCCGCCGAAGTGACCAAATGGGCCAACAGGCTCGTCGCCGAAATGCGGCGGGATCCGCTGTTCCGCGATGTCTCGTCGGAAGCGCAGGAGGGCGGCTTGCGCGCGGCGCTCGACATCGACCGCCAGCGCGCCGGCCAGCTCGGCGTCAGCCTGCAGGTCGTGACCGATACGCTGAACGACGCCTTTGCGCAGCGGCAGATATCGACCATCTACGGTCAGGCCAACCAGTACCGCGTGGTGCTGGAAGCCATGCCGATGTATCAGCGCGATCCTTCTATCCTCTCGAAACTCTATGTGCCGGGTGTGGCGGCAACGCCGGGAAGCCCGGCCGGTCAGGTGCCGATCTCGGCGATCGCGACACTGACGCGCACCACAGCGCCGCTGGCGATTTCGCATCACGCGCAATTCCCCGCCATCTCGCTCAGTTTCAACCTGGCGCCGGGCGAAGCGCTCGGCGACGCCGTCGAGGCGGTCAAGTCGATCGAAACCCGCATCGGCATGCCCGGCAGCATCGTCGGCGTCTATGCCGGCGACGCGGCCGAGTTCGCCAAATCGCTGGCCGGGCAGCCATGGCTGATCCTGGCTGCGCTGGTCACCATCTACATCGTGCTCGGCGTGCTCTATGAGAGCTACATCCACCCGATCACCATTCTCTCGACGCTGCCCTCGGCCGGCATCGGCGCCATTCTGGCGCTGATGCTGTGCGGCCAGGACCTGTCGGTGATCGGCCTGATCGGCATCATTCTCCTGATGGGCATCGTCAAGAAGAACGCGATCATGATGATCGACTTTGCCCTTGAGGCGGAGCGTCACAAGGGCATGTCTGCAAACGAAGCGATCGTGCAGGCCTGCCTGTTGCGCTTCCGCCCGATCATGATGACGACGCTGGCTGCCCTGTTCGGCGCGCTGCCGCTGGCGCTCGAAAGCGGCACCGGCGCGGAATTGCGTTTCCCGCTCGGCGTCTCGATCATCGGCGGCCTGCTGCTGAGCCAGCTGCTGACGCTCTACACCACGCCCGTGATCTATCTGGCGCTCGACCGGCTCAACCGCAAAATCGACAAGGCGGTGCCGGAGCCGGGGCCTGCCGGGCCGCCGGTCGCCGGCGCCACCGAGGGGATGCAGTAATGGCATCGATCTCGATCTCGGAGCCCTTCATCCGCAGGCCGGTAGGCACCACGCTGCTGGCGATCGGGCTCTTTCTGGTCGGGGTCGTCGCCTACGTGTTTCTGCCGGTGTCGGCGGTTCCCAATGTCGATTTTCCGTCGATCCGGGTTTCCGCCACGCGCCCGGGCGCCGACCCCTCGATCATGGCGTCGACGGTTGCGGCCCCATTGGAGCGGCGGCTCGGGCAAATCTCGGGCATCGACCAGATCACCTCGACCAGTTCGCTCGGCACCACCAGCATCCAGTTGCAGTTCGCGATCGGCCGCAACATCGACCGCGCCGCGCGCGACGTGCAGGCGGCGATCAACGCCTCGCTGGCGGATCTGCCGAGCGACCTGCCGTCACTGCCGCGGTTCCGCAAGGCCAACCCGTCCGCGGCGCCCGTGTTCGTGCTGGCGCTGACCTCGAAGACGCTGACGACGAGCGCGATGTACGACGTCGCCGATACCGTGATCGCGCAGCGCATCTCGCAGGTGCCGGGAGTGGGCGAAGTCACCGTCAGCGGCGCGGATCAGCCCGCGGTACGGATCGCGCTCAACCCGGTCGCGCTGTCCAATGCGGGCATCGCCACCGACGACGTGCGGCTGGCGATCGTCAATTCCAACCCACTCGGCCCGGTCGGGATCTTCAACGGCGGCCGCCAGAGCGAGACGATCTCGACCAACAAGCAGATGCGCACGGCGGCCGAATTCCGCGACATCATCATCAAGAGCTCGGGGGGCAATTTCGTCCGCCTCTCCGACGTGGCCGAGGTGGAAGACTCCGTCCGCAACAGCCGCTCGATCGCCTGGTTCAACAAGCAGCCGGCGGTGCTGATCCAGATCACCAAGCAGGGCGACGCCAACGTCATCGATACCGTCGACCGGGTGAGGGCGCTGCTGCCGGAATTGCAGCAATGGCTGCCCGGCGGTGTGGAGATTTCGACGCTGGTCGACCGCACCGGCACCATCCGCGCCAGCGTGCTCGACATGCAATTTACGCTGCTGGCGACCGCGTTCCTGGTCATGGTGGTGGTGTTCGCCTTCTTGCGGCGGTTGACACCGACGATCGCCGCCGGCGTCTCGGTGCCGCTCGCGCTGGCCGGTACCTGCGCCGGGATGTGGCTTGCCGGTTTCTCGATCGACAATCTGTCGCTGATGGCGCTGGCGATTTCGGTCGGCTTCGTGGTCGACGACGCCATCGTGATGATCGAGAACATGTACCGCAATCTCGAGCAGGGCATGGCGCCGCTCGCCGCGGCACTGGAAGGCGCCAAGCAGATCGGCTTTACCGTGCTGTCGATCAGCCTGTCGCTGATCGCGGCCTTTACGCCGCTGATCTTCATGGACGGGATCGTCGGGCGGCTGCTGCGCGAATTCTCGTTGACGCTGACCTTTGCCATCGTGGTGTCGACCGTGGTCTCGCTCACGGTCACCCCGATGATCTGCGCGCATTTCATCAAGGAGGCGACTTCCGATCGTGCCACCTGGTTCGACCGGCTGGTCGAGGGCACGCTGTCGCGCACCGTGTCGTTCTACACCTGGACGCTGCGGCGGGTGCTGGAGTTTCCGTATCTTACCCTGGTCGTGTTCTTTGCCACCATCGCATTGACGGTGACGCTCTACATCAAGACGCCGAAGGGCTATTTCCCGACCGATGACAGCGGCTTCATCATCGGATCGACCCGTGCTTCCCCCGACATCTCGTTTCAGGCGATGCTCGGCCTGCAACAGCAATTGGCCGATATCGTCATGGCCGACCCTGCGGTCGCCGGTATCGGCTCCTCGCTTGGCAGCGGCGGCGGTCCCGGTGGCGGCGGCTCCAACCGCGGCACCATGTTCATCAGCCTGAAGCCACCGGAGGAGCGGGCGGGGCAGTCGACTTCCGATGTGATCGATCGCCTGCGCCGGGCGCTCTACCGCGTCGCGGGCATCCGCCTGTTCATGTTTGCCGCCCAGGATATAAGGACCGGCGGACGGCAGAGCGATTCCGACTATCAGTACACGCTGTCGAGCACCGACCTCGATCTGCTGCAGAAATGGGCCCCCATCGTCGGCAAGCGCATGGAGACCGTCGAGGGCATTACCGACGTGTCCTCTGACCGCGATCCCGGCGGGTTGCAATTGTCATTGGTGATCGACCGCAAGACGGCGTCGAGCTTGGGTGTTCGCGTCCAGGACATCGACAACGCCTTGAACAACGCGTTCGCGCAACGGCAGATTTCGATCATCTACACCCAGCGCAACCAGTATATGGTGGTGCTGGAGATCGACCCGAAGTTCCAGGCCGATCCGTCGAACCTCGAACGCATCTTCGTCGCCGGCGCCAACGACGCGCAGGTGCCGCTATCGGCCGTCGTGCGCTATCAGCGCGGCCTGTCGCCGCTGGCGGTCTATCACTCGCAGTCGTTCCCCTCGACGACGGTGTCGTTCAACCTGCTGCCCAACGTGCCGCTCGAGGTCGCGACCACCAACATCCAGCGCGCGGTTGACGAGCTGCACATGCCGGAGGGCATCCGCGGCAGTTTCGACGGCAATGCCGGCGACTTCAACAAGACCAGCGGCCGGCAGCCGCTGCTGATCCTCGGCGCGCTGGTGGCGATGTATATCGTGCTCGGCGTGCTCTATGAGAGCTTGGCGCATCCCCTGACCATCATCTCGACGCTGCCTTCGGCGGGGCTCGGCGCGCTGCTCGCACTGCAGGTGACCAACACGCCGCTGACCGTGATCGCCTTTGTCGGCATCATTCTGCTGATCGGGATCGTCAAGAAGAACGGCATCATGATGGTGGATTTCGCGCTCGACGCCGAGCGTCACCGTGGCCTGTCGTCGGCGGACGCGATCTTCGAGGCCTGCACCGCCCGGTTCCGGCCGATCCTGATGACGACGCTGGCGGCGCTGTTCGCGGGCATTCCCCTTGTCATCGCGACCGGCCCGGGCACCGAGCTGCGCCGGCCGCTCGGAATTACCATTATCGGGGGATTGTTCGTGTCCCAGATCCTCACTTTGTACACGACACCCGTGATCTACCTTCTGATCGACAGGTTGCGGCGGCGGTGGTCCGAACCGGCCGCAATCCAGGCGCCGGCGGAATAATCGCCGGATCGGCCCTGAATTGTTGATGGGGTGGGCGGCGCAGCGTATAGCGGGCGGATGTCAAAACAATCCGAAGCCAAAGCCACACCTGACGCAGAAGAGGTGCCGGAGTGCGCCGATTGCGGCAAACCGCTGCCGTTGTGCATCTGTGACAGCATCACGCCGATCGAGAACAAGGTTTCGCTCCTGATCCTGCAGCATCCGCAGGAGCAGGACCGGACGCTGGGTACGGCGCGCCTGACGGCGCTCCATTTTGGCGACGCCGTGCTCAAGATCGGATTGTCCTGGCCGAGCCTCTCCAAGGCGCTGGGGCGGCCGGTGGACGATCCCTCGCGCTGGGCGGTGCTGTATCTTGGTTCCGCCAAGGTCAGCGAGCTCGAGACCGAGAACGAAATCGTCGCGATCAACCGCAAGGGCGAGATCGAACCGCATCAGCGCGCTATCCTCAGCGATATCGAGGGCATCGTGCTGCTCGACGGCACCTGGAGCCAGGCCAAGGCGCTGTGGTGGCGCAATGCGTGGATGCTGAAATGCCAACGGGTGATTCTTGGGCCCAAGCGCGCCTCGCGCTATGGAAAGCTCCGCAAGGAGCCGCGTGCCGACGGGCTCTCCACGATCGAGGCCGCGGCGATGCTGCTGGCGGGGTTGGAGAAGCGGCCCGATATCGCCGAAACGCTCAACGGCAGTTTCGAGCGGCTGTTGACGCGTTATCGCGAGGTTCAGACCACCATGCCGGAACTCGCACCCAAGCCGAAGAAGCGCGATTATCGCCGCCGCAAGGGGGTTAAAGCCCGCGCCAAATAATGCTAGCGAAGGTTGCGAGCGACGGGTTGTCTGTCGTCAAAGCCGAAAACATCAGCAGAAAGTACCGATGCAATCGCTTGAGTCGCAACATGACGAGGTTGTCGTCGGGCCAAGCGACCGCAATTTCGGGTTGACGATGGCCGCGTTTTTTTCGCTGATCGGCGGTTACGGTCTCTACCAGGGTTCGTCTCATGCGCCGTTCTGGCTGGGCGCCGCCGCGGTGCTCGCAGGCCTGACCCTGTGGCGCCCGCAGACCCTGAACCCCGCCAACCGGGCATGGCTGAAGCTCGGGCTTCTGATGTATCGCGTGGTCAACCCCGTCATCATGGCCTTGCTTTTCTTTGGCACGATCCTGCCGATTGGGCTGGCCATGCGCCTGTTCGGTAAGGATTTCCTCAATCTCGCCAGGGATCGTTCATCGTCGACCTATTGGCTGCCGCGCTCCGATCCGAGACCACCATCGCAATCCATGCGGCAGCAGTTCTAAGGTCCGCCTGATGTCGTGCCTGCACGAGCCATTTGCCTCTCCGGGATCGCTTTTTGGTTCGCGTGATGCCCGTATGGAAGGATTGCCGGCCGTGAACAACGGCTCAGCGCTGACGTCGTTCGTCTGTACCCTGTTTTGAGTGGCGACGTGCGGATCCTCGGCATCTCCGCATTCTACCACGACAGCGCCGCAGCCTTGCTGGTGGACGGCAAGATCGCCGCCGCCGCGCAGGAAGAGCGTTTCACGCGCAGGAAGCACGATCCGAATTTTCCGGCCGCCGCGATCCGTTATTGCCTGTCGGCGGCGGGCATCAGCGCAAGCGAACTCGATCACGTCGTGTTCTACGAAAAACCGTTCCTCAAATTCGAACGCCTGCTTGAGACCTACCTTGCATTCGCACCGCGCGGCTTTCAGTCGTTCCGGAAGGCCATACCGGTCTGGCTAAAGGAGAAGCTGTTCCAGAAACGCCTGCTCCGCGACCATCTCCTGGAGATCGACGGCAGCGTCGATTGGGAAGCGAAACTGCTGTTCGCCGATCATCACCAGAGCCACGCGGCCTCGGCGTTCTTTGCCTCGCCGTTTGCCGAGTCCGCGATCCTGACGCTGGACGGCGTCGGCGAATGGACGACGACGTCGGCCGGCTACGGCAGGGACAATACGCTCGACCTGACGCGCGAGATCAATTTCCCGCACTCGGTGGGGCTGCTTTATTCGGCCTTCACCTATTACACCGGCTTCAGGGTCAATTCCGGCGAGTACAAGGTGATGGGCCTCGCTCCCTACGGTGAGCCGAAATATACCAAACTGATCCTCGACCACCTCGTCGACCTCAAGGACGACGGCAGCTTCCGGCTCGATCTGCAATATTTTGATTATTGCACCGGCCTGACCATGACCAACGGGCGGTTCGACAAGCTGTTCGGCGGCAAACCGCGCGAGCCGTCCGAGCGCCTGGACCAGCGCCACATGGATCTGGCCGCTTCGGTGCAGCAGGTGACGGAAGAGATCGTGCTGCGGCTGACCCGCAGTCTGGCCCGCGAGGGGCAATCGGAGAATCTGTGTCTGGCCGGCGGCGTGGCGCTGAACTGCGTCGCCAACGGAAAAATCCTGCGTGAGCGCACCTTCAAGAACATATGGGTGCAGCCTGCCGCGGGCGACGCCGGAGGCGCGGTCGGCGCGGCGTTGGCGGCGTATTATCAGTTTGCCGGCAAGGCGCGGGCGGCGCCCGCCGGCGATGCCATGGCGGGCGGCTATCTCGGGCCGTCATTCGCGCAAGCCGAGATCGAGCAGCGCCTGGCGCAGGCGGGGGCGGTGTTCACTGCGCTCACCGATGACGCGCTGATCGAAAGCACCGTCAAAGCGCTGGTTGCGGAGAAAGCAGTCGGCTGGTTCCAGGGACGGATGGAATTCGGCCCGCGCGCGCTTGGGGCGCGGTCGATCCTCGGCGATCCCCGCTCACCGAGGATGCAAAGCTCGCTCAACCTGCGGGTCAAGTTCCGCGAAAGTTTTCGTCCCTTCGCACCGGCCGTGCTGCGCGAGGATGTCGCCGAATGGTTCGAACTCGACGGCGACAGTCCGTACATGCAGATCGTCGCCGATGTGCTGAAGAAGCACCGTCGGCCCGCCAATCCCGGTGATGAAAAGCTGTTCGGTATCGAACGGCTCAATATCCCACGCTCGGACATCCCGGCCGTGACCCATGTGGATTATTCGGCGCGGATACAGACCGTGCATGCCGACACCAATGCGCGCTTTCATGCGCTGCTGACGGCCTTCAAGGCCGAAACCGGGTGCCCGGTGCTGGTCAACACCAGCTTCAATGTCCGCGGCGAGCCGATCGTGTGCACGCCGGAAGACGCCTTCCGCTGCTTCATGGGCAGCGATATCGAAGTGCTGGTGGTCGGCAATTGCTTTCTGCTCAAGGAAGACCAGCCGACGTCGCTGAAGCTCGACTACAAGAACGCGTTCGAGCTCGACTGATCGCACGGCGGGGCGGATCGCGGGTTTCAGAAATCCACGGATTTGGAGTTTCAGAACTTTGTCGATGGGGAAACGAGGAAGGTTGCCTAACCCATTGGCGGGCTGTATTGATCCGCCCCGATGGGGCCACGTGGCGGAGTGGTTACGCAACGGTCTGCAAAACCGTGTACACCAGTTCAATTCTGGTCGTGGCCTCCATCCATATAATCAATAACTTAGCTCGATTATATGAGGGGCCGGACGAACTTCAGGCCGTCGTCAGGCTCAGGCGCTTAGCAGGAGGCGTACCAGCCTTCAGGAAACGGAACCAGCGGCCAAGGGGCGCGGTTGTCGTTGGCGGGGCGCGGCGTTCGACGAGAGGGCAGGGTCTGGGCCACGAAATCATCCTCCGGTACGGGCGCAATGGCCGTTTTAACGGCGTCCAGCAATAGGTCGAACTCAACTTCGCTCATCGCGCTCTCCGGGGTTCCAGAGCGCACGTTCTCAAAACCGGTTTGTTTCCAGATTGAACGGATCGATCCAATTTTATCGATCGGCCAATCGCGGCAAACGTAGTTACTAAATGGTTGATTCCCCGAGGGGCACGGTAGACCCGAACGCCCAGCATAAAGTGTGAGAAAAATCACATTCCACGAAAATTATTCCGCGTATTCGGTCGGATGACGTCCGTGCTGTCAAGCCGGGCCGACCAGGGAGATGCGGACATGAAGACGCACGTGGCGCGAGTTGGAGCGGTACGCAGCCGGATCCGCCGCGCTTCGATGGTCGGTCTGCTCCTCGCGCTGTTCGCAGCGGGGTCGGCTAACGCCCAACAGGGCACGCCTGAGCAACGCCGGGCCTGCACGCCCGACGTCTACCGCCTGTGCGCCGGCGAAATCCCCAACGCGCGCGCCATCACCACCTGCCTGCGCCGGCAGAAGGCAAGCCTGAGCCCGGCCTGTGCGGCGGTGTTCGAGCAGTAGCCAGCTGCTGCACCGGACTCCAGGGCGCGACGTCCGTTCCCTTTACGAAGCGGGATCATTTCCTTAGATGCGATGAAAACTTCGCATTCAGGGAGCGATGCCGTCCATGAAAGCCACTGGATTGAAGGGCCCGCTTGCGGGAAAGGTCGCGCTGGTCGCAGGCGCCACCCGCGGCGCCGGCCGCGGCATTGCCGTTCAATTGGGAGCGGCGGGAGCAACGGTCTATGTGACCGGGCGCACGACGCGACAGCAGCAATCGGAAATGAACCGGCCGGAGACGATCGAGGAAACCGCCGATCTGGTGAATGCGGCCGGTGGCCACGGCATCGCGGTTCAGGTCGATCATCTCGAACCCACGCAGGTACAGGGCCTGCTCGATCGCATCGCATTCGAGCAGGGCGCCCTGCATATCCTGGTGAACGACATCTGGGGCGCCACCCGGATGGAGTGGAACAAGCCGGTCTGGGAATCCTCTCTCGACTATGGCCTGCGTACACTCCGCCTCGCCATCGATACCCACGCCATCACCAGCCATTTCGCCGCGCCCTTGCTGATCAAGACGCGCGGCGGATTGGTGGTCGAGATGACCGACGGTACCGACGCCTACAACGCCACGAATTACCGGGTCTCGTTCTTCTACGATCTGGCCAAGGCCGCGGTGAACCGCATGGCCTTCGCTTTAGCCCATGAACTGGCGCCGCACGGCGGAACGGCTGTTGCGCTGACGCCGGGCTGGCTGCGGTCGGAAGCCATGCTCGATGCTTACCGCGTCACTGAAGCGAACTGGCGCGATGCCACCAAGGTCCAGCCGCACTTTGCGATATCGGAGAGCCCGGCCTTCGTGGGCCGCGCCGTCGTCGCACTTGCCGGCGATCCCGACGGTGCGCGCTGGAACGGAAAATCGCTGTCGAGCGGCGAACTGGCAACAATCTACGGATTTACCGATCTCGACGGCAGCCGGCCCGATGCGTGGCGATACGTCGTCGAGGTCCAGGACGCCGGCCGGCCTGCCGACGTGACCGGCTATCGCTGACTTGCGATTGCTGACTTGCTCTTGCTGCGTTGGGCGCGGTCGGCACTCACATCTCCAGCGCCGCCAGGTTCTTCGGCAGCATCCGCTTGAACAGCGTCAGCATGCGCGTGGCTTGCTTTGGCTCCAGCGCGATCGCGTGGCGCACGGTGGCTGCGATCAGCGTCATGACCAGCTGCGAGAACGACGCCAGCGCAGGAGAGGGCGCGTTCGGCGCGATCCGCCGCAGCGCCTCGAGCAGACCGGCGAGATAAGCGCCGCTGTTGCGCGGCCATAAAGCCATCTGCACTGCCGAAGAAATAACGGGGCCTTGGATGCGATCCCGCACCTTTCAGTGCGCTCGCAACTCGGCAAAGTCGATATCCTCGGTGAGGCTATTCAGATCCGTTTTAAGGCCGTCAGATTGGCTTCGTTTTGCAAATTGGCAAGACCTCTCGAGGCGCCATCGAGCCGAGCCCATTGGACGTCGTTTCTGAAAAATGCAACTTTTGCGAGCTTCTTGGCTGATGCTCGCAAAAGTTGCATTTCGGTCATTTCAAAGACTAAAAATTCTTCGGCATAATAATTGCTAAGTAATAATATTATATTATACTCTTAATTACTGAAATATAGATTTAATATATTTTTAGTATTCGCACCTAATTTCTCACAATAACTTAAGATCATAAATGTCCAATTCTAATACTTCAAAAAATGCTCTCACGCACGGTTTTTACTCCACTGACGTGGTTTTACCCGAAGAAAATAAGCAGGAATTCGACGATCTACTGCAAGCCTATCGGGACGAATATTGTCCCGATGGCATCTCAGAAGAAGCAGCGATATTTGACCTGGTTAGCCTGTACTGGAAAAAGCGCCGTCTCGAGGCCGGATTACAGCAGGCCTACCAAAAGCAGCTGGACCTTGACGCCAAAATCGCCGCTTTTGATTTGGGTCCTGCCGTGAAGTCGCAGTCCGAAGCCGTGCAGAGTGTCTGCAAGATCGTTCAGAGACACCTAGAGCAAATTTATGGGCGCGTCGAAGCGAAAGCCGATAGCCAGACTGTCAGTCAGGCCGTTGATTTCGATAAGCTAACCGTGTTGGCGAAAGAGCTGAACCTCGTTGGCTCAGGCTTCATCGTTCCATCGCTTCAGGCCGCTGAAAAACTGAAACTTGATCAGTTCGAGCGCGCTTGCCTACTGCATATCATGGAAAAGGAATTGAAGATTCAGGCGGAAATCGACAGACGTATCGAGAAGGTCTTGAAACGCCTGGTGGCAGTCAAAGAATATAAAAGGTTTTATGTTGCCAAATCTGTTAATGCGAACCAGATCGAGGCAATCAAATTGCGTGCCGAACCGTCCTAGGAATCCGGTGGGTCGTGAGACTAGTGGGCTTGATGGGTTAGGCCACCCATCGAGCGGGTTGGCGCGATCTAATTCCCTTGCGGTTCTCCAAATTGAGTTCGGAGAGCCGCGAGGCGGTGCGATTACTGCGCTGAACCACGAAGTCGCAATCATGCGACCGACAACACTCAGCTTGGTTTCGACGACGATACTGTGCGCCAGGCAGCAATCGGTGCGCACGGGTCCGTGAGGTATTGCTTCGCAGTTCACCTGTGCTCCCAACGATGGGAAAGACCGCCACCAAGATTACGACGACACCCACGGTCCTATCATGCCGCGTCCAGGCGATTTGCTCACGCTGGCCGGTCAGACTTTCATCTTGTTCTTGTCGGCCTAGGATGGAAGGCAGGGATGTTGCAACTTCGGCCGTCGTTGCAGCACACTCCGAGTGGCATGGATGTAGGATCAAGCTTAATCAACGAAGGCTTGGTGGTTCAATTCGTATGCGAGGCAACAAGCTATCCGCACTCCGGCGCCCGTAGTGTTGCCGCGATCGACTAAGCGGCGGTCATGAAGCAGCCACACGAGCGGACTCGTTCGGAGGGTTAGAACCGCGCTGCCCCTCGAGCGAGTCCACCAACGCCGCGCCGCCGGGCATGGAAGCTAATGATCCCTCCTGATCGGGGACAAAACTCTGCGGCTACGACCCGCAGCGCCGCCGAGGAGATATTCACCCGCCTAGCTCGGACCGTCTTTGGCCTTCTTGGGGTGAACCATTCAAAATCAAGGTTCGCGCATTCCCTCGAGGCCAACCGGCAGTACCCGGGCGAATAAATAGGTCAGCCAGGCAGGTGGCAGCCATCGCGGCGATGAACGTCATCAACGCCGTGATCGTACAGTCGCTGTTCATCCCGCTCTTCCTGGGCGCAACGGTTGCGAGCCTGCTGCTGGCGGTTGCAGGCGGGCTTCGGTGGGGCGAGCCGGGCGCGACGGCGATGCTGGCCGGCTGCGTGCTCTATGTGATCGGCATGTTCGTGTGCACAGCCGTCGTCGACGTGCCCTTGAGCAACGCGCTGGCCACCGTCGATCCCGCAAGTACCGAGGCCGCACCGCTACGGGCGCGCTCTCTGCCCGACTGGACGTTGTGGAATCATGTCCGGACGATTGCATCCACTGTGGCCTGTGCGCTGTTCGTCGGGGCGATCGCGGTGAGATCGGGCGATGCGGCGTTCATTCGACCTTTGGAGGTCGTCAACTCTCTGGAGCTTCGGCATGGGTGGAGGCATATTGTTGGCAACCGCCATTGACGGCGAAAATGACAGGGGGGCTTCACATGAGGATTTTCCCGATACTCGCGATCGGTTTGGCTCTGGCACTTGGCGCATGCGGTAAGGATCCTGGGCCTAAGGGCGATGCAGGTCCGCAGGGTCCGGCCGGCCCTCAAGGGGCGCAAGGCGTGCAGGGTATCGCGGGAGCGCAGGGCCAGCCCGGCGCACAAGGGCCCCAAGGCCCGCAGGGCGCGCCGGGTCCCAAGGGCGAGGCGGGTCCAAAGGGCGAGCTCGGCCCCAAGGGTGAAGCGGGCCCCAAGGGTGACACCGGTGACAAGGGTCCCAAGGGCGACAAGGGCGACGCAGGCGTCACCGTTCGAGCCGTTCAGGCCGACGGGTCGGTAAGCTGCGAATCGACGGAAATGTTGGTGTCGGTGTTCTGCCCAGGTGGCGGTACCGCTGATGGCGCCAAATGCGGGACGGCCCCGACCGTTGGTTTGTGCCTGCGAAAGCCATAAGCCAAACCGGACTCTGATTATCGCGCTCGCCGGTTCACGCCGGCGGGCTTCGCACTGGTCGATCTCGGTGAGGCCAGCTCAGCCCGGGCCAATCGCTCATGTTCGGGTGTTCAAACTCGTCCTCTCTCCTCATGCGGCTACGCCGCTCGGCGTTTACCCGAGCGCCCGGCTGTAGGAGCTGCAGCGAGAGCCGCACTTCCTGGCCGCGTGAGAAGAGCGCTGTGCCGGGACCGTCTTTGCCTTGCTTGGTGAACCATTCAAAATCAAGGTTCGCGCATTCCCTCGAGGCCAACTGGCAGTACCCGGGCGAACAAATAGGTTAGCAAGGTCCGCTTGCCCGCCTTGACGTCGGCAGTAACGGTCATGCCCGGCTTGAGCTGGAAGCCGCCAGGCACGCCGTGCATCTTGAGCTCATCAATGGCCGCGCGGGCTTTGTAGAAGACCGCAGAGCTATCGCCTTGGGTGACGACGGTTCCACGCTGCGTATCTTGCCCGCCGCCGAAGCTATCGGGGCTGATAAAGCGGACTGTCCCCTCGGCCATGCCGTATTGGACGAACGGGAAAGTGTCGAATTTGATCGCGACCTTCTGTCCGGCGTGGACGTAGCCGGCGTCGGCGGTGGCGATACGCATTTCCACCTCAAGCGGCGCATCGGTTGGCACGAGAGTGATCAGCTGCTCGCCGGATTGCATCACCGAGCCGACCGAGACCTTAGCCACACTGAGGACCACTGCGTCCTGGTCGGCGCGTAAGTCAACGAGTTCGCGTCGAAGGGTCGCCTTGCGCAGGCTTTCAGTTGCATCGCTAAGGCTGCGTCTACGCAACGTAAGTTCCTCGCTGATCTTCGCCTTCCACTGCTGTTCGTAGCCGTCACGCTCGGCGACCAACTGGTCGAGGTCGCGGCGGGCGCGCTCGGCTGCGCCGGTCGCATCCGTCAAGTTGCGTTGCATCTCGATGGCTTGGTCTTCCGCGATTAAGCGGTTCACTTGGCTGCCGACCTGCAACCGCTCGAGTTCTCGTCGTTTTGACTCGAGCACGCTGGCGATCCGGTGGCGTTGGCCAAATGCCGCGACGTCGTGCTCAGCGCGGGTTATCTGCGCTTGAAGGCCGCTGAGTTTCTGGTTGTAGCTCTCAATCTGAAACCGATACTGCGCCTGGCGCTGGCCATACATCGCAACCTGCAGGACCGTGGAGGTATCCGCGCTCGTCGGCTGGTACGGCGTCCCGGAAGCTTCCGCCGTGAGCCGGTCGACCTCTGCCTGAAAGCTTTTCACCTGAGTCTGCAGGGCGCTTACGTCGGCCGCGGAGAAGGTCGGGTCGAGGCGCGCCAGCAGCTCTCCGGCGCGCACGGTTTGGCCCTCGCGCACGTTGATCGCGCGCACAATAGCCGTCTCAAGCGGCTGCACGACATTGGTCGCCTGAAGCGACACGACACGTCCCGAGCCGGTCACGACCATATCAATAGGAAACAGCGCAGACACCGCCATCGAGGCTAGGATCGCGGAGACAACCGTCCAGAGCGTGCTTCGCGCCGCGGGCCTGATCGGTGCTTCGACAAGCGCTGCCGTCGGGGACTCAAATTCGAGGAGCGACGACGGTTGCGCATCGACTTTATTACGCTCGCTGAACAATCGTTTTATGGCAGGGACTGTGGGGATAGAGGGCCAACGAATGCTTCCGGCCGCAGGCTTGGCTAGAACTTTTCGCGCGGTGCTCGAAGACTTGAACCCAAATGGCGGCGGAACCGACGGCATTTCCTGCTTGCGACCGAAAAACAAACTGAAGCGCTTGCGCAGCGGCGATGGCGCCCGCGGCGGATCCGCAGCCGACGCTGTTTCAATGTTGGCGGGGAACACCGTCGAACGGGGGAATGCTTCTACTTTCTCGCGGCGCGTGACGACAGGCTGCTCACGCTGTGGCGGTTGGACAGGCTCGCGGCTGAGTACAGTAACTGCGGCCGATACTGGTTGCAGGGCCGGGGAGCGAGGGCCATCCGGATTCTGCCCACCAGGCCTCGCCGAAAAGCTTTCGCGGGACAGGTTCCTGCCGCTACGGTCGGCCTCTACCCTCTGGATCGCTTCCTCAAGAGCGAGATGCTCACATATCAGCTCTGTTTTCGTGAGCGGCGGATTTTGGCTGCCCGAATGCCGGATGAAGGCGGAGCGAGTGCGCTCATAAAGCTCACGCCGAGCCTCGCCGGTATTGAGCGCCAGCGTGGTGACAGCCTTATCGATGAGCGGGTAGTAATTGGTCATTCTATACCATCTTGAATTAAAGGCCTTCGCCGAACGCTTTTTAGTTAGCCAGTGCCTCCGCGCCGCACAGGTTCAGGGTTTGCTAGCTTGCGCCACCACACGCGAGGCTAATCCATTTCCGATCCCGCATGTAGACCTTCCTGTTGACTACGCGGCCGACGCACTTCCTTTCAAACTGCGAGCCCCTCCGCCCGGTTCTTTAGCAAGACGAGTTAACTCGAGCGCCGCTTCAGTCACCCCTTGGGCTTCAGCCGCCTCGAACCATTGCCGTGCTTCGGCAAGATCAGTCCGGCCCGCAGCGCCGCCGAGGAGATATCGGCCGAGCATCAGTTGCGCCCGTGGGTGGCCGCGCTGCGCCGCCTCGCGAAACCAGCGCTGCGCCAGACCAGGATCTGCTGCGATATCATGACCGCCATGATAAAGCGCACCGAGCGCGAACATCGCCCCAACGTGGCCCTGACTAGTAGCCTTTTCAAATAGCGCGCGGGCCGCGCGATGGTCGGCCGGTCCGCCTCGGCCGTTTACAAGCATCTCGCCGAGAAGAACTTGCGCATCGACGATCCCGGCGTCGGCGGCGCGGCTCAGCCACATTCGCCCTTCAACTGGGTTTTCTGAGACGCCACGGCCTTCAATCAAGATCCGACCATACCAATATTGGGCAGTCGGGACGCCCACTGCCGCGCGGCGAAGCCACAGCGCCGCCGCGGTCTCATCGCGCTCGATCCCGATTCCTTCGGCGAAGCAGACGGCGAAGTTGAAGGCGGCTATGAGGTCCCCCGTCTCAGCGGCCTCTTGAAACCAATGACGCGTCTTGGCCTGATCGCCGGATTTGCCGCCGCCGCGGAGCACGAGATTAGCAAAGTCGGCTTTCGACGCCTCGTTACCGAGTTCGGCTGCACGCTCCAGCCAGTAATTTGCGAGGTCCAGATCGCGGTCGACGGCGGTGCCGATCGAGTAGAGCTGACCCAAAGTCCTCGCAGCTGGCGCGTAACCTCCTTCGGCGGCGCGCTCGAGCCATGCTACGGCTTCGACATAGTTAGGTGGTAATTCGCCTCCGCGAGCGTAGAGAAGGCCGACCCTGGCGGCTGCCTCTGCGTCGCCGGCAAGTGCGGCCCGGCGCAGCCAGGTTTCGCCTTCGACCAGATTGCGCTCCATACCGTGACCATTGATGAGGGCCACGCCCAAACGCCTTTGCGCTAGGCACACGCCTTTGTCGGCAGCGAGACGGTACAGCTCGACGGCTCGAGTGAGTTCGCCTCCCACGCCTATGCCAAATTCCGTGAGCACAGCGATGAGATAGAGTGCCGTCGGAATGCCGGCCGCTGACGCTTTCGCGATCTGTTCAGCTGCTTCCTTTTGTGTCCGCTCGTCCTGAGCCCTGCGAAGCAGGGCGAGCCCAAGGCCAAGAGACCCTTGAGGACAGCCTGCTTCCGCCGAACGCGCGTACCAGCGCTCAGCTTCCAGCTCATCGGTCATGGCATCGGGGCCGGAAGTTAGAATATATCCCAGAAGCGCCTGGCCCTCGGCCGAGTTGCCCTCGGCGGCGCGGCGCGCCCAGTTAAGTGCCGTGAAGAAATCTGGGCCGCCACTTTCATTGTCGACGGTAAAGAGAGCCGCACTCGACTGCTCAGGGATGATCACGCCTTGAACATACAGAAGCGCGAGATAAAACTGGGCGTCCGCTGAACCGGCTTCCGCAGCACGTTGGAGCCAGCGTACCGCCTCTGTGGTCGCTTGTGGCACGCCGGTGCCCTCGTGATAGCATCGCCCGACTCGATACTGCGCCTCAATACAGCCGCCGCGGGCGGCGTAGGCGAGTTGATGGAAGCCTTCAGCCACGCGGCCGGATTCGAGGAGCTCAATCCCACGCCGGGCGCGGGCCGATATTGAGACTGGCGCGATCAGACGATCAACGAAACTCATCCTATGGCCTTGCTTGGAGAACCATTCAAAGAAGCTCGCGACGTAAACAGGTGGACCTCGGCCTGAAATTCGAAGAGCGCCGCCAGTATCGGTTGCGTGGGCCCGCGCTTCCTTGGGTTTGATCCGCGAGTGGTGACCGAGCGCCGGGCCATAATCGTCACTCTCGTGTCATGGCGGACTTAAGCGGACGTGGGCGCCCGCCCTCCAAATGCCGGTGTTGCTGCTGCCACAGTTGTCGATAAACGGCGCAGCGCTCAAGCACTTCCTCGTGCGGGCCGATATCGACGACCTTACCCTTGTCAAGGATGAGGATCTGGTCGCAGTCGACCAGCGAGGACAACCGGTGCGAGACGATGATCATCGTCCGACCCTTGGCGATGCGCAAAAGGTTCGCGTTGACAAGGGCCTCACTCTCGGGATCGAGCGCGCTGGTCGCCTCGTCCAAGATCATAAGGCGCGGATCGGAGACGAGCGCGCGCGCGATGGCAAGACGCTGGCGCTGTCCTCCCGACAGGTTGGACGAGGTTTCCTCGAGCCAAGTCTCGTACCCGCGCGGCAGCCGCTCGATGAACTCCTCGGCACCCGCGAGACGGGCCGCCTGCACAGCATGCTCAAGCGTCAAGCCAGGTCGGCTGGCAATGATGTTATCCCGCACCGTGCCGCGAAACAGGAAATTGTCCTGCATCACTACCCCAAAGCTGCTGCGCAGGTGCGTTAGATTGATCTCCCGTAGATCGGTGCCGTCGATCTTAAGGTAACCGCTGTACTCGCGGTTAATGCCCTGAAGGAGGCGCGCGATCGTCGATTTCCCCGAGCCGCTGCGACCGACGAGGCCGAGCATGGTTCCCGCTGGAATTTCGAACGAGATGCGGTCAAGCGCCGGCACGGTTGATCCCGGATAGGTAAAGGTGAGGTCCTGGAATGCAATCGCACCTTCAAATTTCGGCCGAAGACCGGTCCGCATCGCCGCGGCTTCTGTCGGATGGTTGAGAACATCCGCGACCTCGCTCACCGAAAGGCGAACTTCTTCGATATCCTGCATAAGCTTTGCCAGACCAATCAGCGGGCTTGCTACTCGTGCGCCGAGCATTAAGAACGCGATGAGAGCACCGCCCGTAATCGAGGTGCTCCCGGGAGGCGAAGCAATGAGGATGTAGCAGCCAACGAGCAGAACGCCGCGATTGATGAAAGCCTCGATTGGGCTGACAATGGTCTGCGCGACGTTCGAGATGCGACCGGCGTCGAGACGCGCTTGGCCTGCCTCAGCCACGCGCGCGTCCCACTCCTCGTTGCGCACCTTTTCGATGGCGAGCGACTTGACGGTCCGCATGCCATACACGGTCTCGACGAGTACCGAATTCTTACGGTTTTCAGCTATCACGAGGCGCGCAAAAACCTGCCTTATCGCAGGTAAAAATGCGAATACCACGAGGGCAACGAGGGCAGATGCTACGAGCACCATCCAGGCGAGCGTCGCACTCATCCAGAACAGGAATGGCAGAAGAGCGATCAGGGTGAATACGTCGAGAAACGTGCTAACGAGCTTGCCGGTGAAGAAGCTGCGGATGTTGAAGATTTGGCCGACTTTGCGGGCCGTTTCGCCGGTCGGATGGCGCTCGAAAAAGTCCATTGGCAGTGCCAGCAATCGCCGGAAAACGTGCATCCCCAACCGCGCGTCAATCCGCGTCGCGGTGACCTCGATGATCTCGCGACGCGCGTAGCCAAGCAGCGTCTCGTAGGCCGTGATGAGGATCAGTATCAGCGAGATCATGCCCAGCGTCGCCATGGCCTGATGCGTAATCACCCGATCGATGGCGACCATGATAAGGAAAGGCGGCACGATCTGCAGGACACTCAAGCTAATTGAGGCGGCGGCGATCTCGCGCAGATTGCGGCGCTCTTCCAGAACGCGACCCATCATCCAAGAGAACGAGAATGGCTCGTCATCGGCAGATGTGCCTCGCTCCCGCCGCAGGAGCAATACATCCCCATGCCAGACGTTTGCGAGGCGAAGCTCATCGATGGCGACGGGCTCTTCACCGGGACGGCTCGGATCCCGTAAGTATATGGTGCCAGCATTGGCGTCGCGCGAGACGAGGACGCCCGCACCACCGTCGGAAAACAAGAGCACAATTGGGGCGTCCGACTGCATGCGGATCAGGTGGCGCCAGCGCAGGCGCGTCGCTTTTGCCCAAAGTCCGCCCTCGCGCGCCCAAGTGACGAGAGCCGCGGGAGAGGGTACCTCGCCAGGGGAAACGCGTAGCGCTTTGCGATCTAGTTCGACGCCGTAGTGCTGGGCAACAACGGCGAGCGCATCCACGCGCGCCTTAGCTGCGTCATGCCTGACTTGCCCGTCCGGCATTGTGCCAGTGGGCGTTTCCCCGCGGCAAATGTCCGGATGTTGGATGTGAGCCTGAGGGTTCACGCGAAGGCCTACTCTCGATGCATCTCTCAAGTCTGGACGATACGGCAGCGCAACCGCTGCTGCTTATCATCTGCGCGCAAGCAGCATAACCACACTACATTCAAATTCGGTCTGCGCCTACCTCATCTTCAGTTCCCTCAATAATGCCGACAGAAAAGAAGACCCTAGTTTGCTATCTCGAGTCAGCCGCAATCCGTTAAGAGGCGTCGGGCAGGCGCACCGGCCAGCGAAGACATTTCGAGGTAACTCGAAAGGGGTATGTCGTGGAACCGAAGGCGCCGGCGCGTTCGTCGAGTGATGCGATGGGAACAGGCGAAGGCAGTTCAATCGGTCTGCATCGCTCAAAGTTCGTTAATTGAAACAGTCGAGGGAAGGAGAAAGTAAATTTTTGTTTCCGAAGCGTTACAGACAAACCAACGCGGACAGTTGCCAGTGAGGTTGCAGTTGGCTGATGCGGAACATGCGCGCACATATGTCGTGCTGGCGTCGATGTAATTGACACTGCGCATAAGGCGAGACAAATCATTTGCGTGTGCTGAGTTAGGCAGATGAACTACGGAGGAATTTCTCCGTTAGGTCGCTGCGGACGGCGGTGGTACGTGTAATTTGCTCCGGAAGTCGACGTTAGTAGCATTGGGTGGGCGTATGTCTAAATCAGATCGAGCCGACGAGTCGGCGATTTCTTATCAGCATCAGCATGTTCTGCCGCCGCTAACGGCCGTAGGTATTGCCAAATATGGCGGCCTTCTCTCGGCCGGCGTCTCTCACGAAATTGTCGTGAGCGGGTCTTTGCCACACGGCGTGACGACCCAAAACGTCACTTACTTCATTGTCGATCGGGCTACGAAGACGATCGTCTCCCAAGTCATTCTGCCAGACGCATCGAACAATTTTAATGCGGTCGAGATGCGGTTGAAGGTCGGACGCTACGCGAGCGCTTACGACATCGGCACCTTTGATGCGAACGGAGAGTTCAAGCTCTGCCAGTTTATTTCCGTACGCAGCTCTCTCAAGCCCTTACAGCCAGGTGGACCTAGCGGGGAGTAATCTTTCGGCTAGAGCGTCTATTTGTTTGTGGATCTCCTCCACCACTCGGCCTGCCGTGAATCGTGAAGGTCAAAGTCAAAAGAGGACCAATTCCATGGCCCACAAATCAGAGTTTCTGTTCGTCGATCGCTTTGTTCCGGATCTGAGGACGCTGCTAGACAATTTGCGGCCCGAAGTTCAGGCCATTGTGCTTGATGAGCGGAGGCCCGCTGCAAAGCAGATGGCGGAAGTACTTGAAGGGGTCGAAGGTCTCAAGGCGATTCACGTCGTAGCGCATGGCGCTCCAGGACGCCTTTGTTTTACGAGTGGTGAGTGGTCGGCCAGTAGTATCGAAAATGAAGCGGGAGAACTTGCAGCGATTGGTCGCGCTCTTGGTGAGGACGGCGATATTCGGTTGTGGAGCTGCGAAACGGCAGCCGGGGCTCTCGGAGCATCCTTTTTGGCGAAGTTGTCGGCAGCGACGCACGTCCACGTGTCGGGTGCTGCTCAACTCATTGGTAGTGGAGCTCTCGGTGGCCATTGGGAGTTGTCGGAAACTGTGCAATACGCGCCGCCAATGGTGGCCGGTGGAATTCAAGCCTACGCGGGCCTACTTGCGCTGGATGTGACGTTAAACGGCGATATCGATACCGGTGCCCAACCTCAGCATGTCGGACCAACGATCTATTACGTCGTTCAGGGCACGACTGTTGTCGCAAGCTATTCGCTACCTGCAGACGACACCGGGGGGTTTTTTCTGCATTATTCGACGACATTCATTGTGCCTTCCACGGGGTCGTATTCCATTTACGCTTCCGTCGACAATGACGACAATGGCTTTAGCCCTCCAGTTTTCGCAGGCTCGTTCACCATTGCCGCAAACGGCACAGTCACGACTGTTGATGGAGGCGGGCCCAGCAGCAATGGCATCGCCAGTTTGACGAGTGGATCGTCGACGAGCGCCTCAGGTGCGACTGGCCCGACGGGTGCGACCGGAGCCACAGGTGCAACCGGAGCCACGGGCGCGACTGGTGCAACTGGAGCTACAGGTGCGACCGGCGCAACCGGTTCGACTGGAGCCACCGGCGCCACAGGTGCGACTGGCGATACGGGCGCGACCGGCGCTACGGGTGCAACGGGTGATACCGGCGCAACCGGTTCGACGGGTGCCACAGGTTCGACAGGAGCCACCGGCGCCACAGGTGCGACTGGCGATACGGGTGCGACCGGCGCCACGGGTGCAACGGGTGATACCGGCGCAACCGGTTCGACGGGCGCCACGGGCTCGACGGGTGCCACCGGCGCCACAGGTGCGACTGGCGATACGGGTGCGACCGGCGCCACGGGTGCAACGGGTGATACCGGCGCAACCGGTTCGACGGGTGCCACGGGCTCGACGGGTGCCACCGGCGCCACAGGTGCGACTGGTGATACGGGCGCGACCGGCGCCACGGGTGCAACGGGTGATACCGGCGCAACCGGTTCGACGGGTGCCACGGGCTCGACAGGAGCCACCGGCGCCACAGGTGCGACTGGCGATACGGGTGCGACCGGCGCCACGGGTGCAACGGGTGATACCGGCGCAACCGGTTCGACGGGTGCCACGGGCTCGACTGGAGCCACAGGTGCGACTGGCGCGACAGGTGCCACTGGTTCGACAGGTGCCACCGGCTCGACAGGTGCCACCGGCTCGACGGGTGCAACCGGCTCTACGGGTGCCACCGGCTCGACAGGTGCAACTGGTTCGACAGGTGCCACCGGCTCGACAGGTGCAACTGGTTCGACAGGTGCGACTGGCTCGACGGGGGCAACTGGCTCGACAGGTGCGACTGGCTCGACAGGTGCGACCGGCTCGACAGGTGCGACTGGCTCGACGGGTGCCACCGGCTCGACAGGTGCGACTGGCGCGACAGGTGCCACCGGCTCGACGGGTGCAACCGGCTCGACAGGTGCGACTGGCTCGACAGGTGCGACTGGCTCGACAGGTGCGACTGGCTCGACAGGTGCGACTGGCGCGACGGGTGCAACCGGCTCGACAGGTGCCACCGGCTCGACGGGTGCAACCGGCTCGACAGGTGCGACCGGCTCGACGGGTGCCACCGGCTCGACAGGTGCCACCGGCTCGACAGGTGCCACTGGCTCGACAGGTGCGACTGGCTCGACAGGTGCGACTGGCTCGACAGGTGCCACCGGCTCGACAGGTGCCACCGGCTCGACAGGTGCAACCGGCTCGACAGGTGCAACCGGCTCGACAGGAGCGACTGGCTCGACAGGTGCCACCGGCTCGACAGGTGCGACTGGCTCGACGGGTGCGACCGGCTCGACAGGTGCGACTGGCTCGACAGGTGGGACTGGCTCGACGGGTGCGACCGGCTCGACAGGTGCGACTGGCTCGACGGGTGCAACTGGTTCGACGGGTGCCACTGGCGCGACGGGTGCCAACGGCTCGACGGGTGCCACCGGCTCGACAGGTCCAAACGGTGGAGCTACGGGTCCGCGGCAGCACAACAACAACGGCCTTGGCAACGGCCCGGAGGGAGGCGAAACCGGACCCTCTGGTACCGATCCGAGCAACCCGGGCCACCAAAAGTCGGCCAAGGTGGGCATCAGTCCTGCCGATGTCTCCACTGGCGGCTCTGGGCAGATGACCTTCATCAGCGGCGCGCAGGGCAACGTTGCCCACGGTTCGAAGGCGCCGCCCACGTCCGCTATCCCTGGTGGGGTGAAGGACCTGCAGCCGCATGACTTCTCGGCGGGCGGCGCGACAGGAACTGGCCACACAGGCGCGGGCGGTCAAACGCCCGAGCCAGGGTCGAAGGTCAAAGGCGGACTGTCTCTCGACGATCCGCATGGGCCAAAGACTGTCGAAGGCGTGTTCAAGCCGAACGGCTAGTCGACAGACCATCAGAGGAGCGCGACCGGATGGTTGCGCTCTTCAGCAAAGCACCAGCGCGGCGTCGCACGGCGCCGCGCTTTCCGTTTCCGCATAGGATTGATGAACGCCCGAAGACGGGCCGACGTCGATTAAAGAAGGCGAGAGCAGCTTAGGTCACAACGGCCCCGACCAGCGCAGTCGGTGGGACAGACCTCAGCTTTATGCTTGCCGTCGCCGCGAATAACAACCTGGTTCGCGCGTGCTGCGGATTTCTTATCGACCGGCTTCAGGAATGTTGCGCCCGTTGATCCATGCCAAGAAGCGAGACGCACACGCCGGGACGAACCGCGCTTAAGCTGAACTGGGTCAACAGAGAGGGGACGTGGCCAGCAGCGTCCTCGCGGCCGCACCCAGGGCTTTTCTTGCGGGACTAAGTCACCCTCTCATTATCGGTCCGCCACTTCAAAGCACCGCAAGTTTTATCCAGTTTTGAGTTTGCCCTCGCCGTTGGATTTGCCCGGTCGGGCGGTGGGAGCGACGGGAGCTGGCGCGGGATCCTTGGCATAGCGCAGCGCCAGATCCCGGCGCGCGGCAAGATCACATGCGCGATTAATGGTTGGCAGAGGCTCACCAGACCGATCGATCGGCCGATTGACCTTGCCGCCTGAAACGATAGCTTCATTTACTGAATACCGATGGGGACCGATCGGCCTGCACTTCGATGCCGAACGCTTTGAAACCTCTAGAGGACTAGTGAGTCCAGGAGATGACCCTCAGGTAATCACCTAAAAAATCGCCTTGTGCAAATTGAAATTAGAAAAGGACAAGAGCTGATGCCTACCTTACCTGAAGTTTTGGAAAACATTACTCCGCGAATCATACACTTTGTTCTTATTTCTGAGGAGTGCACGGAGCTGCCGCTCGTCTACTATGTTGCGATCAAATCCGCAAAATTACGGAACCCGGATTACACGGTTTTACTGCACACAAACGTTCTGCCAACCGGAATACTCTTTGAACTATTGGAGGCTTCGATACAATTGCGAATTGTGGATGAGCCGCATGCTATTTTCGGTCGAGAAATAATGCGTGTCCAACACAAGGTCGATGTGCTTAGGCTACAGATCCTTATTGAGCACGGAGGAATCTATCTCGACTTGGATACGATTTGCATTCAACCATTCGACGGGTTCCTAAAAAACAAAGTTGTTATGGGAAGGGAAAGTGAATCGGGGCTCTGCAATTGCGTGATTATTTCACCTGCGAAATCAAATTTTCTCAAACTCTGGTATAATGAGTATCGCAATTTTCACAACGATCAATGGAATGAATTTTCAGTATTCCTACCAATGAAGCTTGCACAGACTCAACCCGATATTATTGAAATTGAACCGCGAGAAACGTTTTTCTGGCCGAGTTTTGACCCAGAATCCCTGAAAGATTTGTTTGTTTACTCCAAAAACTTTCCGAAAGCGCACATCTTCCATCTTTGGAGCTCGCTAGCCCGCGATTATGTCTCGAAAATAAATATAACAAACATCTTTGAGCACGAATCTACTTACAACTTAGCAGCTCGACAGGTTATAGGCTCGGATCGCAAACAAATAGAGGGTGAAATGCTATCTGAAAAGATTTTGCAAGCAACGAATACCGAGCGAACCATCTTTACCGAAATTTATGCAAAGTCGCAGTGGGGAGCTGGCTCAGGAAATGGGTCGCATCCAGCGTCAACTTTTGAATACCGTAATTTTCTTGAGCGTTTTATTCACATGAATAATGTCTCTTCAGTAATCGACATTGGGTGCGGCGATTGGCAATCAACGCGTTTCATAAATTTTGGCGCTTCCAAATACCTTGGCTTCGAATTAGTGGAAGGACTCGTGGAATCAAATCGCGCAAGGTTCGGTTCCGACCAGGTTGAATTCAGAAATATGCCCGACAATCCCCTGGAGTTACCGCAGTCGGATTTGCTTATCATGAAGGACGTTCTACAACATCTTACGAACGAGCAGATATTTTTTTTTCGTGATTTTATTTTTCCGAGATACAAGTTTTGTTTAATCACTAACTCATGGAAGGCTATAAATTACGATCACAATTCCAATATCAGTGCGGGCATGTTCCGATCACTTGATCTCCTGGTCGAGCCTTATTCGTTCAAAGGGGGTTACGTTGTTGAAACTTGGAATGAGTGGGAACGGATTCGCACAATGCTTATAACAGGCGGCTGCTAGTTGACTCGCCGGAAACGCCCGCGGTTGCGAGTGAGAGTTAGCGCGCTGTTGGGCTACGTGTGGTGAGCGCGCACAAGCTTGGCTGCACGCCGCCCATTACGCACCCGCTGCGACCACTGTTCCCACGCTCGCAACATCAAATGGGCTGGCTTAAATTCTCGATCTTTGCGCGGTGCCCTAGCTCTTGCGAAGCAGTCCCTGCAGCCGATTAGGCAACTCCGCCGAGGCCTTCAAGTCCTTGCAGCTTGCTTTCCAAGCCTCGAAATACTTCTCTATCGGTAGCGCGCTGCGGCCTTCCCATCTGTTCAGCGCCCCAAGCGCCTCGATGCCGGCGGGGTTGCGTTCATACTCCGCGAGGATAGTGACAGATGCTGCCTGCGCGAAGGCATTCAGACGCGGCTGCGCTTCCATTTCCGCGCGATGTTGCTGAAACCACATGCTGAGGTTTTTTGGATTGCCTTGTTCGATCGCAAGCTTGCCGTAGCGCTCGACCATGTTTTGCCGGTAAGTGGCCACGGCTACACCGAACCCGCTATCGTCCTTGAACGGCGGATCCTTTGACCAGCTATCTGCCAGGAGTGCCAAGCCGCGCAGCGAAAATGCCTCGACCATGGCCTCTTCAAACCATTGGCTGGGAGCAGCTGGCTTGGCATCAGGGCGCCATGAGTTGGCGGTCACATGGCCGAGTTCATGGCCAAACTGATAGGCCAGTCGTGACCAGTCGCGCTCACCGATATTGACGATGACCCACCCGGTGTTGGTGGAATCTGCGTGAAGCCAAACAGCCGGTGACCCCGAAGCGCGTTCCTCGACGCGGAGGCGGTCGGGCTGGTCGTCCGAGATAAGGCGTACGCCATCGAAGCAAGCCGCGCGCATACGTTTTACCACATGCAGGGCCGCGTCGGGGATCATGTGGCCCCAGTCGCCGGTGAGTTCAACTGGGGCGGTAAGGAGGGACGGGCAAGGCGATGACATTTGCGAATAAAATCCTTCAGTTATTGCCGCGCGTACTCTGACTTTTTTCGCGATACTCTATATCACTCCAAGAAGTCTCTGCATCTGACTGGGCAACTCCGCCGAGGCCTTCAACTCTTTGCAGCTGGCCTTCCATGCCTCGAAATACTGCTCCAACGGAAGGGCGCTGCGGCCATCCCATCTGTTCAGCGCACCAAGCGCTTCAATACAGGCCGGATTACGCTCATACTCTTCGAGGATACGCAGAGATGCTGCCTGCGCAAAGGCATTTAGACCTGGCTGGCCTTCCATCGTGAAACGATGTTGCTTTAACCAGATGTCGAGGTTTTTGGGATTTCCCTGTTCTATTGCAAGCTTGCCGTAGCGCTCGACTATGTTTTGTCGGTAGACGGCCAAGGCTGCCCCAAACCCGCTATCGTCCTTAAATGGCGGATCCTTTGACCAACTATCCGCCAAAATCCCCAGGCCGCGCAGCGAGAATGCTTCGACCAGGGCCTCTTCAAGCCATCTGCTTGGCGGGCGCGGTTTGGCGTCACCTCGCCAGGAGTTGGCTGTCACGTGGCCGAGCTCGTGGCCGAACTGATAGGCTAGCTTCGACCAGTCCCGTTCGCCAATGTTGACGATGATCCAGCCGGTGGTGGTTCCATCCGGGTGAAGCCAAATGGCTGGCGACCCTGAGCTGCGTTTTTCGACCCGCAACCGATCGGGCTGTTGATCGGAAACAAGACGTACGCCATCGTAGCAAGCCGCGCGCATCCGCTCGATAACTTGCAGCGCCGCATTCGGGATCATCCCGCCCCAGTCGCCGGTGAGCTCGACTGGCGCGGTGATCAGAAGAGAACGAGTTTTAGCCGAAAGGATCTGCGCCTTTGCATCAATTGGCGTTAAAAACGCGCTGTACGCGCTTCCTGCGCCAACTATCCCTCTTATGAACGATCGTCTATCCATTGAATTTCCCATCCCAAGCGACGTATTGATTGCATCTCGAGATCTCGTTGCGGCTCTCAGGGGGACTTTGGCAGCTAATATCAAAATGACCGTTCGTTACAAATCCTGTTGAGTTTAATTGATAGCGCGGTCGCAGGAAAGGATCGAGGCTCAAATGTTACGCGAAGCAGCCGACACACTGCTTACACTTGCTACGCTTCTGGGTTTTGCCGGTTTCTCGGAGGTTGACATACTTAAAGTAGACATTGAGGGTGCCGAGCTGGAGCTATTCTCAGACGGAATTCGTGATTGTTTGCCGCGAATTCGCATGATTGTCGTGGAAACGCATGATCGGTTTCGGTCCGGAAGTGAGGCAGCCGTACATCGCGCGTTAGCTCCCCTATTCGAAGAAAAATCGTCCAGTGGAGAAAACACGATTTTCACTAGGAAGAAATAGGTTCGTCTAGCAGTGGACGCGAATCTGACTCGAGCCCCTCCAATCGATCGCTCACCCCATCATCTCGATGGACCACAAGCGGAGGAATGCATATGTAACTCTGAGTTTTCGGATACACCAGGTTCATGGCGCCATCGATGCCCTGGTCCTCGTTTACGATTGACGTCCCGGGAAATGGGACAAATTGTTTCTTTAGAGGCAAGAGGGCGTCTAAGAAGCGCTTTGCTCCGCGGGGGCTGATTGAGTATGCTTGTGTGCCGAAAGCATGTCTTAATCGCACAGGAGAGTATATCGAACGTCCATTCGCTGTGTCGTTCCACGTAAATGCCGGCGCTCGATCGTAGAACCGGACTTCAGACGAAGAGAAGCCCAGGTCGGTCCAGATGAAAAGCGGGTCGTAAACATAACCCCATAAAACGGCATCCCAATCATCAGGAAGTTGTGCGGCGACGGTGCGCCAATGTTCGTTAAACTGAGGATGGCCGAAGGCGTCGTCCTCAAATATTGTCAAGGGTACATTTTGATCGACAGCCTGCTGCCAAAGCCGAATATGGGAGAGAGCGCAACCCAAGGCTCCGGGACTATAGTCGAGCCCCGGTGCAATTATGCCTTCGGTTTCCAAAGACGAGCGATCGACCATGTGACCATCCACCGCCGAATAGCGCGTGTATGGGCCAAGGTTTTTGTTACGATCATTGAAAAGTTCCCAGCGCTTGGTGCTGCGATCCAAATTTATGACATTGATTTCGCCGATTGAATGAACGGGCATTGCTTTGGCAGCAACTTTTGCCGTGGAACATTGAAAAAACTCGAGGCTTTTCGCAAGCAGGGAACGTGCGAGAGTTTCGCTGCCGGCGCGGTTCAGGTGAAAGTCGTCTTGAAAAATGTCGTAGCATTCTGCCAGTGCGACCTCGAGATCGCATAAAGTATGTCCTCCCGCGCGCGCTGCTGCGCGGGTGACTTCGTTGATGGAAAGTCGTGCTCGTGTTTTGGCCGGGTCGACATTGTCACCGCGGCGATGCGGAACTGTTGCAAACCAAAGTTCAATGTCAAACGCGCGTGCAGCGGCCGAAAAAAGGTCGAGCAACCGCCGGCGATCGGCAAATGAGGGAGCGGGAAAACTATTGTTGTCGCGCCATCGATTATCTTTGCTGAGTTCGACGATCGGTTCGATCCAGCAGTCCCGACTCCAAAAGCTGGCCGGAACGTGGGCGACATCGACATCGACATTACCGGTCATCAGGATAACCAGGTCAGGCTTCATTGGAATAATTTTATTCATAAAGACGTTCAGCATGTGAAGCGTGGTGGCTCCGCTGTAGCCGCCGTTTTTGACCGCCACATCTACGCCGAATTCCCCGCGCGCAAGGGTTTCGAGCTTTGCGCAGAACCTGTCATCCGGGTCGAGATACATGCATTCGACAACGCCGTCGCCCAAGACCACGAGCGTGTGTGTCGATTGAGTGGGCGAGTTGGTTCCGCGAATAAAGCCGAGTGCATCGGTCTCGAGCAGATAGGGCTTTTGCTCGAGTGCCTGTCGAGCTTTTACGTAGTCGTCCGACGGCGTATTGGAAATGGATGCGAGAGGCGGATATTCCTTCAATCGGATGGCTCGTTCTGCATTCTGCGATGGTGGATAAACCGTATTGGCAAGCGCTCTCTTGAGAGACTGTTCGGTAAGCTCGGCCGCGAGCAGCGGCCTTATTGCTTCACCATCCAAGCCGAAGGTCAGCCACCCATAGACTTCGCGGGTGTCGAGCACCTGGGGTATGCCCTCTTTTCGCGCGCTGGCGGAAAAAATCACATACTCGTAGCGGTACGACGCGTCATCGTAAGTCAGGCGAGGTATCGTATCGGCCCGGATCAGATAGGTGCAGTGGACGAGCGCAACCTCATGGAGACCCGGCGAGGCGCGCTCGAGAATCTTGTGGTACTCGACGCTGTCTAGAAAATACCCGTTCGCATCGACGATCTGGTGATAGTTGGAATAGTTGGGCCTGTCGGTATCTACGCATCTAAGAAGCGGCGCTACGATCGGCAGGTTAAGGTCGACTAGATTCCGTAAGGTGAGGGGACGCAGGTAATTGTCGACGTCGACCACAAAATAGAAGTCGCATCCCAGCGCTAAGGCTTGGTCAATGCTGTGCTGGCGGATTCGGCCCAATACCGAAAAGCGCGTGGTGTTCCATTCGTGGTCGTCGAAGTCTTGAACGCGCTCCGCGACGTCGCTGTCATCGAACTCGACATGCGCGTAGCGCGCGCCAACTCGAGCCACCCAATCGCGCAGGATTTCTGCGGTCGCATCTTTATTGTTGTTGGTCCTGATGTGCAGCGAGATATATTCCGGCGGGTAGTCCAGCGCCTCGATGCACTCCAAAAACAAAGGCAAATGGCCGGCCTTACTCTTTGCCAGAATTGCGATCAGCACTTTTGGGGGAGGCGTTGTCGCGAATGTCGCCTTGCTTGCATCAACCAACGACGAAGGTTTGACTTCCCGAAGCTTGTCCTGCGCGAAACGGGCGTTAGCTATGACGCGCGTTCTCGTAGCTTCATCTATCTTCGCGCGTTCGAGAATGCGCAGACAATCGGCGATGCAGCTGTGGTAGTCGCCTGCCCAATAGGCGTTGATCGCATGCTCGTCGAGAAGGCCCCATTCATAGATCCAGCCTTCAGAAAAGAGAGCGCCAAGAGGTAACGGCAAGTCGATCCCGCGACGAGCGATTTCGGCGCCTAACTGGTTTCTGCCTTTGTACCGACAGTAACGGCTCGCACCGTGCAATGCTTCCGTTCTTGCAGGCTGCGATTCAGTGGCTCGCTGATATGCAGCAATGACATCGTCCTCAGGAAATTCGAGTTCCTCTTTAAGACGTGCGGCGCCCAATAGGGCTACGTAGATCTCTTCCTGCCAAAAGCCCATCTCCGCTCGAGACAGGTATAGGTCGAGCGCTTTCTGTTTCTCGCCGAAATCGCGATAGCTTTGCGCGAGATAAAATGTGTAGCGGGAGCGGAGAAACGCGTCCGTCTCGTTTTGCAATGCGCGTTCTAACAGCTCGGCGTCTTTTCGGAATTTCTGCGGATCCTGACTACGCGCACCGCCGCCGTTGATCTGGATGGCAAACCCTGAGGCGGTCTCACGGCTATGAGGTCCGGGTGGGGTTTCCAGAAATTCATGCAAGACACCGCGAAAATAAAAGTCTTTCCTGTTGCTGCAGATTTGCGGTCGGTAATGCCTAATTGGACCGTGATTGATCGGGACATCATAGAAGTCCGCTTCCATAGTGGATTTGAATGCGACGACGTCGAACCCGGGATCGAGGGTGAGCGTATCGTCGGCATCGATGATGAACGCGTAGTCGATATGCTCCGTTTTTCGAAGGCAGGCCAGCGCATGGGACCGATTGTACGCAAAATCATGCCATGGTTCTTCGACGACGGTGCCGGCAATGCCCTTTTCAGTGAGCCAATTTCGGATGATTTCCTGCGTTCCGTCGGTTGAGCCTGTGTCCTCTATCAAGACAAAATCGATCAGCGGTCGTACACTGTCGAGACAGCGGACAATGACGCTTGCCTCGTTCTTGACAATCATGCAAAGGCCAATCGACTTCACGGTCATTGACAACACACCTTCCTGTGCGGCGATCCCTTCTATGTTTTCTGGGACGCAAATCGCGCGTTAGCTTCCATTCGTTGCCTGTCTTCGGCTGTAACGGACCTTCCCGCCTCTAACAGCCGTCGGCACGCCTGCAGGCTGTCTTCGTATTGGCCTATTTGGCTAAGCTGGGTGCGATCGTGGCGAACCTCTTTATGCTGGATTTCGATAATCGACGTTGAGGAGCGGCATACGGTAGTCGGCCGACAGTTCCAGCTCGTCGTCGGCTTCAAGTAGTGCGAGGGCTTGGTTGCGATTATGCGCGGAATCCTGCCAGGGACGATCGTGCAGTTCGCCTGGGATATCGTACCGGGCAAAATCTCGAATGATTTCCTGAGTTCCCTCCGTGGAACCGGTATCGCAAATCACCCAACTATTAATAATCGGCTGCACCGGTGCGAGGCAACGTCGGATCACGGCCGACTCGTTTTTGACGATCATGGAAAGACAAATGCGCCGCTTACTCATGAGTACTGACCGAATAATTTAGTTCAACGGTAGGGCCGGTACATACTGACCCAGCAATCGATTTAGTGAGCGACATAGCCCTCCGAATTCATCATCTCGTCCTTAGCGGGATCATGAATCGGACAGCTCGAGACCATCACTAATGATCATGACCCTTGAGCCCTGTCTTGGTCAGGGAACCGAGGGCAACGCGTTAACCTCCTCTGGCCGATCAGCCCTTCAATGCTCATATGTTTGCCATCGATCCACGCCGGGGGGCAGTCGAAAGTCCCATCAATGCTAACCGTGCCATTGCAGCGGGTGGCTTGCAACCGAATTTGAGGTATGTTAGCGGCGCAATTCATGGTAGGCCGCCTCCAAGTAGGAGGGCGCGTGTGACGGCAGACTTGGAGGCAGCGCGTGAATGGTTCACATGCGCCGCAAAGGCGGGGATTACAGACGCTCAAGCCGCCTTGGCGGAAATGCTGGTCAACGGACGCGATCGGTCCGCCGCTCTCGCTGCGGCGCAAAAGCTGTGTGAGCAGGCTGCAGCCCCAAGGACATAGCGGCGCAATGTTTGTGCTGGGCGCGATCAATCTGCCGTTCGATCGCAATTGCCGCCGAGACTTGGTTTCGCGCCGCGTTGGAACGAGGCCATGGCCAGGCGCAAGTGATGCTTAGACGCTATCTATGCAACGGAGCGGCGTGACATCGTGATCCAAGCCCTGCTTGTTGTTGGTTAGAAAGCGCAGGGAATTGAGGAAGCGGATGCCGAACTTGCGGAGCTTAACTGAGCAAAACAATTCAAGTTTAGTAAGCGCTCGCGAAGAATTAATGCCTGTCGAACTGTGCATTGAGGAGGTGTTCAAGTGCAAGAAATCGACGTCGCTAGTGCGTTCGAGGCAGTCTACAACGAAGACCGCTGGAGCAATGGTTCTGGTCCCGGATCTCTCCCCAGCAGTACGATTGAATATCGCTCTTTCTTGGAAAGGTTTATCCAGGAAAATGAAGTAAGGACGGTGACCGATCTAGGATGTGGTGACTGGCAGTTTTCCCGTTATATAAATTGGTCATCGGTACGATATACTGGTCTCGATGTTGTTCAGTCGCTGATAGATGAAAATAATAAACGGTATGCTGCAGATAATATTAGCTTTCAGCTTTCCAGAAATCTTGACTCGTTGCCGGGTGGCGACTTGCTCATCGCAAAGGAAATGTTGCAGCATCTTCCCAATAAACTCATTGCCGCTTATCTCGAGGTGATTTCCCAGCGATATAAGTTTGCATTGCTTACTAATAGCATAGCGCCGGGAAGTGGTGTGAATAGCGATATCGAGGCTGGCGGATATCGGCCGTTGCGTTTGGAGGCAGCTCCGTTTCATGCGCGAGGAGCTATAGTTCTTATTTATTATCCGAGAAATGACCATCAGATTTGGCGGAACGCCGTCTTTCTAATGTTGGGCAGTTGAAATAGGCCAGGGTAGAATCCGTCACCTTGAGGGAAACGGATATGAAAAGCGATCCTGCGGGAGCAGGAAGCGGGCTCGAAGACGGGGGGTGTTTGCCGCAAGCACGGCATCAGCAGCGCGATCTACAAATGGAAGGCCAAGTACGGTAGCCTGGCCGTATCGGAAGCTCGGCGCCTTAAGGTCTTTGCCGACCGAAGTTGTTGGCTGAGGCAATACTCGGCAACGCCATGCTAAAGGACTCAACTCAAAAATAGCGTCGCAAGGCGGCAGGCTGTGGCCGCCTTTGCTTGAGTTTTGAGGGTCAGTCAGCGGCGGGCGCGTGAAGTGATTGGGGCTGATCGGTCCTCGGTGCGCCACGAAGCAATGCGTGAATCGTAAGGCCGCCTCGCTCAGATGCGGCTGACGATTTGGACCCGTGCGAAATGCCTATCGACCGATTATTCGGAATTGCCCCACCTGCGACCGCGCTTCGCCGCGCGATCGGTTTGGTTGAGCAAGAAAAAGTTGCAGAAGCGCTGCCACTGCTGACCCGGGCACCGGCGGCTGGATTGGCTGAGGCCAAGCAAATCGGGCGGCTTTATCTTAAGGGAAAATGCTCGCCGTCGTGCTCGTGGGACCAACGCGCAAGTCGGCGCCCACCATTGTACGGCCACGCGAATGAGTTGACCCAAACCGCGGCTCCGCAGGTTTTTGAGTCGATGTCTTTGAGAAGGACGCAGGAAAAGCGGACTTTGTAAATCTCGAAAGAGCCGACAACGCCACCGGCATAAAACGTGACAAATAGTGCCGCACAAACCCATTTCATTGTCTGCCCTTCCGATGACGGCATAATGATAGCGGCATTACCGGCTAATTTACACTCCGCGCTATGCGCTTTTTGACCGGCCGGCGTTGCTGGCTGCGACGACCATACTGAACAGACATTCATCAGCGTGCAAAACACCGCTGCGCTCTTGAACGGCCTCCTGTCCCGGATGTCTCTCACAGATGAAGGCTCCTTGACACAATCGGATTACTTCCGAGAAGAACGCGGCGAAGTGGTCAGCTTGCCGAAGGGTCGGTATCTTTGCGTCCGCACGGAGCGATTGATCTGCCAGAAGTAGAAGTGCGGCTCACCATTCGTCTCGGTAAGGAAGAGGGCCTCCTTGGCTGGTCTCAAACAGACCTTTCAGCTGCAAGCAAAACGGCCACGAAAACCATTGCGGACTTCGAGAGGGGAGCGAGAGAACCATATTCGCGTACTATCGAAGATGTGCGTGGCGCGCTTGAGAATGCGGGCATCGTGTTCATCGAGGAAAACGGCGGAGGACCTGGGGTCCGCCTTCGGAAGGCAAAAGATTCTGCTCGACCTAAATAAAGCGAGCGTGAAGTAAAAACGTCCAAGTGCATCATGTGAGCCAAATCTCTGCCGCAGGGCTTTGTCGCGGCTGCTCGATTTCGACGCCGCATTTTATTGCAGTCAGCCGCCGCCAGGGAGGCTGGCCGGATCACTGCATGGCCGGTCACCTCGTATCTTCACTGGCTCAGCCCGTCGATTTCACCGCGTCCCAATCCTCCGAAGGCCGCCGTTTGGGTTGATGAGGCTTGCTCGGCCACGTTGGCGGTCTTAAGAAAGGTGTCTAGGGCTGGCGGCGGCAGGAATCGTTGCGCCGCTGCGGTGTTGGGAGGTGAAGGGCAGGGGAGGGTGCAATGACGGTTGCTGAATTGATCGAGAAGTTATTGGCGCTTCCGGATAAGACTGCGCGCGTGGTGAAAAGTCCCGGACCATTTGATGGCTTGAATGAACCAGGCGTCATTTATGACGGCTATGTCGACCGGGATATGCAATTTCCAGCTCAGGCCACTGATCCAGACGCGATCTACGTCGTCTATCTTTGAAGGCGCATTACTCAGGGACCACATGCGCGCTGCGATTTTCGGTGTCTCTTGGCGTTCTATTCGAGCTTCGTAATCGAGTATCTTCGTTGGGTCACAGAGGTAAGTAAGGCAATCCCGTTGTTGACTCCAATGCCCTCGAAGAGAAATCGGTCAAGCTAGAGCGCTTCTGCCAGCAAGACCAGAATTCCAAAAAGCCTGTTATGCAAGCCGTGGAGCAGGTTCTGGGTAAGAAGTAGGGGCGTTGGCATTTTTGAGAACACGCTCACGGCCCCGATTGCGTCTTCTTGTGGAGTTAGACCGGAAGTGAGCGGCGCGGTCAAATCGACGCGAACCAAAGCGGACGTAAACGCCGCGACGCGGTAGCAGTGGACAAGGCTCGTCACCCCGCCGGCAATCTTAGTTGCACCATAATGCACCGCAGTCTTATGGGTAATGAAGGGAGCTTGGGGTGATGATTCCTTCCGAAAAATTCGCGCTCTTTATCGACGGCCTGAACCTCCACTACACGGCGAAAGCCCTGGACTTCAGCATTGATTTCAAGAGGCTTCTCGCCGAGTTCAGGACGCGCGGCGTGCTTGTGCGTGCTTATTACTACACGATCATCGCCGAAGAGTTTCAAACGACCCGGCCCCTCATCGATTGGCTCGACTATAACGGTTTCACAGTGCGTACGAACTCGGTCAAAGAGTTCGATGATGGTCAGGGCCGGCGGAAATACAAGCGCAATATTGGAATTGAACTCGCAGTCGATGCGGTCGAGATTGCGAAGCATGTAGACCACATATTGTTGTTTTCTGGGGACGGCGATTTTCGTCGCCTTGTGGAAGCAATCCAGCGCCTCGGTCCTCGCGTCACAGTCGTATCAAGCATGCGAACGAAACCTGCGATGGTCGCTGACGAATTGCGTCGGCAGGCGGATACGTTCCTCGAATTGGATGACCTCAAGGTTGCGATAGGGCGGACAAAGGAGGAGAGCAGAATGCGCAACCAGAGGGATAAGTTTTCGTAGGGAGGCATTCTCGACATGCCTCCACCGGCCGCTTGAAGCATCAACCCACCTGGAACCCGACTGATGCGTGCACGATTGTTCTTGAAAGTTGCGCGAGCAAGATCACGCGTCCACTGCTTGACACTCCCCCATGGAGTACAGTGTCCCAGTGGAAACTGAAGGCCGAGTCCCATCCCGGACATTATTTCAACACCAGAACGCCGGCAGCCGTGCCGATCCGCCCGCGGCGAGGTTGCCGAAGGTAGACCTAGACCGCATCCAGTTCCACAATTAACCCGCAGCGACCGTATCAAGCTTAATATGCGAGTTTTGTTGCCGCGTGCGAACGTACGCCTACCATTCCGGGTAGTCGTTCGGATTTGAGAGGTGTCCGGATCACCAATCAAGCGTACCGCTCGACTAGGGGCGTCGCTGTAGGCGGCGTCCCGCCCAAACCTATCCTGCTGCACGCTTCACGGGACTGCCATGTTGAGTGTCGAGCAAGTGCTGAAGTCCGCAGGTCGAGAACGTCGTGCGATCGGCCGGACGCGCATCAATCGGAGCGCACTGTTATACTTTCATGGCGGGGCCGGTGTCTTTCCTTGCTGGGTTCGCGACGTAACGAATTCCGGAGCCAGCCTTCGTTTGGAGCGGCTGAACGTATTGCCGGTGGAATTCGATCTGTCGTTCGATAATTTTCGGACGGTTCGGGAGTGTCGTTTGGTCTGGCGAGACGCTGACTTCGTCGGTGTCGCGTTCAGGACCTGACCTTTGGGATCCAAAGCATGACGAAACGCGAACGCGGCGATCTAATTTATGGGGTCGTCGCGAGTGCGCTCGCATTTGTATTCATGATCATCATGATTTTCTCGCTATGAAGGTTTAGCGACCCAACACCCTTGATCAACGGCCAAGTCTGTGTCTTCGCCGATGTGGTTTGGGCTTCGGAGGGTCTGTTCCAGTAATTGCGCGATACCACGCGGCGTCTGATTGTGCGCGCGCTGGCAGCGGCAAGATTGGATTGTCCACGATAGAACTGACTTAGGCCTAGGTAGCAATCGGTGCGCACGGGTCCGTGAGGTATTGCTTCGCAGTTCATCTGCGCGCTCGCAACGACGGGAAAGACAGCCAACGAGGTTGCTACGACACCTGCGGTCCAATATGTCATGCCGCCTCCAGGCGATTTGCTCGCGCTGGCCGGTCAGACTTTCATCAATCGCTTGTCTTGTTCGCCTGTGACGGAAGGCGCGGATGCTTGCAACTTCGGCTGTCGTTGCGGCACTCTCCGAGTTAATGGCATGGATGCGGGATCAACCTTAATCAACGAAGGCTTGGTCGTTCGGTTCGTATGCGGGGCAATAAGCTGTCCGCCCTCCCGCGCCCGTGACATTATCGGCTAAGCGGCGGTCATGAAGCAGTAGCGCGAGCGAACTCGCTCGAGGGTTAGAACCGCGCTGGCCCCTCGAGCGAGTCCACACACGCCGCGCCGCCGGTTACGGAAGCTAATGATCCCTTCGATGGCGTCTGCACTGAGAACAACACAAGTAGGGGAAACTCATACCGTGTGGCAAAAGAGCTACGGTAGTCAGGTGGCGCGGCGTTTGGTTTCGGCGAGGGTTCGATCCGACCTGTCGTTTCACAATCCTTTTTGAGCTGAGATGCAAAAAATACGTGAAAGCTCTTGGCTCACGGCCGGGTTGGTGTCTAATCTTCGTTTTTGGTCTGCTTTTTTGGTCAGCTTTTTTTGAGGCCTTATATGAATTATTCCCAAATGAAGAACGAACGTCTGTTGGCGTTTTACGAGAACGTCCGTCAGCAAGTCGCCTTGGATGCAGGAAGCCGCTATCGCTTTGCAGGCGAGGGCGTCCGCGCATACGCGGATAAGCTTCGCGAAGAAATGGACCGACGGCGGCTTACGTTCATGCCCATCAATTGGCCGGAGGATGGCCGCTGAGTATGGGAAACCAAAATCGAGGTGCCAATTCAGGTTCGCGAACTGGTCGCGCTCGGCATTGAAAATGCTAAAGAGGCGCTGGTCTCTCTTCTTCGTGTGGCTAGATCGATTTCACACAGCTCTGCGGAATAGCGCGGCGTGTGCCCGGCCGTCCCAAACGGCAGCCCGGGCTTTTTGCTATGCCGAAGCGTGCTGTGCTGCCCTTTAAGGGACTAGTTACTAGTCATTGTCAAGCTTACCGCCATTGCAGATAGGTCGCGACGAGCGATAGCGAATTTCCGAAACGCTTTAATCCAACCAGCCCGGTTGGCGGTCGCCATGGAGGCCCACTATGTTCAAGGGCTTCGTGATTGCAGTCTTGCTTATGCTTGGTGCATCGCAGCTGGATCAGTACTTCTGTAATGGCAGGTACACAGACGGTACCATGTCAATGCTGCGACAAATCAGGCACTCCTTTCGCAGTTGAAGGTCGCTTCGGCGGACGCCGCTGCGCGCAGCGTCCCGCGTCGGTAGTGGGCTGAGGGTCCGCAAACGAATGGTGCCTCGGGGTTTGGCGCAGTCGATCGCTCCGAGCCCTATAACTTCCGCAAGTTAGTTCCGGCCAGCGATTTTTGCTCGCCCTTTGCGCGGCTTCGCGCGCCTTCGTATCCGAGAGCTGCCCAAGGAAACCGAAAACCGCCGCTTTGAAAATCGGCAGCCTGGTGTCACTAAATTTTGACCGGCCTTATTTTCGCAGCCAAGCCTTTTGACGTGATGCGGTATGCGGCGTCGTTCCCTTCGCCCCTGCGTTCAACCCAGCCGTTTCCGAGCAGTTTCGATATTAGTTTCGAGCTGTTCGGCAAACTCGCCGCACGCTGCCAATTAGTGTCACGCAAATACTGTAGAAACTGCCGTTCACGATGCGTGATTGCAGACTGCTCTTTAGTCTCAAACTCGACGCCGATCCGGTTCTTTTTGATCCAAACAATCCTACAGGTCCGAACGATCCGATCCTGCTCGGTCATCAATTGGAAGCAATTCGGGACAAACGAGGCGTCGGGAACATCCAGGGCCGCGCCGTCATCGGACATATTTGCAATTCGACACCGCGTGCTCGAGCCCGATGCCGAAATGTAGGCCATTTCGTCAACGTCGGTCCGCAGTGACCTTCTGCGCTCGTCGATCATCGAGGTCATTCAGCAGAACGATACGCCAAGGCGCGTTCCTTTTCGCCATATGACGGTGCAGGAATAGATTTTCTTTTTTCGAACAACGATCAAAGTGAACTGATCGGGGACCAAACTTTGGGGAACTGCGTCCAACGCAGCGCCAATTTCCGAAAGATTGCGGATAACGCAGGGGACGGACAAGTCTCCGAACCTCATCAAGCCGCTATCGAGGACTTTGCGGCGCGGCGCGTTGCGTGCTTCGGTATCCGCTATTGCGATGGTTGGCATCGGCTCACCTGTGAAAACTAATCGTTAACGGTGGGCCCAATCCGTAAAGCGTCCGTAAAGCGGGCCGGAAACTTACAGACGCGCTTAAAGTTTGGCTAACGCGCCGGCCAGCCTAATTCGGGTTTTGAAGAAGACGAGCCAGATGTCAAATATACCGTTCGGCAGATATGATGCGCGAGCAAAACTTAAAATCTGTAATTTACAGAAGCTTTGACGATTTGCAGCGTGGGCGAAATTCGCGCTGATACGAAATCGTTGGCGTTGGTTCCGTCAATAGTGGGATTGCCAGCACGTCGTGATGCAGCCGCTTCTTGGCCACCTCGAGCGTCCGCTGGCTGACTCACTTCATTCCACGACCAGGCGCGCCGGATTGTAGCCTTTGATCAATCCATTCGCCGACAGTGATTTTGCTGCAATCGACGTGTTCGCTCGTGCTCACGGCGTCCAGCAAGCTTCGGAACTTTGCGCGGGCCTCGGTCTTCGTACCGTCGGCAATTCTCGGAGGAGCCCGCGCAGATAATCTGGCAAGTACAAGCTGTGCTGCTCTCAATCGCTATTTTGAGGTACCTCTTTCGCCGCTTGATGTCCGTAGTCTTACGGTCTCTCAATCTAGGAAAGAGCTTTGACTTCTAACCGGATGAATCATAACCAATTTTGCGGCGCCATCGATTCATAGTTAAATCAATCTATGTCGTGTTGCACTGGACGGTAATTAGAATTTGCGGCAAGTTGCACTCATTGAGTTAAGGGACGGCCTCGCGAATAGCAGCACGAAGGAATGAGGTCTGCGATTTTGTCTCTGATCAAATCAAGAGACGCGACAAAAAAATTTCGAACATGCGCGGTCCTTCTGGGACTCGACATGAATAGGGCAGGGATTATGGCGTTCGGAGTAATTTCACAATAGTTCCAGATTCTCTCCAGTGTCAGCGCGTTTGCGTTGATCGCGCCGAAAATCGGCGGTGTCTTGTGAGATACCTTTCGAGCGATCGCACCTGCTCTGCGTTAGCAGAGGAGTGAGCCGTGGGTCGCGTTGCGTTTACTAAAAAGGCAGAGCCGGTCGACGGGTCCGAGATCGAATCGCGTGGCCGCGTATTTTTTACACCGAAGTCGGAGCCGGTAAAGGTAGAGCCTGGGATCGATTGGTCAGAGATCGAATCTCGCCTCCGCGAAATTGCAGTAATAGTTCGAGGTAATTCGGTCGATCAGTCGGAGCCTATCGTGCGTGATCCGCCGGTGACTACGCCGAGCGACGCCGCCGTTACGCTGTCGCCGTATCAAGACGCTTTTTCAGAATTCCAGGCGGCTGAAACATCCGCTTCTATGCCGTCTCAACCAGCCGGAGCGCTCAACCGCGTCCGGGCAAATTTCAACTAACAATCGATTTCACGAATTTTAGGACAAATATAAAATGGCTACTCAGACAACCGGCGGCGGCAGCACCACTTCATTCTCGAATACGCCCCAAGCCAAAGATGACCTGTATAGCTGGACCGAAAACGCGCTCGCGCTATCGAGTTATTACAATGTCGCGACCCGCATCGTCACCTTCGACGTGATGAGTAATGACCTTGGGGGAAATGCAAAAACACTTTTTTCAGTCGACGACGGTAACGGCAACGCGCTCGCCCCCGATGCACAGCTGTTAGTCGCGGACCCGCTTACCGGTGGCATCTCGGCGTGGGAAAAAACGGCGTTAAACAACTGGGTTCGAATCAACAACGGAAAAGTCGAATACAAGCTCGACAATGGCGGGGCAGCTGCGGCGGGCAGGGATCTCAACACGCTCTCCGCAACGGATCAGATTAACGACGTGTTCGTTTACGCCATCCGCCTCGCCAACGGCACGCTTAGCCAAGCGCGCGTTTTGATCAACATCCAAGGCGAAAATGATGGCGCAACCATCACAGGGACGTACACAGGCACCGTTGTTGAGGCCGGAGGGACGAGCAACAGTACTCCGGGCACACCGACCGTAACAGGCACCCTCACCGTTACCGATGTGGATGCAGGCGAAAATCATTTTCAAAATCCCTCAGCGGCCGCGCTGACCGGTACATATGGAAACTTCACGTTCAATTCGACAACGGGAGCCTGGAGTTTCACGCTTGATAACGCCAAACCTGCGACGGAGGCTCTCGCCGCCGGGCAAATTGTTCATCAGACCCTTACGGTAACATCTGCAGACGGCACGACTAGCCGTACGATCGACGTCACCATCACCGGCAGCAATGATGCGCCAGTGATCACCGTGCAGGATCTGATTGGTGCGGTCACCGAGCAGGTCACCCCAGCCGGCAATCTCACCGACAGCGGCACCATCTCGTTCAGCGATGTCGACCTCACCGACGTGCATCTGGTGTCCCTGACTGGCACCCCGGTCGGCACCACTCTGGGCTCGCTTAGCGCGGTCAAGAATTCCGATACTACGGGAACCGGCACTGGCGGCCAGCTGACCTGGACCTACACGGTTGCGGATTCAGCGGTCGAGTATCTCGCCGCCGGCCAGACCAAGGTCGAGAGCTTCACCATCACGCTGAATGACCAGCATGGTGGCCTGATCACCAAGCAGATCGACGTCACCATCACCGGCACCAATGATATCCCCGTGATCACGGTGCTGGATCTGATTGGCGCGGTCACCGAGCAGGTGACTCCGGCCGGCAACCTGACTGACAGCGGTATCCTCACGTTTGGCGACGTCGACTTAACCGACGTGCATCTGGTTTCTGCCACCGGCATCCCGGTCGGCTCGGTGCTGGGCGCACTCACCGCGGTCAAGAACAGCGACACCACCGGCACCGGCAGCGGGGGCCAACTGACCTGGACCTATACGGTTGCGGATTCGGCGGTGGAGTATCTCGCCGCCGGCCAGACCAAGGTCGAGAGCTTCACCATCACGCTCAACGACCAGCATGGTGGCCTGATCACTAAGCAGATCGACGTCACCGTCACCGGCACCAACGACGCCCCGGAGATCTCGGCGGCGGTTGCAACCGGCGCGGTCACCGAAGACGACGACGCGACGACTCTGTCGACCACCGGCACCATCACCTTCGACGACATCGATCTGGTCGATGTGCATTCCGCCAGCGCCACCGCGGCCCCCGGCAATACGCTCGGCGGCACGCTGACGCCGGTTGTGACCGACGCGGCGACCGGCGCCGGCGACGGCACCGTGACCTGGACCTACAACGTCGCCAACAGCGCCACCCAGTACCTGGCGGTCGGCGAGACCGCGACCGAGAGCTTCACCGTCACCATTTCGGACGGCAACGGCGGCACCGACACGCAATCGGTCACCGTCACCGTCACCGGCACCAACGACGCCCCCGTGCTGAGCGACACCACCAACCCGACGGCGGTTGCGGAACTGAGCAATGGCTCGGCGCAGGATCTGGCGGCGATCACCGGTAATTTCTCGCTCAGCGATATCGACGTTGGCGATACGCTGACGGCGAGCATTGTGGGCAGCCCGACGGTCCTGCTCAACGGCGGTGCATTCACCTTGCCGGCGGGGGCTGCGGCGCTGACGGCAGGCGGGGCCTTTACGGTCGCCGGGGCGAGCTCGAATGGCGGCGCCGTCAACATCGGCTACAACTACGATCCGGCGGCAGCCAACCTCGACTTCCTGCGTTTAGGCCAGAGCCTGACCATCACCTATGTGGTGCAGGTCAATGACGGCACGACGAACTCAGGCACACAAGACGTGACGTTCACTATCACCGGGACCAATGATGCGCCGGTGCTGAGCGACACAACCAATCCAGGGGCAGTGGCCGAGCTGGCCGCCGCTTCGGCGCAGGATCTGGCTGCGATCAACGGCACCTTCTCGGTCGCCGACCTCGACGTGGGCGACACGCTGACCGCTTCGGTGGTTGGCAGCCCGACGGTGCTGCTCAATGGCGGCGCATTCTCGCTACCGGCTGGCGCCGCGGCGCTGACTGCTGGCGGCGCCTTCACGCTCACCGGCACGACCTCGACCGGGAGTGCAGTCAACATCGGCTACAGCTACGATCCCGCGGCAGCTAACCTCGACTTCCTGCAAGCAGGTCAACAGCTGACTATCACCTATCAGGTCAGGGTCAATGATGGCACGACGGACTCCGCCATTCAGGACGTCACGTTCACCATCACCGGCACCAACGATGCGCCAGTCAATACGATGCCTGGCTCACAAACCATAAATGAGGACACGGCAAGAGTCTTCAGCTCAGCCAACGGCAATCAGATCAGCATCTCTGATGTGGATAATGCGACCCATACGGTGACCCTGACTGCCACCAACGGCGCCGTGACGTTAAACGCCATCGCTGGGCTGTCCTTCAGCATCGGAGACGGAACGTCAGACGGAACGATGACGTTTAGTGGAACGGACGCCAACATCAATGCCGCTTTGAATGGTCTGAGCTACCAGCCAAATTCCAATTTTGTTGGGTTCGGGTCAATTCAAATTGTCACGTCGGATGCTGCATCAGCGTCGGACGGGGATACTGTGAACATCACTGTCGCTGCGGTGAACGACGCGCCCGTGAATACGGTACCAGGTGCACAGACAACACCCGTGAATACGAACGAGAATCTTAGCGGCCTCTTAAGTATCTCGGATGATGCAACCTCGGGCAGTTTGACGGTTACGCTCGGTATTACCAATGGCACGCTAACGGTGAGTGGCGGTACTGCCGTCGTCGGCGGCAACAATTCGGCGTCTGTGACCCTGACGGGTACGGCGGCGGCGATTAACTCCACGCTCGCCGCAAGCGTAACCTACGTGCCCACAAGCAATTTCGTGGGTAATGCCACTCTTACGATGACAACCAATGACAACGGAAACACTGGGACCGGGGGACCACTGACCGATGTTGACACGGTTACGATATCGGTGACCAGCCCGAGTTCAGTTACCCTGACGACCGGCACGGATACGGTCTTCTTTTCATCCGGCACGAATACCGTAACTGCACCACTTAATACGATGGCCGCTGCACAGGCGGATAAGCTGACTGGCGGAACCGGTACGGATACACTTAATATCACGGGAAGCAATCTTAACTCGTTCACCTTTGGTAATGGTACTGGAAACACTCTTCTCACAAATTTCGAAACCATAAATGTCACTGACACGAACACCGGAAACCATACCGTCACTCTCACATTCGCGTCGACGTTCCAAAATAACGGGACGCTGACCATTAACGGCTCAGGCATTACGAACAATGCAGACCTGACGGTGAATGCGAGCGCGGTTACGACCGGCGCGTTTGTTATAACCGGTGGCGCTGACGACGATATTATCAGTACAGGGTCTGGCAACGATACAATCACAGGCGGTAGCGGTACCGACACCATCACTGGTGGCGGAGGTCAGGATACGTTGTCGGGTGGCACTGGCGCCGATACCTTTGTTTTCGCCGCTGGCAGTAGCGGAACGCCCTCTAACACAAATTTCGACAAGATAACCGATTACGCATCGGGCTCGGATTCAATCGACTTTGGCGCCACAAACATTACGCAGGGCACCAACACGACCGCTGGAGCTGTCGCCGGGCATGCTGCCGTAGCCTCCGGAGTGGTCACGTTCGCCGCTGCCGATGACACGCTCGCGGAGCGAATCGTGGCGGTGAATGACGCACTCGAGGACATCAACAATGACGGCAGCGGGAACGATGCTGTCGCGGGCGAAACCCTGGTCTTCGGATTTGGATCGGACTCGTACATCTACATTTCCGACGGTGTCCTAGGTGTTGGTGCCAACGATGTGCTGATCCAGCTGGCAGGCATCGCCAGTGGTCCCGGTACCGATCAGCTTACCCTTTCGGGCGGAAGTATTACGGCGTTAGCTCCAGCCGGCGTCGCCGGGTCTCCGATCAACCTCGCATTGACCAACCCGGCCGATGCCATTGGCGACGTCACTGTGACCATTGCCGGGGTTCCTTCCAGCTGGAGCTTGAGCGAAGGTACGGATAACGGCGATGGCAGTTGGACGATCCAGTCCGATAACGTCTCTAAGCTCACCGTCACTTCACCACACACTTATTTGGGGGCAATGGTTCTCCATGTCACGCAAAGCTGGACGAACACCGACGGTAGCAGTGGCTACTTGATGGTCACCGACAACGTCGAAGTCTACGCCCCGGGATCTCCAATTTTCGCGATTTCGGGCGACGACAACCTGACCGGCTCAAACGGCTACGACATGTTCGTGTTCGCCCAGCCTATCGGGCATGACGTGATCTACAGTTTTGACGCCGCCTCAGACCAGATTGATCTGATCGGTTATGCAGACTTCACCGGGTTCAGCGACATCCAGGCGCACCTCGTCAGCAACGCTGCTGGCGACGCGGTAATCACGTTGTCTGATGGGCAGTCTATTACCCTGAAAGGGGTAGATGCCGCTTCGCTCGATGCGAATGACTTCGTGTTTGACCAAACCCCGGTCACGGAGAATGCTGGCCACATGGTGATCAGTGATGGCGCGATCCTGCCTTTGAGCGGCATCATCAACAATACTGGGACAATCGAGCTCAACTCGACTGGCAGCGAGACCGACCTTCAGCTGATACAGCATGGAATTACCCTGCAGGGGGGCGGCCACGTCGGGATGTCGGACAGCGTCGGAAACGTCATCAGTGGCACCGTTTCGGATGTTACGCTCACCAACGTCGACAACATTATCGAGGGTGCGGGTCAAATCGGGGCCGGCCAGCTGATCCTCATCAACGAGGGGACCATCATCGCTTCCGGTACCAACACGCTCGAGATCGATACCGGATCGAACATCATCATCAACGTCGGAACGCTTGAGGCCACCGGCAGCGGCGGCTTGGTCATAGAGAGCAATGTCGAAAATTCAGGTCAGCTATGGGCCCATGGAGGTGACATCACGGTCCATGGTGATGTGACTGGAAACGGCACGGCATTGATCGATGGCGTAGCCACGATCGAGTTCGCAGGCGCGTCTTCTACGAACGTTACCATTGATGCGGATGCTACCGGCACACTGAGGCTTGGCGACTCCTTCGACTTCAGCGGGTTGGTATCCGGTTTCAACGCGGATGATCACTTTGACCTTGACGATATCGTCTTCGGATCCAACACCAGCGTGAGCTATGTCGAGAACGAAGCGGGCAACGGCGGTACGCTGTCGGTAACAGACGGAGTGCATGCCGCAAACCTTGGTCTGCTTGGCCAATACTCGGCAGACGGCTTCACGCTGGCCTCGGATGATATCAGCGGCACGCTCGTTTCCTATCGAGACCAACTGCATATCTGAGAGCGATGATGAACTGAAGTCGCCATTGGCGAGACCCTAACTTCGAGCGACGGCGTTCACACCGCCAACATCTCGTTGCTCGGCGACTACTCGGCGGACGGCTTCGCATTCTCTGCAGACGATACGACGGGCACACTTCTGTCATACCGTCACGATCTGATCTAGCTGACCGACGGAATTCTCTGGGTGCGGTGCGGAGCTGATGGGGCGATGCCCGACGATGGTTTTGGAAGGCGAGAAGGAGTATGACCAGGGCAGGGGTAGGCTTGGCCTGGAGCGTTCATAAATGGCGATCAGGATCGGCGAGGTAAAGTCGTCCAGCCTTTCGGATGACAAGAAGGAAGTCATCGTCGGCGGAAGTGGGAAGTATATTGGCGACGTAGAGCTGAAAATCGCGCGCGAGTGCCTGGGCGATTTTATCGATGCCCTCGTCAGCGCGCGGGGGACGCTTGAGCCAACCCCTGCAGTAGCACTTCCCAGTGCGGACTCCGCCGTGGTTCCCGAGCGGAATGCTCGATCGGGAGGCAACCCGAATGAAGTCAGATTTGAAATCCCGAAGACCTTCGCCGTGACGGCGGACACCGAGGGCAGGGGCCTGGTCCTGCTTATTCTCAATCACCGGCTGGAAAACCAGGAAGGCTATGCACTTAGCCCAGATGCCGCAAGACAAGTAGCTGCGGGACTGACCAAGAGCGCGGACGCAGTGCAAGCATCCCCGGTTGCCGGCGAACTAAACAAGTGAGCCCAATACGGATGCGCGTTGAATAGTGAGCAACCCATGGCCAGAAGAACGCTCAATCTTAACGCCGATGTCTAGCCGTTTGGCGGTCGCGGCAGGTTAGCATGTTCCGCGGGCGGTGAACCCACTCGATAATCCTTCTTGGAAAATCTCTTGCGCTCGCCTGAACCTTGCGGAAAGCTTGGCGCAACGGATCTGGGATGTGGTTTTGTGCTGCTGCCTCCTCTGCAAACGACCAGGCAGCATGAACTTGGCTTCGAGACGGCGCCCGTTTCGTTGATGACGCCGTCAACAGCTTGATGTGAGCCCGGTCTTGGCCAATGGGTTGAAAGAGGCTTGCTCGGCCTCGTTGGCGGTTTTAAAACAGATGTTCGGGGCTGGCGGCGGCAGGGATCGTTGCGCCGCTGCCGTGTCGGCGGGAGAAGGGCAGGCGTTACCCCTGGGGAGGGTGCAATGACCGTTGCTGAATTGATCGAGAAATTATTGGCGCTTCCGGATAAGACCGCGCGTGTGGTAAAAAGTCCCGGACCATTTGATGGCTTGAATGAACCGGGCCTCATTTATGATGGCTATGTCGACCGGGATATGCAGTTTCCAGTTCAGGCCACCGATCCGGACGCAATCCACGTCGTTTATCTTTGAACGCGGTTACCGATACGAATGTTTCTTCACCACCTTGAGCCGAGGCATCAACCCGTCGCGAGGGGGGATTTTGCCGCCGAAATGACGCACAAATCGCCTTTATCGAAATTGTACTGTGCGATCGATTTTTAAAACTAAGCCAGTAAAATGGATTTGCGAGCCTGCGGAGGCCCTCGACTGTTTTCTCCGGCGAGGTCATGCTGGCGTACCGGGCAACTGGGTTCGTTTCGTAGTTTCGACCGGTGGTTTTTTCGGAATCGCTGCCGCCCCATCTTCATGGATCGCAACGCTAGCTTCCGCCGCCGCACCGTCCGGTTCTGGTGAACTTGCCGAGATCGCCAACGGATGGCTTTCGAGCCAGAGCCTTCGCGCGAGCTCGGTCGGCTCGATGCCGGTTCGCGTCCACCAATCGACTTCCTTGCCGGCTCGGTGCAGCTCCCGATGATGTCCGCGGCAGAGTGGGACCGTGAACTCGTCGCTGACCTTGAGGCTGAGCCCGCGGGATTGCGCAAAACGCAGATGGTGGGCGTCGCAGGGCTGGCGTCCGCAGACGAGACAGCGTTGTTTGGCCACGAACCGCAAATGGGTCTTGTCCCGCAGGCGCCTCGCCACCGGGATCGACAGCACGCTCTTGTCGATGCGCGGGTGGGTCTCCTGGTGCGCTGACGGCTGGTCTGCGGCTGCGGGGGAAATATCCGCATCCGACGCCCCAGCGAGGAGGGCCAGCCGGACCTGAAACGCCGCCCTGACCTCAGCCCCATCTGACGGGATGAGACTGTTAGCCTTTGGCCATGCTCTCAGAGCCCAGGCGTCGAGATCGGCGTCGAGCGGCAACGCTTCCAGATCGGCCAGCAGCTGATCCCGCTGGATGGCCGAGGCCGCCGACAGGACGGCGCCGACCGGGGTGCCATTCATACCCTTTGCAGATCGCTGTAACGGTTTCGCGCTGGTTGTCTGCATATGACCATTCGAGCCGGTCTTGTTTGTCCGTGGGCCACTTTGCGGGCCTGGTCCGGCGGTCTGAAGGCCGAGATCCGGCGCATCGAGATCGTCCTCGCCTGCGATCCCGACCAGTGTGAATAGGGCATAGCGCCGGGCGTAGGTAAGGGCGGCTCCCATTCGATGGGGCGCCGCCGTCTCCGATACCGGACAGACCGGCCAGTCCGAGGACAGCCATTCGCCTGACGAATGCGCCAGCGTCGTAGTCAGCCGGATTAGTCCGGCGGCGTCATCGATTGACGTGGCCTGAACCGTGGCGATCTCGTGTTTTCCCAAAGATTTACGAACCAGTTCTAATCCACTCGATAAGGAGGCGTAGCGGAAGCTGCGGTCGCCCTCGCGCGGGAAGGGCGACCGAATGGTGGCGGTAAGCGACTTCTCTGGATTCTCGATTTCCGCCTGCGCTTTAGCCAGGGCGGCGGCTATGTTGCTGATCGACTGGCTAGTACGTTGCATGGGTGCTTCCTTTGAAAAATGGCAAGGCGCTATTGGGCGGTCAAGAGTTCGACCTGGATCGCTAAGACGAGGCCGGCGGCGACGAGTTCGTTTTCCAGCTCCGCGGTAAAGCCGGACAAAAATTCGTCGTGCTGGCAGGCGGGCCTGAATGCGCGCAGCTGGCCCCAGAGGGAGACCAGCAGCTCTAAAGCCGCGACATACTGCTCCGGCGGATCGCAGGACGGGTCCAGATGGGGAAAGTCGAAGGGAGATTGCATCGGCGCATCCACGTCCTAACCTTTTGCAAGTCGCTTCGGCTTCCAACCGTCATCTCGATCGAAGCACTCGGCCGAGCCTATTCGGCGGCTTGGAGCTCAAAGCTGATCGCGCCGGACTTCGAACGTTTGGCACGGATGCCGTGACCTTTGGCCTCCTTGGCATCCTCTTGCACCAGCTTCTTGAGCTCGACCTTGGCCGCCTCGTGATCGAGGAAGGCGGCTCGGGTTCGGCAAAACACGCCTGCTAATTCCGCCCAGGAATTGGACGTGCTCATGTCCACGACCCTGACCGCCTCGATCCGCGGCTTGGGCGGCTCGACGCCGAATAGGTGAGGGGTCTCGCCGCTCTCGACGCAGCGCCAGAACTTTTTCTCCGCGGTAATCAACAGGTGCTGATACAGCGGATCGGCCGGAATGGTCATTTCCACCCATTTGCCACCGCCGGTGATGATGGACAGCACCGCGGTGCGGGATGCCGTGACCCACATATTGTGCTGCAGCTGCGGCATGTGTTTCTCGGCCGCGCCTTCCTCGGAGAACGACCACGGCAGCGCGAATTTGGCCTCGAACACCGCGCCCGTCGCCTGGACCCTGCCGTCGAGGGTGGCCGCCATCCACCTCTTGATCGGATGAAACACCTGCCGCTGCACCTCGGTGACGACCTGGCTGGTATTGCGTTCGTACCAGCGCCGGTTGAGGTCCTCGGTCGCGGTGCCGAGCTGAACGATCAGGTTGTTGGAGAGATCCTCGGGCTCGACCTCGCCGCGCTTTTCCCGCCACAGCCGGAGCAGGGCGGCCTCATCGTCGCCCATGATGATCCGGGCGTCTGAGCCGCCGATAAAGGCGCGGCGGTCCCCAGCTTTCAATAGCTTCAACATTCGCGACTCCGATGCTCTATGCTAACTTACTTGTGCTCATTGCACATGTGACAATAGCATAATAGGAAGCCTGTGACAAGTGCACAAGTCAGAATGGCGAGAGCCGCACTAAATTGGACCGTCAGAGACCTGGCCGCGGCGACTGGGCTGCATCGGAATACGATTACGAACATCGAGGTGGGGAGGTATGCCGGGGACCCAGCTACGATCACTTTGATCAAGGAGGTCTTGATCCGTGAGGGTGTAGTATTCATTGACGAGAATGGCGGTGGCCCCGGGGTACGACTGCGAAAGCCCTCAAAAGATAAGTCGCGGAAATAACGGATTCGCCGTGCCGCTGCTTATAGAGGAGAGTGCTGTTAAGATGCCGCCGCGGATCTCGCTAAGGAATGTGCGCTGGGCGGCAACCCCGATCTGTCGAGCTGAGGTTGCCGAGGACGGGACGTCACAGTCGATGAGCTAGCCTTTTGGGCGAGCACTGGAAGCCGCCGGCGTCGAGTTCATCGATGAGAACGGGGGTGGAGGCGGAGTGCGCCTTCGAAAGCCCGCAAGAGATAAGTCTCGAAAATAATTTGGGTGAGCTGCCGACGTGTACGCATGATCGCAGCCAGTGATTGGAATCTCGAAGAATTACTGCGGAGGATGACAGGGCGGGACCGCTTGCGATCAAAGAGGCGGCGCAGAGCGTCGATCGCGGCGTTAAGGGCGTGCATGGCGATGTGTATAGCCGCTATCCTGGAAAGACCGAAGACGGTTGGATCCTCTTTCCGTTTGATGCCGTCCGCGTTGATGTCAGATTGCATGCGGCCTAACCCTCCGCAATAAACCGCAAGCGAGCACCCGCAATTCGCCGGTCCGTGTCGACATTCCTGTTGACAGCGCTAGATCGCGTTACGCGCAGTTCCGTGCATCAACGTTCTGTTAATCGACTCAATGCCAACTATAAGGGAAGCTAAAGAGCCGGTTTAGTTGGCAAAGCTTCACTCCCAGGCGGTGTACATTTTGGGAAAAACTTTTCAGACCAGCGTCTGACGAGACATAAATCCTTTTGAATGGAGACAGCCGTCATGCGACCAGTATCCAAGCCGACCCTACTCGGCAGCGAATCCGAAAGGGAGTACCTCGCCCTCCGCGAAGGGATCGCAAAAGAAATCAAACCCAAAGGTCAAATCGAATGGATGTTTCTTGATGACATCCTCGAAATCCTCTGGGAAATCTTGCGGCTGCGTCGCTACAGAACTCTCATCATCTGCAATACCATTCCCGCAGCCGTCCAGAGCCTGTTAAAGCAGCTGACCTTCGAGCCGGATTTTATCACCAATACGCAAGTCGAAGCAGACGCCATTGCAATGGCCAAGGCCTATTTCCAGGATGCAAAAGCCAAAAAGAAATTCATGGAAATACTCGGTCGGGTCGGATTTGACGAACGGGCCCTTGAAGCGGAAGCGTTTCGACTTGCCATGTCTGACCTGGAGCGGCTGGACAAGATGCTGTCGGCATTGGAACGGCGGCGCAACAAGGCGCTGCGGTTCATTGCAGAATATCGCCGGAGCTTGGCCACACAAATCCAGCGGGTGACGGATCGGATTATCGCCGAAGTCGATGGGCCCAGCCTTGAACCCTCGACCTCACCCGAACATGCCGACTAAAAGACAGCTCGAAGCCAATCGCGCCAACGCCCGCCGGAGCGGCGGTCCGCGCTCGGTCCATGGAAAAGCGCGCGCTAGCCGTAACGCCGTCCGCCACGGTCTGACGCGCCCGGACTTAAGCTCTGACTTTTTGGCAAAGGTCGAAAGGCTTGCCCATCGCCTTGCCGGTAAGAGCAAAAACGAGATCGTATGCGCGTTCGCCCGCGAAGCGGCCGAGGCAAACCTGGAGCTTGCCCGCGTGCGGCGGGTAAAGGTGGGGTTGATCGAACGAGCCAGTGCCTTTGGAGCGTTGGTGCCGCCCAAGCACTTTCGCTGCCAGATGCAGGAAGTTCGATGGTGTATACAAATGGATCTGTGGTTCAGGGGATTACGCGCCACCAGGCCGCCGCAGCCCTTGGCAATTGATCCCTTGGATTCTATGCCGGTGGGAGAGCCGGATCAATTGGCGGAAGCTGCCCGCCGCGTGCTTGGCGAGCTGGTCAGGCTTGACCGATACGAACGTCGCGCAGCGTCGCGACGGCACCGGGCCATTCGCGCGATGTTAAAGGCAAAGACGGAAGATCCCCTCGGCGCATCGTAACCGTTATGCCCAGGGATCGGCCGCCCCCGCTGAAAGCGTGCTATTGTCCACCCCCGGTTTGCTGTCACCAATAGCGATGCCACTACCTCCTAGCTGGGACGGATATGAGGCGGCGGCAAGTGATCAGGTTTGCTCGGTGGTGCGGTGGCGGCGTGGCCGCAATCCGACGCGTTTCGCGCTACTGCTGCTCTGTCCGAAAAGCGATCCGCAAGGTCAGGCCCGCGCCGCAGCATTCCGACAGGGGCTTAAAAGCGCAGGATGGACAATAGGCCGTACTATAACCAATCATGTCTGTGCATATTTAGCCCGGATTGGATGAGCTCGGTCACGGCCTACTGCGTCGATAGGCGCCTGACGTGATTGTCGTCAACAGTCGGCTGCTCAACACCGATTGCTTTTGCAGCCGTCAGCGAACCTATAGCGCGCGGTGACGCGAGAGCTTTCCGAAACCCTGCAACAGCAAACCGCGACTGCCGACGTGCTAAAGGTGATCAGCCGCTCGGCCTTCGATCTCAAGGCTGTCTTGGATACACTTGTTTCGTCGGCCTCCCGCCTTTGCGAGGCCGACAGGGCGCTGATCTTCCTGCGACAGACCGACGTCTACGTTCCCGAGGCGCAATTCAACTGCCCGCCGGATTACCTTGAGTTTATGCAGGCACACCCGATCAAGCCAGACATGCATACGTTTACTGGCCGCGCCGCGCTGACCGCATCCATCGTACATGTGCCGGATGTCTCGATGGACAAGGACTTCCAGTTTTGTGAGGCGCAGCGACGTGCGGGTTACAAGGCGATGCTTTCAGTTCCATTGGTGAGGGAGGGAGAACCGATCGGCGTATTGAGCATGATACGCATGGTTGCCGGCCCGTGTAGCGAGCGGCAGATTGAACTCGTTCAGACGTTCGCAGACCAAGCGGTAATTGCGATCGGCAACACCAGATTGTTTGAGGAAGTGCAGCAGCGAACCCGGGAACTTGCCGCTTCGCTGGACGAGTTGCGCGCCGCGCAGGACCGCCTGGTGCAAACCGAGAAGCTCGCTTCCCTCGGCCAGCTCACGGCAGGCATCGCTCACGAAATCAAGAACCCGCTCAACTTCATCAATAATTTTGCGGCTCTTTCAGCTGAGTTGACCGAGGAGTTGAACGAGGTCCTCAAGCCGGTCGAAATCGGCAGCCAGCTCCGCGCCGAGGTCGACGAACTCACCGGGCTCTTAAAAGACAACCTTAAGAAGGTCGTGCAGCACGGTAAGCGCGCCGATTCCATCGTCAAGAACATGCTGTTGCACTCCCGCGAGGGCATCGGCGAGCGCCGGCCGGCGAACATCAATGCCCTGATCGATGAAAGCTTGAACCTAGCCTATCACGGCGCCCGCGCTGAAAAGTCCGACTTCAACGTCACGCTGGAGCGAGACTTCGACGCCGCTGCCGGCCAGATCGATCTGTTTCCACAGGAGATCACGCGCGTGTTCCTCAACTTGCTTGCAAACGGTTTCTATGCCGTGACCAAGCGCCGCAAGGAAGGCGGCGAGCCCGGCTTTGAGCCAACGCTGCGGGCCAGCACCAAAAACCTCGGCGACACTGTGGAAATTCGCATCCGCGACAACGGGGCTGGCATTCCGTCCAGCGTGAAGGAGAAGATGTTCAACCCCTTTTTCACAACTAAGCCAGCCGGCGAAGGGACCGGTCTGGGCCTGTCGATGAGCCACGACATCATCGTGAAACAACATGGCGGCACAATTGATGTCGATACTGAGCCCGGTCAATTTACGGAATTTCGTATTACCTTGCCACGTTCGAGACAAACCAGAGGTCAGACGTGAGCGTTCTGGTTCTTGTGGTGGACGACGAGCCCGATGTTGAGGAGCTGTTCCGCCAGCAGTTTCGCCGCGATCTGCGAGCGGAGCGTTTTGTCATGGATTTCGCTCGTTTGGCCGCAGATGCTCTAATTCGTATTGCTCGTCCAATCGAGCATTCGCTGATCCTGATCCTCTCCGACATCAACATGCCCGGAATGACCGGACTTGAAATGCTGCCCAAGGTCAAGGAGATACGGCCGGAGGTCCCGGTTATAATGATCACAGCGTATGGCGATCCCGAGACCAAACGCAGGGCGATGGAACGCGGCGCTTCGGGTTTATTGACGAAACCAATTGACTTCGCCTTGTTACGTGAGGAAATCAACAAGCGGCTGGAATGGGTTTGAATTGAGTAAGAGTGTTCGGTGAGACTTCGGCCGAAGCGATGGAGAATCGTTCGCTAATGGCAACCTTTAAGACATGCGCCGCAGTCCGGTCAAACGGATGCGAATGACCCATCGCAATCATTGACTATAGCCTTATCAAAGCGCCTGGTGACGTGCCGCTAAATCGCATTGCTCAACGCCCGCTCGCCGGCCTGGTTAACAAGCAGCGTGATGGCCCGAGCGGCCGAAGTGCTAGAAACAGCATTCAATAAACACGAAGGGAGACTGCTCATGGCGTCGATCACCGCAATTGCAGGCGATTTCTTTGCCGCTTGCGAGACTGGAAAGGGTTGGGAAGTCTGCAAGGCTTACTGTGCTCCAAACGCGACCTTCGCAGCTCAGGCCGAACCGCTTGCAGATATCAAAACACTCGCGGAATACGCGGATTGGATGAAGGGACTCATGTCGATTATGCCGGACGGTAGCTATGAGGTGAGATCCTTTGCCACTGATACCGAGCGGAACAACGTCGCTGCCTATGCTGTCTTTTCCGGTACTCATACCGGTCCCGGTGGTCCGTGCGAGCCGACCGGCAAAAAGACGACCTCGGATTACGTCTATGTGATGCAATTTACCGGCGACAAGATCAGCCATATGACGAAGATTTGGCATTCTGGAATGGCAATGCAGCAACTGGGCTGGGCTTAAGCGGGGAAATTTCTTGCGATCCGAACATGTCTAGCAGGGTAGAGCGTCGCTAGATCAGTCGTATTGACAGACACTCGGTCGGGCGGCAAGAAGCTGGGCGCCCTACAAGACACGCGGACAGCTGAAGAGGACGACGCCTTGCGTTCTCTGGTCCAGGCCGGAAGAGACGTGCGCTTTATCGGCAAAGCGCTGGGTCGGTCCTTCATGGGCGTCCAAGCTCGGGTCAAGAAATTGAAACTCACTTTGGTCTCGGAGCAACGCAGGAATTCCAGCGAGGGCACTTGGGGCGGTGGGCCGTCAAAACGAGTCCTACAGAACGCTTGAAGGCAGCGAAAGAACCTGTCTCCGCGAGTGCGAAGAAGTGACACACGCCGAACTGTATCGGCTGACGACTGCCAGCTTATAGCATGTCCGAACTGAGTGACGACCTAAAGGGCGCCATGACAGGTGCCGTGAAAGGATAGCTGGCTGCGGCTACACAAGAGTGGATCGGCAGCGGCGGTTTGCGGCCAGCGTCATTCGAGACGGGCTTATTGCCCGTTGTGAACGCGAGGCCTCTCAAAAATGATAACACCGGCTGTCCAACAGGCGGCGTAACAATGTAGGTTCATCGCCAGTTGGGCAACCGTGGACAGAAACCGTGCTGATCAAAAACGGCCTTTACTCTGTTAGCATCGAAATGAAAGACGCCAGGCGCGGACACGCGACCGGCGTTATCATCCTTCTCAACGGTCAGATTTTGGGAGGCGATTCGCATTTTTATTACACCGGCTCCTATATTTTCAGAAACGGGAAGTGGCGCGGCGAACTCATTACTCGGGAGCATACAAAGGTAGTTGGCTTAAACATGTTGTTTGGGGGCAGGGAAGTGTGCTGCGGTTTCAGTGGCATCTATTCCAACGGCGCAGCGGAGGTAAGCGGTACCGCCTTAGTGGGGAAGATGAGCATATTGTTTGACGCCGTGCTGCAGTTCCAGGCGGCGCTCTAGAGGAGGGCGCTTCTGCGGACGCAGTCCGAGGTACGTTACAGGCTCGCTCAAGGTCTGAGCTTGGCGCCTTGCTCGCCCATGCCACGCATCCACCTGGACCAGACGGATGACCTTGGTGGGAGCGACCCATTCAAATTTGAGGATCTGGACGGCTCGCTTCAAGATGAGTGAAGTCAGAGCCACTCGATGCCGATCGTTGGCCGGCAGGAATCGTTGCTGAGGTTTTCTATCGCAATACGGGCGTCACCGAGCTGTTCGATGGTGCCAACAGACCAACTTGCCTGCACAGCGGCGATGATCTGCCGATCTTAGGCTTGAAACAGGAGAGGTTCAGCGTAGCATTGCCCTGATAATTTACATCGAATCAGGAGCGAACAATGGCCAAGGGCAAAGACAAGCCGAGCAAGCAAACTAAGAAACCAAAGTCCGACAAGCCGAAGGGCTCAGGCTCGTCGTACCAGCAGGAAAAGGCGAGCGGCAAAAAGGGCTAGGGCCCTGGCGCTGACCGGCCCAACTCACCACGTCTCTCCGTGAGGGTGAAGCAGACTTCCCGGCTGCGTGTCCTGATTTCTCAGTTGATCCAACTCGGGCATCGGATTGTACAGGCTCGGTTTAGAATCCGGTGGCGTCCCGGCACTATTCAGCCTTGATGCCCGCGAACTTGATCACCTTCGCCCACTTTTCGGTGGCCTCCGAGATGATCGTCCTGAATTCCGCGGGCGAGCCGCCAAGCACTGTGCCGCCGAGCTCGACGATCCGGGCTTTGACTTTGCTGTCGGCGAGGCCGGCATTGAGCTCCTTGTTCAGGATATCGATGATGTCCGCCGGGGTGTCCCTGGGCGCGCCAATGCCCGCAAAACCGCTGGCCTCATAACCAGGCACGAAGTCTCCCACCGTTGGAACGTCCGGCAACACGTCCAGACGCTTCGCGGTCGTTACCGCCAGGGCGCGCAGGTTACCCGCCTTGATATATTGGATCGACTCGGACACCGGAGCAAAAATCACCTGTATCTGGCCGCCGACCAGATCGGTGGTCGCGGGCGCACCGCCGCGATAAGGGACGTGGACCAAATTCACCCCGGCCATCATCTTGAAGAGTTCGCAAGCAATGTTTTGCGGGGTGCCGGGGCCGGCCGACCCGTAGTTGACCCTGCCCGGGTTGGCCCTGGCGTAGGCGATGAATTCAGGGATCGTCGTGGCGGGGACCGACGGATGCACCACGACGACGTAGGCCAGCCGTGCGGAGCATACAACCGGCGCGATGTCCCGGATGAAGTCGAAATTGAGATTGCTGTACAGCGCGGCATTGATCGCGTGCGGGGTGACAATTTGCAGCAGTGTGTAGCCATCGGCGGGCGCTTTGGCGACCGCCTCGGTGCCGATGTTGCCGCTGGCGCCGGCGCGGTTCTCAATGATGAATTGCTGGCCGAGGCGATCCGATAGCCATTGACCCATCAGGCGCGCCTGGATGTCGGTAGCCCCGCCGGCGGCAAAGCCGACGACAATGCGCACCGGACGGGACGGATAGGCTTGCGCCCGCGCAAGGCGGGGCACGGCCGGCAATGCAGCCGCGCCCACGGCCAGCTGCATGAATGCGCGGCGGGGAAATTTCATGATGCTCCCTCCACAGGGCGCTACGTCGCGGATTTATCCATCTGGACGCCCTGCGGGAACAGACTACACCGGTCTTGCAACGAGGTGGAAGGGGGCATGCTTCCTCTCGGCGCTCGTGAGCCATAACAACCCGTAGATGTGGTAACACCGTCAGATTATGTGGGCACAGTGCAAGTCGTCAGCGCGGTCAAACCGACGCGAATGCCGTAGCGGACTGCCGCGATGGCCACGTTCCTGGATAGCCCCTTTTGAAATGTCGATACAAGACAGACTGGCCCGTGGAAGGCTAATTGTTTCTGTGGGGGAGGCAATTCCGCGCGGCTTTGGTCTCCTGGGGTGGGCCCAAACAGACCTTTCAGCAGCCAGCAAGACGGCCACGAAAACCATTGCCGATCTTGAGAGGGGAGCGAGGGAGCCATATCCGCGTACGATCGAAGATGTGCGTGGAGCCCTTGAGAGTGCGGGGATTGTGTTCATCGGCGGAGGACCTGGGGTCCGCCTTCGGAAGGCACAACTTCCTGCTCGACCTAAATAAGTGAGCAGCGTCGTCCAAGAGCAGCCAATGCCGCACGATGCATTTTTGGAAGTAGCCGCCGATAAGGGAGCCTCGCTGCAAGGCCGGTCGCCCAAGAATTTCAGCTGATCGCTCCTGATTTTGAGCGTTTGGCGCGGATGCCATGACCCGAGGCTTCCCTAGTACCCTAAGAGCGCCTCTCTATGACCGCTCGTGGTCGAGGACCGCCTTGCCCAGAACCAGGCCTGCAACTCAGCTCAGGTGGTTGGCGCACTAAACAGCCATTGGACACCCACCGATTTCACCGCGTCTCAGAATGCAGCCGTTTGATTGAGGCTTGCTCGGCCACGTTGGCGGTCTTAAACCAGGTGTCCCGAGCTGGCGGCAGCAGGACTCGTTGCGCCGCCGCGGTGTTGGTGGAAGTGAAGGGCAGGCGTTACCCCGGGGAGGGTGCAAATGACCGTTGCTGAATTGATCGAGAAGTTATCGGCGCTTCCGGATAAGACCGCGCGCGTGGTGAAAAGTCCCGGACCATTTGATGGCTTGAATGAACCGGGTCTCATTTATGACGGCTATGTCGACCAGGATATGCAATTTCCAGTTCAGCCAACTGATCCCAACGCAATCTACGTCGTTTATCTTTGAACGCGGTTGCCTCGCGATCGGAATGTTTCTCGCCGCCTTTAGCTAAGGCAGAAATCCCTTCGGGAGGAGGATTTAGTATATCTTCCCCTCGTTCACTTGTGCGCCACGGATGCGACGTCCTGGAAATTTATCCGCGATCTCGATGGCCAGGATGGCGGCAAAAACTAAAACCGAAGAAGCCGAACGGTGCGCGAAGCGCCAGGTTTTCAAAGCGATCGATGATGCCTACCGGAAGGGTGACCTCGACGCTCTGCTTGAGGCGCTGGGGATCCCGCCGACTTCCCGAACAGCCTGCATCCTTCGGAATTAGGTCTCGGACGACTTTCCGCTCGAGTACGCGATTTATTGGAGCCCGCTTGCGTTCATTGAAACGCTACTCGACCGCGGGGCAAATCCAACTACCCGGATCGGGGTGGATTCCCCTCACTCATCGCGGCGCTCTCGACCGACCGGCCTGACCGGCTTAAACTTCCTGCTGTTGTCGCGGGGGGCCGATACCGCGCAGCGCGGATTGAATGACTGGACGCCGCTTTAGGATATCCCAGTCAAAGGCCTGCGTCAGAAAGCCAACGAGCACGAGACCCCCGGCAGCCCAGAAACTGATGAGGTCCGTTGGATGACGAGGGCGCTCCGATCTTAATCCACACGTGCGCAAGATCCGCCATCAGGCAAAGCGTCAGGTTCATTGCGCAAAATGCAAAACAAACCTTCCGGAGCTGCGCGGGAATTTCAACTTGGGCCGGAGCGATTTCGAGAGCGGAGTGCGAGGCAACCATGCGAGATCCTTGCTCGGGAGCGCTTCCTCTCCGAAGGCGCGCGCTCCAATGCAACATGTTGCGCAGGAAGAACTGTTCAGAATTGTTCGCACTCTCGATAATGCGATGGCTTGCTGCTGCTGATCGAACGGCCGAATGATCATGGTGCATTTGACCGACCACGTTGCTTCGGCGATGCAACGTGGTGGTGCGGCATTGGCCTTGCACCGTTCGCGCGCATGGATTAGCCGTACTTATACGGAGACGACGTGTCTCAAGCGAGTTACCCCGAAATTGCTGCCGTAGGCGATCCGAAATTGCTTCGGCGGCTCAGCGTGTTGCTTGGCGATTACACCGGTATCGTACGGGTTAACGATGATTGCCAAAACTTTGCATAAACATTGACTTAGCCCCCGCCTTAACACAAAATTTACCCAGTGGCTTTCGGACAGCTCCGCACCACTGAATTGGAATTTCAAAACTTAACATCAATTTGGAGGCGTATAATATGCGTAATTTCCTGAATGACATGAAATCCCTCTCCAAGGACCAGGACGGCGTGGTGTCGTTCGAATACATCATCGTCGCGGCTTGTATCATCGGCGCAGTGGCTGCGGCGTTCGGTACGGGAGCCACTGGTGCTATCGGGACGGCGCTCTCTGCCGGGATCTCGGGTATCGTAGGCCAGTTCAACGCGGCCTTGTAATATAGCCATCTGACGGGAAGGGGGGCATCGGAATGTGCCCCCCAGTTTTTAATCTGCCCCGAACTTAAGTTTATTAATGTGCCCTCGCGTTTTTGAGGCATTTCATGAGTTGGATTGCTCCCACAGCCTCGTTACTGGAAATCCTATTGTTGCTCTATGTCGCGTCGATCGATATCGCGACGCGATTGATCCGGAATGAAATCTGTCTAGTACTTGCGCTGCTCGGAATCGCCAGTCAATTTGCCGGCCCGATGCAAATTGCCGAATCCCTGATCTCCGCGACAATCCTGTTCCTGCTGCTGCTGGTCATCTACCAGCGAAGAATGATTGGCGGCGGCGATGTCAAGCTGCTGGTCGCCTTGGCGATCGGTCTGCCCGTGATCGGCGTGATTCAATTATTGACTGTAACCGCGCTGGCCGGCGGCGTTCTTGCCATGGTGCATCTGATTATGCGCGTGTTACCACAACCAAGGCTGGCGCCCGCCGGATCGTCGTTCGTACGCCGGGTCTACGCGGTTGAGCGCTGGCGCCATTTGCGACACGCACCGCTACCTTACGGGGTTGCCATAGCGTGCGGTGGTATTTGGACCATTTTCAGCAAAGGACTTTGACATGTCATCCTCTTTGCGTCTCTCGATTATCATGGTGTTTTTGCTCGCGGCCTCTGCGCTCGGGCTTATTGCCTACAACATGAACCAGTCGAAGTTGCAGGTCCCGGTGGTAGAGGTCACGGTGAAGGCGCCGGAGCCTCTCACTGTCGGGTACTTTGTCGCCGCCCGTCCGCTGCCGAGAGGTACGCTGGCTCGCGATGAAGATTTCACAGTACGCTCGGTGCCGTCGGGTAGTGTTCCAGCAGGAGCGATCCTCGATACGCCCGACGCCAAGATCGGAATTCGCGGATCTCTGGTTCGCAGCTTCCTCGACACCGGCAGTCTGGTCACATCCGAAGACATATTGCGCCCGCGTGAACGGGGTTTTCTCGCCAGCGTGCTGGCACCGGATAGCCGTGCCATCAGCATCAACGTTGATGCGGCGTCTGGTGTCTCTGGCCTGATCTGGCCGGGTGACTACGTGGATGTCGTGTTGATCCAGGAGCCGACGACAGCGGGCGAGGACAAAACAGCTCAACAGCATGGCACGCTGAGTGAAACCGTTGCTCACAATGTTCGAATTGTCGCGATTGACCAGGAGATCGTGCAAGGTGGCCCATCCAACAACGCCGCGGCAGGTAAGGTAGCGCGCACCGTATCGCTGCAGCTTGCGCCGGACCAGGTCAAGAAAGTCATCGTTGCAGGACAGCGCGGAAAACTCACCTTGGCGGTACGGTCAGCGGTCGATCGACAGGACACCGGGGACGCGGACACCACGGTGGTGGTGTATGCACGCAATAACGGCACGAAATACTCAGTCAGGAGGGACGAAGCAGGGATTGCGCGCCCTGTGTTGAGCAGCAATGCGTCGCCGGTAATTACCCCGTCAGCGCCGGTCGCTTCGGCTGTACGTCGGTAGGAGGAGGTAGTGGTGATCGTCAACATGGCAATCGCAAGTCCACCCGAAGAAACTGCGTCTCTTGCAACGCGCAACCAAATCATCTGTTTCGTGAACGATGAGTTGAGTGCAGCGGCGTTGCGCAAAGGCCTCGAAGGCAGCAACCTGACGATCAGGCGTGGCACGATCCGCAATGCCATAAAGATGCTCGAGACCGACACCGAGCTATTCGCCCTGGTGGCAGACATCAGCGGAATCGATGATCCATTTACCGAACTGGAAAGGTTGGCCAGCGTCTGCCCACCCGATGTCCAGGTGTCGCTGATCGGTGAGAGCAGGGAGATCACCTTCTACCGCGAGCTTATGGAACTCGGCTTGACGGAGTACCTTCCGAAGCCGCTCACGCGCGATATGGTACTGCACCAGCTACGTCCGAAGCTGCTTGGCGACGTGGCGCCCGGTGCGGCCGATCGTGGCGGGCATGTGATCTCGATCTGCGGCGCCCAGGGGGGCGCCGGAGCGACGAGTATCGCGATCAATCTCGCGCTGCAACTGGCCGAGACCACCAAGGCCAAGGTCGCGCTGCTCGACCTTCATCTGCAAAACGGCGAAACAGCGGTGATGTTGGGTGTTCGGCCCGGACCGGGGCTGCGCATCGCTCTGGAAAACCCGATGCGGGCGGACACCTTGTTCCTCGAACGCGCGGCAATCGATATCAACGAGCGCGTTTGCCTGATCTCCGCCGATGAGGACCTGGATGCGCAGCTCGACATCACCGAAGCGGGAGTGAGACACGTGCTGGGTCTGCTCCGTCAACGCTTCAATTACATCGTTGTTGATATACCCGTTCCGTTTCCGCCATCGATCCATCCGGTGATCATGCTTTCTCGCCACGTGCTGGTGCTGCTTGAAGCGGAGGTGACCGGACTTCGCAATGCCCACGCACTCCGCACCGCCGTCACCAACATCGCCGGCAAGGATCGGGTCTTTACTCTCCTCAATCGTGCCGATCGTGCCGGGGGGCTGCCCAGGGCCACAATCGTCAAGGCCTTGGGCGCAGAACCGGACATGGTGATTCCCGATCTCGGCAAGGGGATGACCCAGGCGGTCAATCTCGGAATTCCAGCTCTGAAGCACGTATCAAAACTGCGACGTCACCTCGCCCCGATTGTACGGGAGATTGCCGGTGTCGGCGCCCAGCGTAAGGGATGGTTCAGGAGGCTGTTCGGGTGACAAAAAAATTTGGTACGCGCGAACGCGACGACAAAACCCGTTTACCTGCACTGACGCCAAAGGACGGCGCGCCAACTCGTTTGCCTGCATTGACGCCAAGCCGCGATGAACCTTCGAGCGAGCAGCCCCTGGTGCCAGCTTCGCTGCGCGAACGAGACGTGATGCCGGCTTCGCCGCGCGAACGGGTCATGATGCCGGCTTCGCTGCGCGAACGGGTCATTGCGCAGATTGAGCCATCGGTGGCCGCAACTGTTTCGCGCGACATTCTTCGGCAGCAGATCGAGGAAATCATCCATGGAATCGCCAATCAGGAACGGCTCGAACTGTCGGGTCGCGAGCAGTTCCAGCTAGCGGACGAGATAGCGGACGACATGACCGGCTACGGGCCGCTCCGTCCGCTCCTGCTGGATGAATCGATCAACGATATCATGGTCAACGGACCAAGTAACATTTATGTCGAGCGACGCGGCAAGCTGGAACGGGTCGCGGTACGTTTCCGCGACAATGATCACATCGCCTCGGTGGCGCAGAAGATTGCCGCTCAGGTTGGACGGCGCGTTGACGAATCCAGTCCGATGGTGGATTGCCGCTTGCCGGACGGCAGCCGGGTCAACATCATCTTCCCGCCGCTAGCGATCCATAGCCCCTGCATTTCCATCCGAAAATTTCCAAGTCGCCGCCTGGACATGGCCGGAATGATCAAAAACGGCTCGATGACAGCGGCGATGGGACAATTGCTGGAGATCGCCGGCCGGTGTCGGCTGAATGTTCTGGTCTCCGGCGGTACCGGCTCTGGCAAGACGACGCTGTTGAACGCCATGAGCCAGTTCATTGATCACACTGAACGCATTGTCACCATCGAAGACGCGGCAGAGTTGCAGCTTCAACAGCCGCACGTGATCAGCCTGGAGACCCGGCCTCCCAGCCTCGAAGGCACAGGGCAGGTGACGCAACGCGATCTGGTGTGGAATGCGCTGCGGATGCGTCCTGACCGGATCGTCGTAGGCGAAGTGCGCGGCGCTGAAGCGTTTGACATGCTGCAAGCGATGAACACCGGCCATGATGGTTCGATCTCCACGGTGCATGCCAACTCTGCCCGCGACGCACTGACCCGTATTGAAAACATGGTGCAGATGGGGCAGCCAAATCTGCCGTTGCGGGCGATCAGGTCTCAGATCGTCGCGGCGTTGGATGTTATTGTGCAAGTGGAACGCATGCGGGATGGACAGCGTCGCGTTATCCAGATCAGCGAGGTGATCGGCCTTGAGGGCGATGTGATCACCACCAATGACATCGCAGCGTTCGAGTACGAAGAGGAAGATGTTCACGGGCGGATATCGGGCACCTATAGGTCCACCCACGCAGTTCCTAAATTCAAGAGCCGTCTTGGCTATTATGGGCTTGATCGAGCCTGGGCTGAGGCTATGAGGCAGCTATGATCCCGGAGTTTTTGACCATCGTTAACTTGGTGCTCCTGATATGCGCAGCAGCCATGACGTTGTGGCTCGGCGCTCGACAAAGCCGCATGGATCGACAGGTAACGACAGCTCTGCCAGCCTCAGAGTTGGCGAGCTTGCCCTCCATTCGTCGGCTAGAGGCCGGGTCCCGGTGGCAGTTTCTCCACCGCTTAGCCAATTACAAGGCTGGGATAGCTTACGCTTGGCACCCCGCGTATCCAATAATTGCCGGTGTCATCGCAGCAGCGGCGATCTTTTATGCAAATAGCTATCTGAAATTTCCTACCCTTTACGTGTCTCTCGCGGCTGCGATTGTGGCCCTGATGGTGGTGCGAAGTTTGTTCGGATGGCAGCAACATCGCCTCGCCAATCAACTTTTTCGACAGCTACCTGACACGATCCAGCTGGTGACCAGCACTGTTCGATCCGGGCTGCCTGTGAACGAAGCATTCCGCACCATCGCTCGCGAGATGCCCGAACCAACAGCTGGGCAGTTTGCCATCGTATGCAGCGAAGTGACGATGGGGACTTCTCCGGAGGAAGCTGTAGAAGCTGTCTATCGGCGAACGCAAGTAACGGAGTATGGGATCTTTGCGGTGACACTTGCAGTCCAGCTGAAGTCAGGTGGCAGCTTGACCGAAACGTTGCAGAATCTGGGAGACACTGTGAGGCAGCGTGTTGCGCTCGCTGCTCGCGCGAAGGCTCTGGCAGGAGAGGTGATCTTTTCCTCTCGCGCGCTTTCAATCTCGCCCATTGTTGTAGGTGGGTTACTATACCTGATCAATCCGCAAACAGTTGATCTGCTGTTCTACGATCCGACCGGAAACATACTTCTGGCTTACGCAGCAGCCTCGGTGATTATCGGAACCCTTGTGATTCGTTGGATGGTCAGAAGGGAAACACAGCTATGACTTTTGGTCTCAGTTTGGTCGCCCTCACCATAACAATTGCGGCTGCGGCGTTCGTGTTGATCATTTACGAACTGCACATTCGCGCGCTGAACATGCGGGTGACAAACGCCGTGATGGGCGTTCCTGACCGGTCAGCGCCCTTGGGAGACATGACTGGCTGGCTTTCATCGCTCGGGATGCGGTATCGGCGCTTCTACTCTGCAGAAAATCTCGACCAGCTACGAACGATCGTTCAAGCGTCAGGCTTCAATCCTCATCGAACCTTGCCGATCTGGATTGGTGTCAAGACTGTCAGCATGTTCTTGTTTCCGATCATTGGCTTGTTTGTCGCGCAGCTTTCAGGAAAGTCGCTGACCGATGGGCTGATCTTCATGCTCATCGGCGTGGTGATCGGAATTATGGGGCCGCGGTTGATCCTGTCGGTGCTGAGACGGCGTTTTAACGCCGGCATCCGGCTAGGCACGCCGGATATGATCGATTTGCTGGTTGTCTGCAGCGAAGTGGGAATGGGTCTGGAGAGCGCGCTGGAACGAGTAGCGGAGGAAATGAGCCGGACTAATCCTGCGATGGCCCGGGTCTTGTACAGCCTTCTTGATGATCTCCGGATACTGCCAAATCGCAGCGACGCATTCGAGAAAATTGGATCTACGTCAGAAGGACTTCGCCGGTTCGGCGTCATGGTTAGCCAAAGCATGCAATATGGAACGCCGTTGAGCAAGGCGCTGCGCAGTATTGCTGTCGACCTCCGGCGAGAACGTATTACCAACCTGGAAGAAAGAGCACACAAGTTAGGCGCCAAGCTTACTATTCCGATGGTGTTATTCATGCTTCCAGCGATGTTCATCATTTTGGGTGGAAGTCCGTTTCTGCACCTCATACGTACATTCGCCAGCTTCGGGATGAAATAAGCATGAGCACGATTACCCTGTCGAAAAACTGGTCTTACGAGCGGACGATGCAGCTGCTTGGCGGCATGTGGTTCATGTTGCTGGCACTCCTGGTCGCCACAAAAATTGGGACATCGCTTGCCGATCCCTGGCCATCGCTGCTGTCGAGTTTTTGCCTTGGCATCTTCTACATGCTCCTGACGGTCTTGATGTTGACCAGGCCACCGGCAAAGGCGCACGCGGCCGGCCTGCTGCCTCGAATAGCTGCATTCGTCGGCAGCTATATGCCATGGACCATCACTTTTTTCGGCAAAACCGACGATGCGTTGCCAAACTTGCTATCCACCGCTTGCGTGCTGATCGGCATCATCATGATGCTTGTGACGATCCGACATCTGGGTAAGTCGTTCAGTTTGGTACCGCAGGCCCGTAAAGTGGTGCAAACGGGTCCTTACCGATGGATCAAACACCCACTCTACCTAGCGGAAGAAATCGTGATCCTGGGTGTCGTGCTGCAATACCTGACAGTGACAACGGTGATCATACTATTCCTGCATATTGGCGTCCAGATCTGCCGAATTCTTTACGAAGAAGACCTGCTTCGGCGCAGCCTCCCTGAGTACTCCAGTTACGAAGCATCACGCTGGAGATTGATTCCCTATGTTTGGTGAGTGGTCATGAATGGCCGGCTAGTTATGGAATGCGTGTTGATCTACATCGGTCCAAACTGACGCGGAGGGGCCAACGTGCTGCATTTATTGCCCTGTCGAGATAGGCTCGTGAGCCATAGAGTTTCTTTCATCGCGGATCAGCGCGGCGCCGCCGCGTTTGAAATGCTGATCGTTTACCTTTTCCTGGTGATGGGCCTGCTTCTGCCGCTTGCCGACGTTGCTGCCGCGGGCTTTCGGTATGTATCCGCGTGGGAGGCATTGCGTGCCTTCGGGCAAAAGATCCAGTACGACCCGCCAAAGGACGTTACCGATTGGGCAGCCTGGAAGTCGGCACTGCCCACTTCGGTTTCGGGTTATCCCATCGAAAATCTCCAGGTCGTTTGCAGCGATAGCATGGCTGCCTGCTCCGCAGGCAACTTTGCTGCGCCCAAGCACTATACATACTCGACGACCGTCACCATGGCGCCCATCCTGCTAAAGACGGTGATCTGTCAGAGTGGTAACGCCAATCCTTGTTCGTTCACACTGTTTTACGGTGAACGGTTTCAATAGGAGTGTTCCATGCGTAGCCTGCTTCGCTCTCGTCGTGGTTCCGTCGCCTTCGCAACCGTTATTGCCCTGGTGCCGCTGATAGGCGTGGTCGCACTCGGGGGCGAGGCGGGGTCGTGGTACGTTACCAGGCAGCACGCGCAGAATGCCGCCGATGCGGCAGCCTATTCGGGTGCCGTGCAAGAGTTGTGCTTATCGGGCTCATCGTGCGCGGTTTCACAATCGGTGGACTATCGCGCCAAGCAAGCCGCGGCACAGAACGCGTTCTGCAACGCGGGCAGCAGCTATCCCGGCTCCAAGTGCGGCACCAGCCCGGCAGGAGTCTCGCATTCCGTCCAGGTCGCTTCGCTCGGTTCATGGAAGGGGATAGCCGGAACGTACATTCAGGCCACTGTGAGCCAGCAACAGCCAGCTTACCTGGCGAGGGTGCTTGGTTTGTCCACGGTCAATATAGCCGCGACAGCCGTTGCCAAAGTACAAATTCTGGAGAAGCCGCCATGCGTCCTGGCATTGACCGGCTCTGTCAGTTTTCAAGGCAGTCCGAACGTCAATGCGCCCAATTGCGGCATGGCCTCGAACAGTACGGCCAAGGATGCAATCAACTTCACCGGCGGCGGGATGACCATGAATCTCGGCTCGCTATCAAGTGTCGGCGGCTGCACGGGTGGCGCGTCGTTCTGCAACACCGCGCTAACTTATATGCCAGCGCCGATCCCCAATCCTTTCTCCGCGCTTGATGCGGTGACGATACCGACGCTCGCGAAGTGTTCAGGTAGCGCTCTGACCGCTTACAGTGCCGCGACCCCTTGCAGGAACGATAAGTTTAAATTGACCGGTAATGCTAGTGGCTCCCCCGCGCCATTGACAGGTGGGGTCTACTTCATCTCTGACACATTCACCCTGAGTGGCGGCGTGTCGATCTCCGGCACGGCACTGTTCATCCTGTTGCCCGGCGCGAGTTTAAAGGTGACTGGCAATAGTTCTCTCAATCTCACTGGCAACCCGTCGGTCGCAGCCTCGCAGCTTCCCTCCGCACTTCAGTCCTACGCCAGCCTGTTCGCCCATATGGCGCTCTACAAGATCCCTGATCCTGATACGAGCAAAAATGGCCCGAACGACGTACAACTTGGCGGAACTTCCGGTATCGAATTGAAGGGGATCATGTACTTGCCGAGCGCGAATGTGACGTTCCAGGGCAATCCCACGCTCGACGTGACCGGCGGAAAGTGTGGCGAGTTGATCTCCAAGTCAGTCGCGTTCAACGGCAATGCGACCTTCGACACCACAGGGTGCCCATCGCAAACGAAGTTGGTTAGCAGTCAGTATGTCCAGTTGGTGCAATAATGAGAAAGCTCGATCAGCGCGGCATCGGAGCGATGGAATTCTGCCTTGTCGCCGCGCCGCTCTTCATCTTGATGTTCGCCATCTTCGATCTGGGGCGTTACGCAATCACCATGCAGTCAGTGCGGACGCTCGCCAATGCTGGTGCTCGGACATGGATGATTAACGACTGCTACGTCAATAACGTAATGAAAAAAACTTCACCAACCTGTAGCGGTGACCCCCTGCCATCCCTTGCGGAGAAAAAAGCCGTTGCCCCAATGATAGGCGGTCTCTCGCCGACGCTGAACACGACTACGGGAGGTAGCGCACTTACTGTTACGGCATCTGTGAGTTTCAACATGCTGATGCCGATATGGGGCACAACATTGAACAGCCCGAGCGCGTCCACCTCAATTCCTTTCTAACACATTCTCGGGCATCAAGCCGATGAACACTCGACGAGCCCTTGGCGATGGCGATCGCAGTCACGATGATGCCGGATGTGAAACCACGACAAATGCCCCCGTGACGGCATCGTTGACGCAGGTCGTGATGCCAGTCCAATATTTGGGCGCGGTCGCTATCTTCCAATGGCCCTTGGCTTGGGCAATGCTTTGCTTTCTGCTTGCAGTCGATCTTGTGTGGGCCTCGCAGGTTGGGCTGACAATGGGCGGGGGCGAAATCAAGGCCGGCCTGATCAGTGCCCTGCTCGCGCTTTCCGTTGCATTCCGTCGCCGTGATCGCGGTATAGCGAACCTGTTCGAGGCAATTGCTTTGTACCTCGTTTCCGCCGCCGCGGGTTCAGTACTGATGTACCTCGCTGCTAGTTGCGCATTCCCTCTGCAAGACGCGATGATGGAGCGGCTGGACCGGGCGATTGGCTTTGACTGGTTGGCTTGGCACCAAGCATTGCTCGACCAACCGATCCTAAGCCTTGTGCTGGTAGTGGCCTACAACAGCATGTTTCCGCAGCTCGTTCTTTTGATATTCTGGTTTTCTCCAACGGGCAGGTCCGCACGCATCGGAGAGCTGCTGCTTTTGGCGGGCGCGACCATGGTACCGACAGCGCTGATCTCGGCGATTTGGCCAACGCTGGGACCGTTCGCCGTGCACGGCGTTGGCGACGTTACTTACTTGCGAGATCTGCTGGCACTACGTGCATCAGGACCTTGGCATTTTGAGTCGGTGGCGCTGCAAGGCATCGTAACGATGCCATCGTATCACACGGTTATGGCCGTGCTGCTCACGTATGCTTTTCGCCACACCGGCCTGGTCGGATATGGGATCGCAACGCTGAACGCGGTGATGCTGATTTCGATCCCGCCGATCGGCGGACATTATCTGGTCGACGTGATCGCCGGCGCGGCGCTGGCGCTCGGGGCAATCGCCGTCCAGCGAGCGACAACGAGGCGTGGAGTGAGCCGAATTCTGCTCGGCCTTTCGCGCGAGACGTTGTTCGGCAAGGCCCTCGGTTTGGCCCGCGGGTCCGTTGTCGTGCCTGCGCGAATTTCGGCGCAAGCAGTGGCCGTAAAATCGGGGCGTCTGCATGACGCGCGAGATGGAACCTAGCGGGCTATATGCAACTCATCGGGAATATGGCGGACGGGCAAGCGATCGCGCGTTGGCCGCTGCTGTGTTTTCGCATCGCACAAAAGGTGGTGCTCGCTCGCAACATTGGGAAATATTCGTTGATGTTGCAGCAACCTAATGAGGGTCTCTCCTTGCAAGCGAGGAGCATGAAGGATGATGATCTTGGAGTCGCATTCGCGGCCAGCGGGAGACCGGGAAGTGTCTTCACTGAGGCCAGAGCGCGCCGGGAATGCCAAGTAACGATTTATAATGGGAAAAACTGGTAAGCTTTGCGACGTGGTGCGCGAAGGAGAGTTGCTAAGAGGCTGAGACCGTAAGTTTACGGGGACAGACGTGGATCGCGTCGAGGGGGAATCGAATGAAGGGCGGTCGCGTTTCGGCTAGGGCAGGAGAGAGGCTTCTCGCCTCGGGCGTGATCGCAATTGGCGCTGCGCTTGCCTTGTTTGGTTCCGCGGAGCGCGCGGGCGCGGCAGACCGGCGGGGCTCCTCCGGCGGCGTCTTCGTCAGCGAAATGAACGACGTTCAGCGGGTCAAGGTGACCGTCAACAAGTCGCGCACCTTCAGGGTCGATACGGCTTTTTCGACGATTGTCGCGGGCTCGCCTGACATTGTCGACGTGAAGTCGCTGAGTGATCACCTGATCTACATCCAGGGCAAGCAGACCGGCACCACCAACGTCATCCTGTTCGACTCATCGATGAAGCAGATCGGCGTCCTAGATGTCGAGGTAGCGATCGATGCCGGCAATCTGCAGCAGAACATCCAGTCCAGTACCGGCACGCGTGGCATTCGCGTCTCATCCGGGGATGGCCAGGTGGTGTTGAGCGGAACCGCAACGGACGCGGTCGCCGCCGAGCGGGCGATGGCAATTGCCACCGGCATGGTCGCGAAGGGCGGCACCGTCGTCAACGCGATGAACGTGGCTGGGCCGCAGCAGGTGATGCTGGAAGTGCGCTTCCTGGAGGTTAACAGAGCCGCTGGCCGTGACCTGGGTGTCAACCTCTTTGCCGCCAATGCCAATGGCACCAACGTGGGTAACACGGGTCTTGGTCGTGTAACTGGGGTCGGGCGGCAACCCATCGGAGGTATAAATCCCCAAGCCGCGCCTAGGACTGATATTGGTGCCAATCCCACGGGTAGCCTTCCCCTGCTTGGCACGGCCGCCACGCTGGCAAGTGGAGCGGCGGCCCCGTACGGCGCATTGCTCACAAGCATTCTCAGGCTCAACAACGGCATGTCGATCGACAGTCTGGTGACAGCGTTGGAGACCAAGGGTGTACTGCGCCGCCTCGCCGAGCCGAACCTGATGGCACTGTCGGGCGACGCGGCGCGCTTCCTGGCCGGCGGTGAATTTCCGGTGCCGGTGGCTTCGACAGCCGGGACTGCTGGCCTGGTGCCGACCGTGACTATCGAATTCAAGAAGTTCGGCGTCGAATTGGCGTTCGTTCCTACCGTTCTGTCGCGCGGCGTGATCAACCTTCGGGTTGAGCCCTCGGTCAGCGAGCTTGATTTCCAGAACGCGGTCCAGATCGCTGGCACGATCATTCCTGCATTGTCGCGGCGAGATGCGCGCACCACGGTCGAGTTGCGCGACGGCCAAAGCTTCGCCATCGCCGGCCTGCTGCAAACCCGCAACCGGCAGGACGTCTCGCAAGTGCCCTGGATCGGTTCGGTGCCGGTGCTCGGAACGCTGTTCCGCTCTTCGTCCTACCAGCAGGAGGAAACCGATCTGGTGATCATCGTCACGCCGCGCCTGGTTGCGCCGGCGGTGCCGGGGCAGGCGCTGGCATCGCCTCTCGACTCCCGTCTCCCGGCCAACGACGTCGATTTCTTCCTCAACGGCCAAATGGAAGTGAAAAAGCGCTACAACGATTATGTCAATTCCGGCGGCGAGGTGAAGGGACCGTACGGCCACATCATCGCCCCCGAGCTGCGTAATCCGGCGCCGGCTTCCGTTTCTGGTCCAGCCATCAAAACTTTGAACTGAGGACGAGCTATGCGCATCAGATTGCTGGCCATATTCGCTCCGCTCCTGCTCGGGGGCTGCTATGGATTGGCGGGGCATGACGAGGTGGACCGCTACTTCCAGCGTTCCGACACCATCACGATGAGCGCCGGCGACGCCAAACAGGTGAACGCCGTCACCCACACGATCCATCCATGGCCGCGATACGTCGGTGATCGCAGGATTGCGTATGACGCTCGGCGCGTAGGCGCCGCCGTGACACGCTATGGCAACACGAAACAGCCGGTTGATCAGCTTCCCGATATTGGCGAGGCGACGAAACAGATGGGCGTGCGGACCGCCCCAACCCAGAGTATTAGCATTGATGGATTGGGGGCTGGATCGTCTGCTGGCGTTTCGGTGCCGGTCGGTGGCGCAGGGGGCAGGTAACGATTTTAAGGCTAAATGTAGCGATTTCGAACAATGCACTGGTCCGCTGGACCGGGGCGGGGGACCAAGGGTTATGCGTCGTCTTATTCTAATGCTGACCTGTTGCTGGTTGGCGACCGGCCTTGCGGCGTGTGACACCACAACGAGAGACGCGGCTATCGTCGCTCCCGTGAATCCGGCGGGCGCGGACCCCATTCAAGAGCCAACCGACGTCAAATACTATCCCTCCGACGAGCCGGTCCGGATGGGATTGGAGCAATTCAACCGCGGCAATTACGGGATCGCCCAGCGCTATTTCAAGGACGGTGTCGAGAAGTCGCCGAAGGATTTGACGGCCTGGATGGGGCTCGCAGCGAGCTATGATCGCTTGCGTCGTTTTGATCTCGCCGATCAGGCTTACGCGCAGGCCACTCGGCTGGGGGGCGAAACCGTTCAACTCCTGAATGATCAGGGATATTCATTCATGCTGCGCGGCAATCTGAATGCGGCGCGGCGAAAGTTTGAGAGAGCTTATTCGCTCGATCCGACCAACCCGGTGGTCATTAATAACCTTGAGCTGCTCAATGGCAGCCGGCGGTTCATTGAGCGGCCGCCGAATAACCAACCATAGCAGTATCTAGTCGTACCCTATTGATTTTATTAATGTTTCTCAAATAGAGGCGTCGGGGAACTTTTAAGACAAGCTAAACGTTTTTGGCGTATGACTTGTCGGATGAATCGTCTTTTCAAGCTGCAATTTCTCGGACCGTTCGCGGTTTTTACCGCCACGCTTTGCGCTGAATTGGCCGCGTTGGCCCTTCAATATGCCCCGAGCTCTGAACTTCTCTGGTACATAAATCTCAGGGTGTTCGGCATCTTTCAGCGCAGCGCCTCAGCGTTGAGCTATCTCGTTCCAGTTGACGGGTTTCAGTTTTTCGGGGTTGCTCTTCCGATCTTCGCGCTTGCCTGCATTGGGCTCGCAGCCAGGTCCAGGCTCCCTTTCACGGTCGCAACGCATTTGAGCGTAGTCTATGCCGGCCTTTTGGTCTTCTCCTGGCAGGCTGGCGTACCGACCCTCACGCAGGCATCGTTCGGAGCCATGGCGGTCCCGTCGGGTGTTGGCCTGTATGTGATGGCGACCATTTTAGGGACTTGCCTCCTGTCCTTTGCGGTCACGCACCTGCTCTATTTCCTCGCCGTCGGAAAGGAAGTTCGGGATCTCGTAAGGGCGTTGTCCAGAATGGTTCGCAGATTCGATCATGCAAAGGGCTTCGGCTTCAGGTCGGATGCTGATTGAGTGGTCGCATCCAACCGTGCCGCAGGTTTGCAGCCTGTGAAAGGATGGACAGACGCAAGGACGGTTTGCCAGATCGGAAACGGACTTCGCTCTTGGGTAATCGGCATCCGACCGGATGAACAAGCGCAAATGCGTGTCCGTGCGGCGGACATTCGGTCTGCATCGCAACTCTCTGCACATCGTGGCGGACGAGAGGGTGATTTGCTCGTCCAATCATGGTAGAATTAGCCAATGATTAGCAGGACATCCCTCTTGCTCAAATGAACTACCCCATTGGTAGATTTCTCTGACAAGGCTCGCGATTCCCATTTCATTTTGAAAGTAGGATTTGCTCCTATGTTGAACAATTATGTTCAGAAGACCGCCGAAGCCTTGAAGCGTGTGCACGTGGATAAGGACGGCGTAGTGTCGTTCGAGTACGTGTTGGTCGCGGCTTGTATCATTGCCGCGTTGGGTGCTGCGTTCGGTTCGGCTGGTGCTAGTACTATTACGACGATGCTGACGACCGGACTGACCGCTGTCCTCACCGCTTTCACTACGTTTGTCGCTGGATAATATGTCAATCGGCGCCCAAATTTGACCCCTGATCGGCATCCAAAATTGGCTCTGGCGCACTTTTGATGCAGCTTGAAGCAAATCGAGTTGCCGCGGCCGTACATTTGCCGTCTGACGAGCTTTGAAGCGGATGATCTGACCCTCGGGTCTGTCCGTTGGACCAGGGCAATATGATTGGCGCGCGGACCGCCGCTTTCATCATTCGTTACGCCGCGGGCGAATGAGGCGACAAGACTGGCGCGCGCGCTCGATCGAACTTCAATTCCCGCGCCGCCTGGCTCACCCTTTAATGAACGCCAGAACGGCTTGTTGCTGTTTGTCGGAGGTTTTCACCCGGCTGAGGGTGATTTCGGGAGGATTGCCGTCCAACCCAGTGTTGGTGTTGATGACGCCGCCGGAGACGCCTTCGAGTTCCGCGTCGTTCAATTGCTCATCGTCCCGCTCCACGTGTGGCGACCTGTGCGCCGTTGATCTGGAGCGAGTATGCCCGGACAGCCATCCGCGAATATGTGAGCTTCAGCACAGATGACGCGGGACCGCCCAGGGCATGATCGGACAACCAATTTATGGAGGGCGTCATGATCAAATCCGAAAGCCAGATCATCTCTGACGACGAGCTCGATATCGTTGTCGGAGGACGCAAAGCCGGCGAGGGACAGAAGGATTTTTCGACTGTTTCACCTCCGCCGACGCCAATTCAAACTATTATTGGATTGATAATCGCTGTCTTTAAATGAACAACGGTCGGTAGGAGGGCGCTGCGAAAGGCGTCGAACGCGGAATCAACACCGAGCTGCCGCTGCGCCTGTCCTAACAATAGGGCGCCGAAATTATTGGCTCGTCCCTCTGCTATGCTATTTTTCGCTTCCCGAATAATTGGAATCGGTGCGCAGTTCGAACGTCCCCAACCGAAATTCATCGGTTTCCATCGGTGTTCGGACGAGAGTGAAAGCAGCGGTGGGGTAGTTTTCCCAAACCCATAAGTCCTCGGCTGTTATCGTCAGCCAGCCGAACTTAAACATATATCGGCCTGGATCTGTAACGCGCCCAACCTGTGCCCAAGTCAGCTTCTTAATATCCGTCATTCGTCATCGCGTTCCGTGCACAGTTCTCAACCATCTGGAGAAGGGGTTAGTTCCGAGTCCCTACATCGGAGACGACGTCGGTGCGGTTCTTGCTGAGGTTGCTGGATATGCCTAATACTGCCGCCATGGATTGGTCGGCGCGGGCGGTTGAGGAAGGTACCGCCGGGCCTGCGCGGGGCAGATACGCGCCCAACAACGCGGCTACAAATCCAACGCGCCCGTTTCATTAGGCCTCGGTCGGCACATAGGGGTGAAGCGAAGTTGAACTCCCGATTACCGTCAAAAGCTAGTGGATCAGTTTGATTGGCAGCCTCCGATGCCTAGGAATCGGCGGGTTCCGGGCGCATATTGATTAGATGCCGCTCGGCACTAAGACCACGGTAGTCTTTGCCTGCCCCAAATGCAGTCGGGTTTACCGCGCCATGCAAGAGCGGCGTTCGCCCAGCCGATTTGGGATTTTCAAATGCTGGAATTGCAGTGCCGAGATTTACCGATGGTCCAGCTATTACGATTATTTGGACTGGAGCCAGGTTGAACCAATTGATCCGTCAGGAGATGGAAAATTAATATGACCATCCCAAACCCGCCCGCGACCCCAACCAGCTCGCCAAGTCGATCATAAGACATCGCGACGGGAGAGAAGCCTGACCGTGCCAAAAAGAACGGTTACGATGCAAACTAGCGTCCGGGTTGGCAGGTATTCAGTCCGCGCGGCTTGGAAAGTCCTGACGAGCAGCGGCATAGCTCTCAGCCGTACCACCGCGCGTTCTATGGCTCTGCAAACCGGTGTGGAAGCGGCATGTCCAAGCCCACTGCGTAGAGCCCTTGAGACCTGATATGGCCGCGTCGTGCCGACCCTGATGTTTGTGCCACGTCTCGCTGCGAGCCTCAGGATCGCGACGACGAGTCAGCCGAGGAGTTCCCCGCCATTACGAAAACGCATCTTTTTGCCCGTAGCATCGCAGGAGATGCCGGGTTTTTGACCTTTACCCAAAGCGGTGATCGGCCGGGGCGATATGGCCGATCGTCCAGTTTGGACACCAAGCCTTCCAGTCCCACCTTGCAGGCGTGCCGGAAAAGCTCTGGCCCGATCTCGCCCCGCTCGAAGTCGAGATGAAGATGCCGTCGACCCGCAAAGCCGAAGCCGCGCAGCAGTGGGTCACCGAAGCTCCCACTTATTAACGCAATGCGTCGGCTCGACTCTTGGCCGCCTGAATCCCGCCGGCATCAGCCTTCTCGTATAGTTCGCGCGCCTTCGTCGCATCGCCGCGCGTCCCGTATGTTTTCCATGTCGAAAGAACGAGGGGATCATAGGTCTCCGCGAGCATGAAGCTCGCCTGTGCGCTGCCCGTCTCTGCAGCGCGCTCGAGCACGATCCGCGCGGCACCAATATTTCCTTGGGCGAGCAGCGCGCTGGCGCGGGCGAGCAACCTGACAGCTTCCGGATTGTCTGGGGCCTTGGCGACCGCTGCCGTCGCTGTCGCAGCCGCCTCCGCAGTTTGCACCGGCTGGGCGACCTGGTTGGTCGACGCTTGCCCGACCGCAATTCGCGCGTCTGTGGGCGGCGTTGTTTTACGAAGCTGTGCCAGCGCCTGGGCCCGGTTGCGTTCCTGTTGCAGCGACTGTCGCAGCAACTCCGCCGTCGCGCCCTCGGCAGCTTCCTTGAGTTTCTTGAATTGCGCCGCCTCGTCACCCGCCGTTCTCGACAGTGCCACCTGCGTCTCGATTTCCTTCTTTGCCCTCGTCAGCTCGCTCGCCAGCGCCTCGGTCCGTTCGCGCTCTTTCTGCAGAGACGATCGCACATCCGCGGTTTCGCGCTCGGCGGCCTTCTTCACCTGCGCCGCGTCCTGGCCTGCCTTGCTCGATAACGCCACTTGGGTCTCGATTTCCCGCTTCGACTTCGCCAGTTCGCTGGTGAGCGCCTCAGCCCTGTCGCGCTCTTTCTGTAGCGAATGTCGTAGCTCCGCGGCCGCACTCTCGGCGGCCTTCTTCACTTGCTGCGCCTCATCGCCCGCCTTGCTCGACAGCGCCAGCTGCGTCTCGATGTCCCGCCGCGCTTTGGCCAGTTCGCCATTCAGTGCCTCGGTCCTGTCGCGCTCCTTCTGTAGCGACTGGCGCAGCTCGGCCGTCGCCTTCTCGGCGGCATTCTTCTGCGCAGCGTCGTCGCCTGCTTTTTTTGACAGCGCCAGCTGGGTCTCGATTTCTCGCTTCGCCTCCGCCAGTTCGCTGGTGAGCGCCTCAGCCCTGTCGCGCTCCTTCTGGAGTGACTGCCGGAACTCTGCGGTCGCACTCTCGGCGGCCTTCTTCACCTGCAGCGCCTCATCGCCCGCCTTGCTCGACAACGCCAGCTGCGTTGCAATGTCACGTCGTGCCTTTGCCAGCTCGCCGGCCAGTGCCTCGGCCCTGTCGCGTTCCTGCTGCAGAGATTGTCGCAGCTCCGCCGTCGCGGCTTCCACGGTCGGACTGGGCTGCGTCGCCACTTCTTTTGCGGGAACGTCGGCCCGGCGCAGCTCTTTCTCCAAAGGCCGCTCCTTTTCTGCACCTTGCTTGACCTGCGCAGTATTCCCCGGCGCCTGTGAGCTCGGCCGGTCGACTTGCTGGCGTAGAGCCGGATCCTGCGCCAATGAATTGGCTTTTTGCGAGTCCTGGACTGGGAGAGGGGTGTTTTGCTCGGCGACCTCAACGCCGCCTGTGCCTTTGCTGACGTTTTTCAGTTCGTCACTGTATCGCGACACATAGCCGGCGAGCTCATCGTGGAAATACCAGCCGACGAGCATCGCACCGGCCATGACTGCGGCGATCGAGGAGACGGTAAACCAGCGGGACGTGGCCCGTCCTTGCTCGGATTTGGCCTGCGCGGTCTGCGCCCCGGCCCGGACGACATCGACAGGGTCCGCATTCGCAACAAGACGAGCTAATTCCGTCGCCCTCGCGCGTGCAGCAAGGCCCGAGGGGAAACTAAAGGAGCGTGGCTCTTGCGCCGCCGGAGGGGGGAGCGGTTTGGCTTGCGTCGGCGGAATAAATTCGTCTCGCCAAAGAAATTCATCGCCTTCCTCTGGAAGATGCCTCGTTTGCCAATGCGTCGGCGTGATCTCACTTGGCTTGCCATTCTCCCTTACCCACCCACGTGCCTCAGCCGACCACTGAGCAAACTCGAAGCTTCCGCTTCCGTCATCTTCAAGAATGACGAATGTCCCATCCCTTGGAGCGGTGTCGATTGTACGGCGCATGTAAAAAGACGCCTATTCACGGGTTTTACTTATTTCTAAGAAAAAAACTTAGCGAATACAGGGACTTTACCCCACCCCATCAACGGCCTCAAGAAGTCATTTTGTGCTGTTCTGGAGGTCGGAACCCGGTCCCGGCGGGCTAAGCCGCATAGGCTTGAAATCAAACCCTAAGGAGTTGGGACACCTGACTCAAGGACAGCAATTGTTACCGGATTCGCGCGGGCGTTGGGCCAGGGCACGATTAGGAGCCAAGCTGAAAGCTCCGAAGAAATCCTGTGGGTCGGCGCGCTTTGCTCGTCGTTGTGGAATGCGACGGATTTGCCGCGGGGGGCGTGACGTCTGTTCGACACGTGCTGCCGCGCTAACGCCAGTTCATTTTCCAGGCTCGCCACTTTTTCAAGCGATTGCCGCAGCTCGGTCGTGGCAGTCTCAGCCGTCTGCTGCAATCGGGCCTGTCTTTCTTCGGCTTCCGCAATAGTTTGGCGCGCTTTGGACAACTCGGTTTCAAGATCATCTGCGCCTCGATCATTCTTCGGGTTCTGTGTCGGCGCTTGACCCACCGTGACTTGCGTGGCCGTAGCAGGTTCGCTTCCGGCATCAGCTTTGACGAGCCGAAGGGAAGGATCGGATGCGCGGTTCTTGCTGAGGTTGCTGGATATGCCTAGTCAGGCGGGCCAGAGCAATGCTACCTCGACTTAGCCCCGCCATTCGCCGGTGGGGGCTTCGCCAGCCCTGAAAACCCAACGGACGGCGAGACGACCGCCGACAACGACCAGCAGCGTAACGCCGATTGAAAAAAGCACGCGGGCAACACTAGACGGCGCTTAAATCTTTTAGCCCATCGCTCAAGCTTAAACGCAAAGCAAAGCAAAGCGAGGCTGCAGCGAGCCCAAAAAAATTTCGACTTCGGGCGCGGCGTGGCGGCCCGCAAAAGCTTGCCATTCCGTGCCGTAGCCTCTAGCGCTTGCGCTGTCTTGCTTCCCTGCTTGCTGGCACGGACATCACTGTCAACGCGACAGCCACACGCACAGATGCGCGCGTGTTTCATTTATTTGTCAATCTAAGTTGTTGCAGTTATGTCATTGCCATTGTCATGCGTCCTGATAAAACGCCGCTTCACAAAACCGGAGCAACAATGGCTAAGGCTAAGAAGGTCGTTCGCCGAGAGTGGACGAGAGACGACGTGCGCCAAATGAAGACGATGGCGAAGGCCAAAGTTGGCGTTAGAAAGATTTCGAAGGCACTCAAGCGGACCGAAGGCGCTACCCACGTGATGGCTTCCAAGCTTGGTGTGTCACTGTCGATGACGTGACGGGCCGAACCGGCCGCAGTACAATGCGTGCGGCCAATCCGTTGAGATTTCGTGGCTAGTGCGGGGATAACGCACTAGCCGTGAGCCATGCGGGAAGGAACGCCGCCTGTACTCAATGGATACTCGAGCCACCCGGTTACACCAGTCGGGGCGAATGACCCGGGCCATCCAAGCCCTTTAGCTTCCCAAGAATTACTGCGACGGATTGCCGGTCGGCTGCGGTGCCGCGTGCCCCTGAATCCAGACCACGGCCAGATACAAGTTGCCGGTATTCGCCGATGGCGTGATGGTAGCGCGAATGTGTCGCTGCGATCCAATGTACCCCAGCTTCCGACAACCGCGAAGTCGAAGATGGCCAGCACGTCCGTGCCGATCAGATCGACATCAGCAACGGCGGTTGCGCCAGACATGGCCGGGTCATTCGACTCTTCGAGCAACGTAACGAACGTGCATCGGCGTCAGCATTCGTGCCAGTGACAGGGGCCAGCGTTGCCGAGCCAACTACGCGTCAAGGTGGTGGATACGATCGGGGTATTGTCAGTTCGCGCAGTCGATTGAGGCGAGGGCTGGCTTGAAATGTAAATTGTTGGCGCTGTCGCGCAGCGTACTGATCCTAGAACATGAATGAAAAAAAGCGGGGAGGGTGACTCCCGGGCATAGGCTTATTACGACGTTGCAATTTTGAGTTTGGATAGCCTCAGCCCTACCAACGCCACCGGCAACGCGACGGCGACCATGGAAGCGGCCGCACTGCGGGCAACTGGGTGCCCGATTTGCTAATCGACCTTCCGCAATCTTCGCATTGGAGCAAGGCCATGCTTATGCTTCGCCCCAAAAGAGCGCATCTTTTCGCAACCGGGCGCCGCAAGCTCAACAAAATATTCGACCCTGTCGCGTGGCGGACCCGTGAACCGGCGGGCTGTCTGTACCTTTGGTGTCCCGGATAGAGGTGGACCAAGCCGAACTTCTCGGCTGCCTCCAGTACATGCCGCGTCGCAACGAATGCATGCCAATCAACTCCCGGATCGAGCGGAGTAACGGCAGTATTTGGCTTCAGCAAATCATCGCGGGAGCGAAACACTGGGTCACGCGAGATCACTTTCAAAATCGATTCCTCAACGCTGAGGTCCCATCAGGCGGTGGGCATGCTCAGCACACAGGATGTGATGATGGAGGTTGGCTATCCACTGACGGCCGGAAACCGTCATATTTAAGTATTTGATACCGTCGTCGAGGTGCATTGAGACATTGTTCCAAAAGAAGGCTGGATACTTATCGATAAGATCGGCTGGCGACGAATACCCGAGTTGTCGATTCATGCCGATCTCTTCAAACTCAGAATAAAGGGCATTTGCTTTGCGCGAGTACATGGGGTCGCCGAGTTGTCCTATGAGATCCGCAGCCTGCACTAATCTCGGCTCCATATCATCTGCGGAGGTTCGCTTCGGCCTAGGTGGAAAACGGGTACACTCGATTGCTTCCGCGACGCGTGCGGCATCAATGGTCGGAGATTTTCCGAGGCGTTCAAAAGCAAACAGCTTCGAGCGATCGACATGGTAAGGTGTCAGGGCTGCATCTGAAGCGCCGCGAGGAAGCCTAACTTTTTCTCCGCTCCGATCCACAACAAATTCCGTTTCAGTATCGCCACTCAGCGCGCCGCGCATATAACCGATGTCATGCAATAGGCATGCTACGATGAGATGATTGTAGTCCGAAGGCTCAATTCGTTGGCAGAGCGTTAAGCCGTGTAAAATGTCGCGCCCGACCATCGTGACTAACAATGTATGTTCAAAATTATGATAGGGAGCATCGCTCCTTCCGAGGAATTCAATCGTACTCCGCGCCAAAGAGCCAAGACGCTCTGCCTGATCATCATGCGCCGGCCCAAAAATGCGCCGAAAATCCTTGGCCAGAAACTTACCAAGCTTGTTGGCAGCCAATGCTGTGATCGTCTTCACCGACTTTCTCCAGGATCGAACTGATGCTATCCCTTTCTCGCCATGCTCGGCGCCCCTGCATTTGAGCCGTCGTAGTGAGAAGAACTCTTTTCCGCTCGCTCATTATCGTTCTGCGCAGAAATCCAGCAGCATCCACGGCAAGCCAACAACCTACCGTGCCAACGATTGACCGTGACGATGTCGTCAGTGGCGCAGGCTACTGGTTGTCCTCGAATTTAAACGACACCTTGACCTTGGCACGGTACGCTTCAATCTTGCCATCAGTGATCTGCATATCGAGTTCGACTACCTCGGCTACCCGGAGATCTCGCAAGCTTTTCGACGCACGCTCAACTGCACCGCGCGCGGCTTCTTCCCAAGACTCGGTGCTTGTACCTACCAATTCGATAACCTTATAAATGCTGCTGGCCATGGCTTTACCCTCCTGTGATTTGATACAATTTCGCTCGAGCCGTTCTTCGTCCGCTGGCGCAAATATTTCCCCCGGACCTATGCGCTCTTGGCTTCCCTGATCTCGATCTTTCGTGCCTTTGCTTGCTCTGGTCCGCCCGCCGCCCTTCTCAGGCGATCGAATTCATCGATTAAAAACTCCACCAATTTCTCGATATCAGGAACAGCGGCTCGGCAGGCGATCAGTCCGAAATCCAGATTATCCTGATAGCTCTGCACAGTGATGTTCAGGACGCTGCCGTTCGATGGAATCGAGACCGGAAAATAATTCAGCATCCTTGCGCCGGCGCAGTACAGCGGCTCCTTTGGTCCGGGCACATTTGAAATCAGGACGTTCACGATTGCTGGCAGTTGCTCGGCAAGTTTAGCGTGCCCCATCAAGCGTGCCATCCCGGTGATAATGATCGGTGCTCCCAGCCACGTCAGGTCAGCCGGAATGACATCACGAATATCCTCCAGCCGCTTCTTGGAGTCGGTGGATGAGGCAACGATGGCTTCCAGACGACGGATCGGATCGGCAATGTCCGTGGCCAGGTTGCAAAGCATCGCCGTGACCTGGTTATTCATATCGGCGTTGCCCGCTTTTCGCAGCGAAACCGGCACCGCCGCGATCAGCGGGCCATCGGGAAGCCCCTTCCGTAGCTCTAGATAGCGCCGTAATGCACCGGCACTGATCGTCATCACAACGTCGTTTATCTTCGACTTTGTGAGCTTTGCCACGGCCTTTGCGTCGCGAAGGGAGAGGGTGCAGGTTCCGAACGACCTCTGGCTTGAAAGAGACACATTGAAAAGCGTTTTCGGTGCAAGCGGAAGCATTCGAGGAGGATTAGCTAGGTCCTGCGTAGCGCGCTGTCCCACTTTTGCGATCGCCTTGGCGAGATCGGGCCAGGATTCATAGAAGGCGCGCTGTTGATTGAAAAACTTGGCGTAGGAGTCGCTGATCAGCTCGAAGATCTCAGGTGCTCTGCTGTCCTTGGCTGGCGGCGATGGAAGCGGCGCGCGTTCCGGTTCGGGCGAGGGGCTGAAGATGATCGGAAGCGCAGCCATCCCTGCGCCACCGTCGATACCGGCGTGGTGCATCTTGATGTATACGGCGAAGCCGCCAGCCTCGAGACCCTCAATTACATAATACTGCCATAACGGTCGGGCGCGATCGAGCAGGATCATGTGCAGCCGCGCAACCAGTGTCTCGAGCTGCTCTTGCGTTCCGGGTTTTGGCAACGAGGTGTGGCGAAAGTGATAATCAAGGTCAAGATTGTCGTCGTGCACCCAGACTGGATGATCGAGCTGAATCGGCGCCAACGCCAGCTTGCGCTCAAAGAAAGGAACAAGATGGAGCCGGCCCTTGAGATGGTCGCGGAACATCGCGAAGATATCGGTATCTGCCGGAGCGGGCCCGAAGATTGCCAGTCCGGCAACGTGCATAGGAGATTCCGGTGTTTCTCCGTAAAGGAAGCTGGCATCGAGTGCTGACAACCTGTCCATGGCTTTCTCCATCCGATTCGAGAAGATGCCGGAACGCTTGCCGGCGGCCTGCGCTGAAGCTATCTGCTCTGTTCCATGATCTTCGCTCGCTTCGAGTTTTGGTCGGCCTTCTTGCAGTGCGCGGCGATTGCCTCGACCAGAACGGGAATGAGACCGGCGGCAATATCGTGGCCCATCCCGGGGATAACCATGAGGCTTGATCCCGGAACCGACGCGGCGGTATGTCTGCCGGCTTCGACGGGTACCAGCGGATCGTCAGCGCCGTGAAGTACCAGCGTTGGAACGGAAAGCCTCTTGAGCATCTCGACACGCGAGCCGTTTGCCAAGATCGCGGCAAACTGGCGGCCGATTCCCACGGGATAGTAAGACCGATCGAAGGCGGCGCCGACCTTGGCTCGCAGCTCCTCGTCCGGCGTCGGATAGCCTGGGCTACCGATCACTTTATAGATTTTGACGCCGTGCTGAATCGCAAGCTCGCGGTCGCTGCTATCCGGACGGGCCTGCATGATCGCAGCCATCGCTTCGGGTTTCGCCTGTGGCAGACCGGGGTCGCCACTCGACGACATAATGGAAACCAGACTTCGTACGCGAGTGGGATATTTGGCCGCGACGATCTGCGCAATCATGCCTCCCATGGACGCTCCGACCACGTGAGCATTCTCGATTGCCAAGCGATCCATCAGCCCGACGGTATCTGCGGCCATATCGGTCAGGTCATAAGGTGGATTTAGTTTTTCCCCAGCTATCAACCGTTGCAGGACCGCGCCGGGGTCGATCGATGGCGCAGAATCGAACTTGGTCGACAGCCCGACATCTCGATTGTCAAAGCGAATAACGCGGAAGCCCCGAGCGGCAAGGTCGTCACAGAATGCCTCCGGCCAGGCAATCATTTGCGTGGCAAGGCCCATAACGAGGACGACGGCAGGATCGCTCCGATTGCCTCGATCGTCGTATGCGATCTCAATTCCATTGGCTGAAGTGACCGGCATCGATAATCCACTCAACTTGCGGGCATCGAAAATGCCCGGTTCAAACCTCAAGCCATTCCCTCCGAACCGCGTCGTTGCTCGTCAAGTCCGCGGGTGTGCCCTCAAACACAATGCGACCATGGCCCATGACGTACACGCGGTGCGATATACGCATGGCGATGGAGAGTTTCTGTTCGACCAGCAGAATTGCCACACCACGACGCGCGATTTCCGCAATCAGGTCGCCGACCTGATGAACAATGAGGGGCGCCAGCCCTTCAGTGGGCTCGTCGATCATGATCAGTTCGGGATCGCCCATCAACGTACGACACATTGTGAGCATCTGCTTCTCACCGCCAGACATGACGCCAGCGTCCGTATCCGCACGCGCGGCGAGGTTCGGAAACATGTCCAGCATGTCGTTGAGCCGCCATTTGCCAGGCTTGCGCGGGTCTTTGATCCCGAGCATCAGGTTTTGACGCACAGTAAGCCCAGGAAAAATATCGCGATGCTCTGGAACATATCCGAGGCCGAGTTGGGCGATTTGAAAACTCGGCTTGCCCGCGATGTCAGCTCCCTTGAATCGGATCGTGCCCTGTGGCGGCACTTCTCCCATGATCGCTTTGACCGTCGTCGAACGTCCTACACCGTTCCGGCCCAATAGGCTTACGACTTCACCAGCATCGATCCGCAGATCAACGCCCTGGAGAATATGGCTCTTGCCATAATAGGCGTGCAGGTCCTTGACCTCGAGCATCAAGCTGCCTCCTCGCCGAGATAGGCTTCCTTGACTTTGGGATTCGAGCGAATCTGGTCCGGCGTTCCGGTCGCAATAATGTGGCCGTAGACCAGCACCGAGATTCGGTCGGCGAGGCCGAACACGACGCTCATGTCGTGCTCGACGATCACCAATGTTCGTCCTTCGGTGAGGCGACGAATCAGCGAAACCGCCCGCTCTGTTTCCGCATGGCTCATGCCTGCGGTAGGCTCGTCGAGAAGGATGACGTCGGCGCCGCCCGCAACGGTAATGCCGATTTCCAGCGCGCGCTGTTCGGCATATGTTAGCAGCCCCGCCGGCACGTCGCGGCGTGCAGCGAGGCCGATATCAGAGAGAACTTGCGCCGTTCGGTCGCGGACCTCTTTTAAATTGTCGATGTTCTTCCAGAACGAGTAATGATGGCCGTCGGTCCAGAGGACTGCGCAACGCAGATTTTCCCATACACTCATGTTTGCGAACACGTTAGTAACCTGAAAGCTGCGCGAGAGGCCGCGGCGATTAATCTGGTAGGGCGGCAAACCGTTAATCACCTCTCCCCGAAGCGCCACCGTTCCCGACGTCGGTCTGATATAGCCGCTGATGAGATTAAACGTTGTTGATTTTCCCGCACCATTGGGGCCAATGAGCGCGTGTCGTTCGCCCTGGGACACGCTTAAGTTCAGGTCGCGGATGATCGATATGTTGCCGAAGCTTTTTTGAACGTCCTTCACCTCTATGGCGGGCGCGGTCATGCGTGGTATCCCCTTTCATGGGCTGCCGAGAGCGCCTCGCCCCAAGCCTGTGCAAGCCGCCGCCAGGTCAGTCGCGCCGCGAAAGATCCGGCGACAATCAGGAACAGAGCAATGATCCACGTGATCGGGCTCGAGGCGTTGAAGTTCACGCCGAAGGCTTTGATGTTTGGGTCATCGCCCGCATGCACGGTGTGATGCACGATCGATTCTGTCGCAAGAACGAGACCTACCACCAATGCAAGTGTTGGAACGAGCGCTATCAAATAGGACGGCAATACCTTGCCCAATGTGCCGCTCTTAAGCAGCGGCCGGTGCATCATCAGAAGCCCTGTGAGGCCTCCGGGCGCAAACGTTACGACCGCTATGAAAAACAGTCCGAAGTAAAGCTGCCAGACCGATGTCAGATCGCTCAAGCTCAGCGATAGCACGGTAACGAATATGGCTCCGACAATAGGTCCAATAAAATAGCCAATGCCGCCGATATACGTCGAGAACAACACAGTGCCGGATTGCAAGGCGCCGAGATAGGCCGAGTTGGCGATTTCAAAATTAATCGCGGCTAGAGCGCCGGCAATGCCGGCAAAGAAGCCGGCAAAGCAGAAGGCCAGATAACGAACGACGTGGGGGTCGTAGCCAACGAACTGAACACGTTCTGGATTATCCCGCACCGCATTGCACATGCGGCCAAGCGGGGTGCGCGTCAGCGCATACATGGCGATGACCGCCAGCAATGTCCATGCAGCGATCAGATAGTAGATCTGAATTTGAGGCCCGAAATTCCAGTCGAGAACCCGAAACAATTTGGTGCGGTTCGCTGAGATACCAGCTTCTCCTCCGAAGAACGTCCGCAGGATCAGAGCTGACGAGGCGATCAGTTCGGCGATGCCAAGCGAAATCATTGCGAATGCCGTTCCGCTGCGCTGGGTCGAGACCCATCCAAGCAGCGCAGCGAAGAATAGTCCGGTGAGGCCACCGATAATAGGAACCAAGGGCAACGGAATCGGCAGTTTGTTGGCGCTGATAATATTGATGACGTGAATCACCAGAAAGCCGCCTAAGCCGTAATAGACCGCGTGGCCGAACGAAAGCAATCCGGTCTGGCCGAGCAGAATGTTGTAGGATAGAGAGAAGATGATCGAGATTCCGATCAAGCTGAAGGTTGTCAGCGCGCCCCCCGAGCCGAAAAGTTTCGGCAAAGCCAGCAGTATCAGTCCTGTGACAAGCCAGATCCCATAGAATCTCAGCTTTTCGCTCAATGCGGGGTAGGGCGGCGCTACACTTGAAGTCAATTCGCTCATGTTTCACGCGTCCCCAGCAGACCCATTGGACGAAAGATCAGAATGAGTACCAGCAACATGTAAGGCATGATCGGTGCGATCTGGGCGACCGTCACGCTCCAGATGTCGGCCAGCCAGGACTGCGCGTAGGTCGGACTCAGTGGACCAAACGCGCCCTCGAGAGAGCCATTCATTGAGACCGCGAAGGTTTGGACGAGGCCGATCAGCAATGACCCAATGAAGGCGCCCGGCAGCGAACCGAGCCCACCGACGACAACGACCACGAACAGGATGGGTCCGAGCAGTGCAGCCATGTTCGACTGCGTCACCAGCGCGGGGCCTGCGATCACGCCGGCGACGGCGGCGAGGGCTGTACCGACACCGAACACCAGCATGAAGATGCGTCCGACATTGTGGCCGAGATGGCCAACCATATGCGGATGGGTGAGCGCTGCCTGAACGATCAAACCGACACGAGACTTCTTGAGAACCAATAGAAGGCCAACGAAGATCGCGATCGACACCAGCAGCATAAACATCTTGTAGGCGGGGTAATTGGTGGAGAAGATTGTGAAGGCGGGAAAATCCAGAACAGACGGAATGCGGAAATCGACGGGACTCTTGCCCCAGATAATCTGTACGAGCTCCTCGATCACGAACGCCAGGCCGAACGTGAACAGGAGTTCTGCGACATGACCGTTCCTGTGAACCTGTCGCAGACCAAATCGCTCCACCGCTGCACCAAGTCCCCCTGCCAGCAAGGGAGCGACGAGTAGCGCGGGCCAGAAGCCAAACCAGCGGCTAAGCTGGAAGCCGAAAAACGCGCCCAGCATGTAGAAGCTTGCATGCGCGAAATTGAGAACACCGAGCATGCTGAAGATGACGGTCAGGCCGCTTGCCATCAAAAACAGCAGCATTCCAAACAGAACGCCGTTCAGCGTCGATATGACGATAAGTTCGAGCACGCTCCACTCCCGAGAGATGAGCCGACCTCGCTCCGGCGAACGCTGGAGCGCAGGAAGTTTGCGCGGTGACGACGGTTAGTTCGGGCGCTCCATCTTGCAGGTGGTGGGGAGCATGGTCTGCTCAGGCTCGATCTTTGCGGCTAGCCGCCAGCCCCAGCCGGTCTTTTCCTCGTCGAACGGCTCCTTCTCCGTGCGATCGCCGAATGAAGCGATATACATGGGCTGGAAGAACTGGTGATCATCCTTCCGCATGGTGCCCTTGCCGCCGTCATAGACGTCGAATTCCATGCCTTCGAGCGCTGCCGCGACCTTGACCGGATCGAGCGACTTGGCCTTTTCGGCTGCGGCCGCAAACATTCGCATCTCGTTGACGACGCGCGGATAGAACAGGCTGAAATCGTATTTTGCGCGTAACGCCTTCTCGAAAGTGTCCGCGGCGGGATTGCCGAGATTTGGAATACCCTCAGCGATCTGGAACACCTGATGATTGAGATTGGCCTGCTTGATCGCGGTGGGACCGCCAGTGCCGCCCGCATAGTAGGTGTACCAATTCACCTTGAGTCCAGCATCGGCACTAGCTTTGAGGAGGAGCGCAAAATCCTGCCCCCAGTTGCCGGTTATGACGCTGTCAGCACCAGACGCCTTGATCTTCGCGACATACGGTGCAAAGTCAGTGATCTTCAGCAGCGGATGCAGTTCGTCGCCGACGATCTGTATGTCCGGGCGCTTCGCCTTCAGCATGGTCTTCGCTGCGGAACGAACCGACTCACCAAACGAATAATCCTGGTTAATAAGGTAAAGCTTCTTGATGGCTGAAGCACTCTTCATGTAGTTCGTGAGCGCTTCCATCTTGATGTCTGAATTTGCATCCCAACGGAAATGCCAGAAGCTGCACTTTGCATTGGTCAGCACCGGATCCACAGCGGCATAATTGAAATAGAGGACCTCTTTACCGGGATTGCGTTCGTTGTATTTTGCTACGAAATCCGTCAGCGCGCCGGCGACTGACGACCCGTTGCCCTGGGTGATGTAGCGCACGCCAGCATCGATCGCCTTCTGCGCCTGAATCAAGCTTTCCTGAGGATTGGTCTTATTGTCGAGTGGTACGATCTCGACCTTCTTGCCGAGAATGCCGCCCTTGGCATTCAACTCGTCGGCGAGAAACTGGAAGGTCTTGAAGCCGACCTCGCCGACGCTGGCACCGCCGCCCGAGAGCGGATCGATATAGCCGATTTTGACCGTCTCTTGCGCAAGAGCCACACCGCCGAGCACCGGCAACAAGGCAGCAGCTATTATCCACTGACGCATGGCACTCCTCCCTCTTGGTCGCTCTTCGTAGGCTTACAAGCATCGCCAACCGCGAAAAGACAAACCGGAAGACGAATGCAGGTGCCTTCTGTTTCGCGAGTGTTGTCCAATCGTGGGAATGCCGCAAGGAAATTAATCGAACCGACGTTTGAAGTGTCGGAACTTTTATTCACGGCCGACTGGGAGGCTGGCATCCCAGAAGATTAGGCAGCAAGAAGATGTCCGTGCGAAGGTTACCGCAGGCCAGCATGTGATTGCCGGAAGCGTTCAGGACGTTCTGTCTTGAGCGTGGCGTCTGCTGGCCTCTTCGTCGTATAGCTCCTTCTTGGATAGCTTGCCGACGGCTGTCCTCGGCAAGGCATCACGAATTTCCATCGCGCTGATCATTTCGTGCTTGCCGAGTTTGTCTTTGAGAAAATCCTTCATTTGGTCGAGCGTGATTGCGCTTGAGTGAGCCTTGAGCTTCACAAAGGCCTTGGGTGATTGACCCCGGTAATCATCGTGGATTCCGATCACGATAACTTCTTCAATGCCTGAATGCTGATAAATCGCTTCTTCGATGATGCGCGGGTACACGTTGAAGCCGCCGCATAGCAGCATGTCCTTGGTGCGGTCGACGATGAAGACATATCCGTCTTCGTCCATGTATCCAACGTCGCCGGTTCGAAGAAGGCCGTCCTTCGTCATCGTCTCCTTTGTTGCGTCCGCGCGCTTCCAGTATCCCTTCATGATGTTGGGCCCGCCAATACAAATCTCACCTTTTTCACCCAGCCCAACATAGCGAGACGGATCGTCGACATCGGCAAACTTGATGGTGATGCCAGGGATCGGGATCCCGCATGAGCCAGGCTTCACCGCCCCCTTCAATGGTGTAAATGTACCGGTGGGCGACGTTTCGGTCATGCCCCAACCTTCGGCAAGCCGACACCCGGAAATGTCCTGAAAGCGCTTCTGCACCTCGAGAGGAAGGGGGGCCCCGCCGGACGCACACCATTTGATCGAAGTGAGGTCGAGATTTTCGACACCGGGATAGTTGATGATCGCGACATACATCGTCGGTACGCCTGGAAAGACCGTAACTTTCTTTTCGCAAATATCCTTGACGACCGCAGCCGTGTCGAAACGCGTGTGCAAGATCAGCTCGGCGCCGATCCGTAGTCCCATCAGCATGTTTACCGTCAACGCATAAATGTGAAACGGCGGCAGGACGGCAAGAATCCGCTCGCGGCCTTCGTCGAGGAGCTGCGGTTGCGTGTGGGTCGTCTCTACATACTGAGCGGTCGCGCACGACAGATTGGCGTGCGTAAGCATCGCGCCTTTTGGAAGTCCGGTCGTACCGCCAGTGTATTGAAGTACCGCGACGGACTCACGCAGGTCGGCGATCGGATGCTCCGCGTACTTGCCATCGTTTTCAAGGAGTAACTCAAACGTCAGATGCCTGTTGTCGTTAGGAACGGCGGCGATTTCATCATTCTTCAGCATATGATCGCGCACGGCCGTGGGCACAGGGGTCATCTCAGCTACATTGCCGACCACAAGGGTTTTCAGCCTTGTCGTTCCGAGCAGCCGACCCATCTGCGGGTACAGTGCCTTAAGGTCCAGCGTCACGAGTATGTCGGTCTCACTGTCGTCAACCTTGTGCTCGAGAACCTTTTCCGCATCCAGGGGCGAGTAGTTGACTACCGTGCCACCGGCCTTCATCACGCCAAAGAAAGCGATGACGTAGTGGGGCGTGTTGGGCAGGTAGAGCCCGACATGCACGCCAGGGCGCACACCCAGTTTCTGAAATCCTTTCGCGGCCCGATTGGAAAGGTCGCTGAGATCTCGATAAGAGATCCTTTTGTTCATAAAATCGAGGGCCGGGTTGTTTGGCCACTTTGCAACTGATTGCTCCAAAATCTGCGAAACCGGCATCATCGCTAAGTCCGCGTCCCAGCGGACGCCCGGCGGATACGACTTGATCCAAGGTGCAGCAGGCATGACCCATTCCTATCCACTGAGCGGAGGGCTAGTGCTACGTTGCGGTCTATCGTCGCTTTTCGAATGATCAATGATCGTCGCGATCGATCGATTTGACAAGAGTTGTTCGCCACGTGGCCGGTATATCGATTGTGGCACCGAAACAGTGAGCGTGGCCAGTCAGCGATTGCGTCTAGGCGAGCAGCGATGAAAAATCGGTTGTCGCAAGTCGAGCTGCCGCCCTATCAAATCACATTGAGGTCAAGGGTGTTATTTTCCGACTAGGCCGATGCGACGGGCGGCGCGGCAGGCGCCCATTTGCCTCATCTTCTTCTTGAACGGGTGGAACGACAGGCAGCGGATGGGTTTCCAGCCAAAGCTGGCGCGCCAAACCGACTGGTTCCAGGCCGGCTGTCACCCACCAATCTCTTTCTTTGCTGGCGCGGTGCAGCTCGCGATGATGCGCTCGGCACAGCGGCACTGTAAATTCGTCGCTGACCTTTTGGCCGAGCCCGCGGGGCTGTGCAAACGCAAATGGTGTGGATCACACGGCTCGCGGCCGCAGACAAGGCAGGGGTGGCTAGCGACAAAGCGCAGGTGCTGCCGGTCTCGCTGCCGTTTGGTCTCCGGCAGGGTTAGCACGCTCTTGTCGATGCGCGATCGGACCTCTGGGGTCGCTATGGGGAATTGCAGTTCGTCTGACGCGGTATCCGCCTCCGACGTCATTTCGCCGCGGGCGAGCCGGACCTGAAACGCCGCCCTTACCTTGTCGCCATCTGCAGGCGTCAGGGAGTTTGCTTTTGGCCAGGCTTGCAGCGTCCAGGCGTCCAGATCGTCCTTGAGTCCCAACCCGTCGAGTTCGGCCAGCAACTGGTCCAGCAGCGCTGCAGAGGCTTCAGCCGGCAGGACGCTGAAGTGAGCACCGTTGGCACGCTTGCGGGCGTTCTGGAACGTTTTCGCTGGCAGGGTCTGGCCGTTCGTACTGGATTGCGGCCGCCTGTGTGTGGGGGCTGGCTCCGCCGGTTGGGGACCAGCATCGGGTGCATCGAGATCATCATCGCCGGCGATCCCGACCAGGGTAAAGAGGCCGTAGCGCCGGGCATAGGTGAGGGCGGAGCCCATCCGATGCGGGGCCGCGGTCTCGGTGACGGGACAGACCGGCCAGTCTGAGGCCACCCATTCGCCGGAAGCATGGAGAAGGGTGGTGGTGAGCTTGATCAGACCGGTCTCCGGCTCTATCGCCGTTGCCTGAACGGTCGCGATCTCGTGCTTGCTGAGGCATTTTCGGACAATATCCAGTCCACTTGCCAGCGAGGCATACCGAAAGGTACGGCTCTCCTCTCGCGGGAATGGCGAAGGGATGGTCGCCGTCAGCGACTTTTCCGGGTTCTGGATTTCCGCCTGCGCTCTGGCGAGGGCGGCGCCTATGTTGCTGATCGACTGGCTTGCACGTTGCATCGGTAACTCCGTTGAATAAAGAGTGGGGGTGCTAACGAGCGGTCAGGAGTTCGACTTGAATCGCCAACACGAAAGCGGCGCCAACGAGCTCGGTTTCCAGATGGGCGATAAAGCCGCTCAGAAACTGATCGTGCGAGCATTCGGACCGGAGTGCGCGCAGCTCGCACCAGAAAGTGGCCAGCAGCTCAAAGGCTGCGACATATCCCTCCGGAGGATCGCAAGACGGGTCGAGATGGGCAAAGTCGAAGGGCGACTCCATGGGCACATCCACGTCCTGACCTTGTGCGAGCGCTTCCCTCCCCGAAAGCCATCCCCGATCGGAAAGCTCGGCGGCGGCTATTCGGCGGCCTGAAGCTCAAAACTGATGGCGCCCGACTTGGAGCGTTTGGCGCGGACGCCGTGCCCTTTGGCCTCTTTCGCGTCCTCTGGAACGAGCTTCTTGAGCTCGCCCTTGGCGGCTTCGTGATCGAGGAAGGCGGCCCGAGTCCGGCAAAACACCCCTGCGAATTCCGCCCAGGAGTTGGACGCACTCATGTCGACGATCTTGACCGCTTCAATCCGTGGCTCGGGCGGCTTGACACCGAACAGGTGAGAGGTCTCGCCGGTCTGGACGCAGCGCCAGAACTTCTTTTCTGCCGTGGAACAGAGGAATGTGGAAGTTTGTGGGGAACGCTTGAAATCGTCTAGCACTCGAACGGCCGTCAAAAATTGCTTGAGCGCGAGATGACGCGCTGCGTCGATCCGACCCATGCCATGAGAGCCACGTTCGCAACGGCCGCTGAAGTTGCCATTCCTCAAAGCCGGAAAAGGTCAATAACAGGGTACATCTTCTTCAACCGGTGCGAGGCCCGTCAAAACAGTGATTACGTTTCAAGCGACGAGGCTTATACCGAGGTCAACGAAACCGTCGGTCTTCCAAGGAAAGGATCTGGTGGTCGCGCGCCGGGTCGGTGATTGCCGAAGAAGATGCCGCGCTCGGCCAGCCGGCTGATTTGCCCAGCGACGAGTGACGGCTAGGGCTGATCTGCCCGATCTTCATCCATCAGCCCCAAGGGCGCCCTTTGCCAGCGATCCTGGGTTCGCCGATAGCGGCTACCCGGGGCACGCCACTGCAAGTGCTGCAACGTCAAAATCGTTTGCCTAACCTGACGCCACAGCGCGGCCTCATAGCGGCCAAGCCGTTCGAAGATTCCGTTGTCGAGATCGGCCAGACGAAGAAAGGCGCGCGCCAGCTCGTGGCCATTCGAAACGCGCCCGGATTGGAAGATTTCGATAACTTCGCATCCTTCTCCGGCGAGATTTGAAGGCGCCGGATCAGGGGCGGTACTAATCTCGCACTGGATTTGCAGCAGGCCGGTCTCGACGGAAGTTGCCCGCCTCAATCGCCACAGCAGGCTTGCCAGCCGAAGTACTAACTCGCGCTCTACGGCGGTCTCCGCATCATAGGCGGCGGTGACCGCCAGTTCGAAGGAGCGGTAGTCATCGGGATCCTCCAACGGCCCGATTACGGTCTCCGCCGTCAAACCATGGCGAACGGCATTTTGGGCGGAGCGCTGTTTGCCCCTGTGCGTCTTGGGGCCGGTGCTCTTTTGCGCATTGCGGCGGTTGGATTCGATCTGTCGAAACGAGGTCATGTCGGACTACCCGGCAACTGGGTTCGTTTCGTCAAGCGTGGCTCACGATTTTGCCTCGGTACCGGTGTCGGTTCATCGTTGGGTCCTGTCTTCCCGCTGTCGTCTTCCGCGGTAACTGCAGAAGCATGGAGCGGGTGGGTTTCGAGCCAAAGCTTGCTCGCATGGCCAATGGGCTCAAGGCCTGCTTTTGCCCACCAGTCGGTTTCCTTGCCCGCGCGGTGCAGTTCGCGGTGATGTGACCGGCACAACGGCACCGTGAATTCGTCGCTGACCTTGAGGCTGAGGCCGCGGGATTGCGCGAAACGCAGGTGATGGGCATCGCAGGGCTGGCGTCCGCAGACGAGGCAGGGTTGGGTCGCTACGAACCGCAGATGCGTCTTGTCACGAACGCGCCGAGTCACCGGGATCGCCAGCAGGCTCTTGTCGATACGGGAACGCGTCTCTGGTTTTGCTGTCAGTTGGTCCGCATCAGTTTGCGAGAGGTCTTCGTCAGGCAACCCTGGCAGGCGGGCGAGCAGGTCTTGAAAAGCCGATCGGACCAAGTCCCCGTCCGACGGCAACAGGGCATTGGCCTTTGGCCAGGCGCGTAGCGTCCATGCGTCGACATCGTCCGGTGACACCAGCCTGGCCACCTCGGTCAGCAGCTCGTCGCGAAGGATGGCTGAGGGTTCAGCGGACAGGGCGGCCCGGGCGCTTTGTCCGCCCTTTTGCGATCCATGGAATCCGTTTGGGGGCGTGGGCGTCATGGAGCCATTGGAGCCGTTTTTCCTTTCCGGCGCGGCCGGATCGATCCCCGGCAGGACTGTGTCCGGCGCATCGAGGTCGTCCTCGCCGGCGATCCCGACCAGGGTGAACAGGGCGTAGCGCCGGGCATAGGTCAGCGCCGCACCCATCCGGTGGGGAGCCGCCGTTTCGGAAGCCGGGCAGACTGGCCAGTCCGACGACACCCATTCGCCCGAGGCGTGCGCAAGGGTGGTGGTCAGTTTGATCAGGCCGCTATCCCGATCAACGGCGGTGGCCTGAATAGTTGCGATCTCATACCGGCCAAGGCATTTGCGGACGATATCGAGGCCCTTCGACAACGAGGCGTAGCGAAATGTCCGCTGACCCTCGCGCGGAAACTGCTCGATGGTAGCGGTCAGCGATTTTTCCGGGTTGACGATCTCGAGTTGCGCCTTAGCGAGTGCCGCCGCCAGCGTGCCGACTTTATCGCTGGATCGCTGCATGACGCGGCTCCTCTGTCAGGATGTCAAAACTGACGGCGCCGGATTTCGAACGTTTGGCGCGGATGCCGTGGCCTGAAGCTTCTTTGGCATCCTCCGGCACCAGCGCCTTCAGTTCGGTCTTGGATCGTTCATGGTCGAGTGCTGCCTGTCGGGTGGCCTGAAACAGGCCTGCAAATTCGGCCCAGGCGTTTGAGCCGCTCATGTCAACGGTCCGGACAGCCTCTATTTTGGGCCGCGGAGGTTCGACACCAAACAGGTGAGGGACCTCGCCGGTCTCAACGCAGCGCCAAAATCGCTTCTCCGCCGTGAGCAGCAGGTGCTGGTAGAGCGGATCGGCCGGTAGGGTGATCTCGACCCATTTGCCGCCGCCGGTGATGATCGACAGCACAGCGCTCCTTGAGGCCGTGACCCACATGTTGTGCTGCAGCTGGGCCATGTGCTTTTCGGCCGCGGCGGCCTCCGAGAACGACCACGGCAGCATGAATTTGGCCTCGAAGACGGCGCCCGTTGCCTCGACCATCCCGTCCAGGGTCGCCACCATCCACCGCTTCACAGGGTGAAACACCCGCCGCTGTACCTCGGTCACGATCTGGCCGGAGTTTCGTTCGTACCAGTGCCGGTTGAGGTGCTCGGTCACAGTGCCGAGCTGGACGATCAGGTTTGCTGAAAGGTCCTCGGGCTGAACTTCGCCGCGCTTTTCCCGCCATAGGCGGAGCAGGGACGTCTCGTCGTCACCCATGATGATGCGAGCGTCCGAGCCGCCGATGAAGGAGCGGCGATCTGATTGAGCCATTGTAATCTCCCGGTTTCTTGCATCGACACCACTATGTTAATTTCAGTATGGCGGCGTTCGCTGAGTCGCTCGCAACCGCTTTGATAGAAATTCTATTAAAGCTGATGGGGCTCGCTCGTCAATAGAAATTCTATCAAATTGAGAGGCTGTTTGGTAACGACAAGGCAAATTAAGGCGGCTCGGGCGCTACTCGCTTGGTCACAAGCCGACTTGGCCAATCGCTCGGGGATCTCTGAACCGACAGTCGCCCGACTCGAGTCGGCGGATGGCGAAGTCGGCGGCCGCGAAGACACCGCGCAAAGAATGCGAGCAGCAATCGAAGCGGCTGGCGTCGATTTCATCGACGAGAACGGCGGTGGGCCCGGGGTCCGGCTTCGAAAGCCAACAAAAGACAAATCCAGGAAGTAACCCACTCCCCGATATTCAAGGTCTTTTGGCGGGGTACTGACATAACGGCGGTGCCCGAATCGAGAGAGAGTAGATCTTGCGCGTATGCCGCCGCCTTCCTTGAAACCGCACTTGATCTTGATTTGTATCGGCGCTCGGCGCGCGACGCGCCAGCATGCATGCGATGCCCGTTGAGAACGGCGAGCCTGCAATGCTCGCAAGCAAAACGAAGATGCTTGCGACCGCGAAATCAATATCCCGCTGCAAACTTGAGTCTATGTAACGACTATAAGCGGTGTGCTCGGAACACCGATTCTAACTAACGAAAACACGTCAGTGGCGAACAATTTGGAACGGGTCGTTTCCTTAAACCGCAAACTCCGCGTATGACAGTCTAAATTTGCTTCCGTCCTGATCTGCAAGAATGAAAAATATTCTAGATAAACCAGGTGCTTGAATTCGCGGGTACCGGAAGCAGCTTACGAGCAATCTCGGGTCGGCGTTGAAAGTTCAGGTTCACGAAGGCCAGTTTATTTTACTGCGACTTGACACGACTCGTAGCGAACGATTGAATTTTTAAGCGCGAACCGCTCGGTAGTTCGGCCGCTGCCCAAGTTGCTTTTGACGCTTCAAGCCAACGGTTCGCTTTCCGGGGGTGCGGTAGCCTTAGCCTTTTTCCTCCGCTTACCAGTCGCCCGCTCACTCACGCGAGAGGGAACCACACGCCATCTGGCGAGCTTAGTAAGGAAGAGGTGATTCGTAGATATCCTGTTGTTAGGCAAACGGAGTCTTGGAATGGACAACGAAACGGACAAGCCTGCCTACGCAGACGATTTCGAACAACCAACGGCTGCAATCCTTCCCGGCGAGAACCCGTTGGAGTTTCAGCTCCTACACACTCAGGTAGCCGAAGAATGGGCGCCTGATGGTCCAATTGAAGAGCATCTGGTTCTGACAGTTGCAAAATGCATATGGCGCATACGGCGGAACCAAGGTTTTCTTCGCGCCCGACGTACCGCCGCAACGTGCGATCCGGAGAGCAGAGCCTACGATGAAGAGTCGGCACTGACCGCATTTTTTCATGTGCTAGGTCAAGAGATGAACGAAGGCGAGATTGCGCAATCGCTCCATAACCTCGGGGGCATTTTGGAGACCGACCTGCGGAAGAGATGCCCCCGGCGTGATTTCAAGACGGTAAAAGCCTGGATCAAGGCGCTCCGGATTGAGACCATGAAAATGTATATGCAGGCAACCCGTTTTGGATCTGCTCCCCCCGAGGTGTTAGCAGCAAGATCGGCGGCTGTTTTAACGGACGAGATGTTAGCAGCCGAGCTCAATCTCGAGGAGCGTAACAACGCGTTGATGAGCAAAGCAATCAGTCAGCTCCGCGCGATCAAGGCGGCCAAAAACCAACTTACCTTTCGCGAGGTACAGCGTTTTAATCGCGCCCATCCGGTTAGACTCGCCGGTCTCGTTCGCAGGAGAGTGTAAACGTGCAACTGATTGAGCCTTAATCAGAGCAAGACCGCCTGAGTCGGGTTGAACATGCGGGACATTGCAGACCAACGCTATAGGAGCATCATATGCCAGAACGGGTTAGACTGCTGCGAGAAGCTTCTCCCTATGTATTGCCGACAGAATCGCCAGCCGAACTGGAGCAGCTGAAGCGCGCCGTTCGAGAAGCACTCAATCCGCCGGATAGTATCGGAGAGATTTACGCGGATGAATTTGCTTACTGCGTTTGGCTGGCCCGACGTTTTCAGCGCGCGTCGTCGCAAGGAGTAAAAAAGCATTTCGGTGACGCGCTGTTCGACATCCTCCGCGAGCTTGATGCATGCGAGCGCGATGAAGCAGCCGAACTTGTTGACAGTTGGTCTCGAGATGAGCCGACCGCCAAGGCCGAAATACGGGCGATCCTGCAAAAATATGGCAAGAGCGAATATGACGTGGAGGCCGAGGCGATACGCCGCTGCTTGAACAATCTTACCGCAATTGAACAACTGCGCACTTCGAGCGATTTGGGGCGCGACAAGGCTCTGACCATGTTTGCCTTTGTTCAGGACAAGTGGGCTAAGAACCAGCGGGCCGCAAAGGGCGCTGTTGCAGATCATCCGGTGGTCGGTCTTGCACACTCTAAACGAAAGGCAGGCTGAACATGGCTAGCGAACGCCAACGCGCCGCCAACCGCGCCAATGCGAAAAAAAGTACCGGTCCGAAATCGGCTGCTGGTAAGTACCGCGCAAGCCGGAACGCCTTTCGCCACGGCCTGAGTGCGCCACCAGTGGCAGACGATGCCCGGACCGCAAGAGTAGAGGGGTTGGCCCGTAAGGTCGCAGACTCGATGGGCGGCGCAATGGACATTGAGCAAGCGCGCCTGTTCGCCATAGCCCAACTGGAGGTTGAAAGGGTGCGTTCGGCGGCAGTCGCCATCAGCGCTCAGGTCTTCGCAGATATGGAAGGTGGTAAGTTGCCGGAGCGAACCACCGCGGCCACGATTAATTCGACGGAGCCGGAAGAGGGAGCGTTCAAGGCTTCGGCTCATCTGAGGACCTTGAAGGGGGTCGATCGCTATATGCGGCGTGCCGCTTCAAGGCGGGACAACGTGGTCAAGGCGCTCGCTTTGTCCGGCCTCTGAGAGGCTCGGGTGTCCATAGCCGTACCCGCGCAAATCAGTCCGTAGCGGTTCGTGAGACGTCCTTTCTTCCCATGCGGCAAGGACGAACCCCGTTCCGGGCAGCCGTATTTCCTGGCAACAGGCGCGCGGTATGGGTGAGACGCCAAGGGCGAAGCAGCGCCACTCTCCAACATCGCCGGGACAAGTCCGCATCTTCGAACTTCAAATTCTTACGTGCTGGTGGTCCAGCCCGGCTCCGACGTGGAAAAGAAGATCCAGGAAAACCTAGAGGTAGTACCGAGCCAGATGTGGCACAAAGTGCATAGGGACGACGTGCGAATTTCACGCGGGCTGCGGCCGGTGACTGCCTGCGTTGTGATTGCGGCGCCACAGAAACCGCGTGTGAGAACGTTCGGGGTGAGGGCGGGCATGGCCCATTGAGGCGCGGTCTTAACAACTGGGCAAACGACTCCAGCACAATGGTGGTTGGAGTAAGATTGAGCAGCCCTACGAATGTACGAGCCTGGAACCGGAAGGCCGACGACTGAGGCGGCCTAGGTCAAGCCCCAATATACCATCATGGCAACCCCAGCGACGGCGGCAACAAGCAGGCCGACTTCAAAATATCGGTTGATTTCCCGATCATCGCGGATCATCGGCTGCACCGTCCAACCGCCACCGGCGTTTTAGGGTTGATGGAGGCGTGATCTATAAACCCCGCGCTCTGCGGGAACGCATCCGAAAGCTACCAGCCGGTTCCCCTACGGAAAAGACGATTCGGGAAAACCTTGGTAATACTACCGGTGTTGCACACTGAGCACACCAACCTCAAATGTGTTCGCCCGTCAGGTGTATGTTCACAATTCGGCAGACCTGGCGGAGAGCGCGAGATAGGTTTTGTTTTCCTTACAAAACTTCCGTTGCGTCTCGGGGCGTGTGGTGAGTTTTCAAATTACAGTATTGAAGGTATTAGCCGGTCATCCGGGCGGACGCGCCTCACTCGCCGAGCTCACGCGCGCGGTCGCCATTCTAATGTCCAGCGGGCGGGACTGGACCGACCGAACAAAACGCCTTGCTGCGCGCGCCCCAGGCCTCGAAATATTCAGTCAATCATTCGTCCTACGCGATGATGCGGGCTGGCAAATCACCGATGGCGGTCGAGCGTTTCTCGCTTCGGTCGAAACCCCGATCCAGGTGACGGCGGATAACGAACAGCCGACGGAAGCCGCTGTTGCCATGCCGGTGTCGCCGCAGGCGTTGACGCCGATTAGGCTAGTTGTCGTAAACCGGCGCGGCCGACGTCGTCGGGCGCGGGACCGGATGCCGCCTTCAGCGGTTGCTTAGTTTCTTGCAGCGCGCCACAACCAATCTAGGTTTGTCGCCATTGCTTCAAAAGGGGAGTGCGGACGTGGCTACTGGTACTGTGAAGTGGTTCAACTCGGCCAAGGGTTATGGGTTCATTCAGCCGGACAACGGCGGCAAGGATGTCTTCGTGCACATCTCGGCTGTGGAGCGAGCCGGTTTAAGCAGCCTCAACGAGGGCACGAAGGTTAGCTACGAGGAAACCGAAAACCGCGGCAAAACATCCGCGGAAAACCTAAGAGTCGGTTAGCGAAAGAGGCCGCCACTGAGGCGGCGACGCGCTAGCTCCGCAAATGGCGGAACCTGGCATGCCTTCAGGATAGCCTCGCGGCTCGTTGATAGGCGGTCACGTCGTCTTGTGTGCTGGGTGTCTGAACGCTCGATGACGCCGAATCCTGACGACCTGTCGATTTAGACGCAGTCGGCATTTGCTGATTTGCTTCGATAAGCTGTGGCGGGATTGGAAAAACGACGTTGGTCATCCACGCAGCTACGGCAGCGGCGCCTAGGGTGGGGAACGGTAAGCATTTCTGCAGCGGTTAGCGTGTTCATCTGTTGCCGGTCACCTGGCTCTTTTATCGCTCTGGCTCGGCGCGACTGACATTCGTTCCCATCGATCGAAGATCTGCAAGACTAAGCCATTCCACTTCGCCCGGCGGCGTGATCACCATGCGACGAATGATCGACGAGGGAACATCCAATGCCTTCGCAATGTCTGCCATCGACGTGGTTGCAGCTCTCGAGGAACGGACATCTTTATCGGAGGCGCCGTGCACTCCGATGCGGGCGCTATTGTTTGCGTATTTTTCTTCTCCTGCCGCGAAAATGAGAAAGCAAGCTGAGGCGCACGTTGCGCTCCGCCCTACATTTGTGGACATTTTTGCAAACTTGACCGCGTCTGCTATCCGGACAGCTTCTAGCAAGTTGCCGCCATCAGAGTTCAACCGCAGCGAGGTCACCAGTTTACCTGCACCATTCGCCTCCTTGATGCGCGCCTTCAGTAAGTCAGCGTCACCCGGCGCAATATTGCCGGAGATGGAAATTTCGACGCGATCGTCTTTGAGATTCAAAGATTTTATCTCGGCGGCGGCCGCGATCGACACGCTCAGCACGAGCCCCGCACTCACAAGCCAGCTAGCCGCAACTCCCAACTTTTGCATCCCCATTATTCCTCGCGATAACGGCCCATCCAGCCGCGCCTGGGGGCGACGGCAAGTGCTCGAAGCCCTTGGGAACGGCGTGGGGTAATGCGTATGTGGTGTGTGCAAATCATATAAAGCGCCCCGACTACTCCGGATCGGGACGCTTCAATGGACTATAGCGGCCGTCGATCAACCCTTTGATGCTTTACGCGCCCAATCAAGCGCACTCGCTGATATCGGAACCACCTCGCCAACATCGAGCACAGGAGTAATCTTAACGTCATTCCAATAGTTGTATTTCGCAGCGAAGGCGGTGATGGCCTTCGGGTCATTGGTCTCAACCAAAATAAAGCCGCCCCTTCCGGCGAGGTCTGAAACAAACGCGTGGATCGTCAGCCCCTTTTCCTCTTCAGGCTTCCACTTACTGAACGCGGTTAGAAGCGCCTCGCCCCCCGCAATGTTTTGATCAAAGGAAAGACCTGCCGTTCGGATCGTATACTCACACATATATTTCATAGGTTTTCCTCCTCCCTGAACCGGGCAGCATTGCCCAAGTTCCCACAATATCGACTTGTTCGGCGATGTCGCCTCAATAACAATCTGCTGGCTTCAGCGGCCCTATGTCGGGTTCTAAGAGCGCCACCTGATTGGCGAATGCTGGAGCTTCCAACTCCCGCTCCAGAAGACAATGCCAGCCTTCAGAAGGACCGCCGAAGCCGTCAGTCGAAAGCAAACACATCGGATCTATTCATTAACAAGAATATTCAATCCCATGCGTGGACCTTTTGGGGTAATCCCGGACATCATGAATTCGGGCAAAACCTGAGCGAGCCCGCAAGCTTTACGGCGAGTTTAGCCCTCCCGCTTGAGCAGGACGTGCAGGCGCCGATAGCCGAAGCGGCGCCGCTCCTGGGCGATCGCCCGCATGCGTTGGCGAAGGCCGGCATCGTCCGCCCGCGTCGTCTGGTATCTCATGGTCATGCGGCAGCAGCCGATGGCTTTAAGCCCGTGGGGCAAGGTCAGCGGCCTTGCGCTCGATGTTTATGGGTGAGGGCCGCAGCCGACCCTCGAACCAAAACTCCGCTTCGCTTTTCCAGCAGAACCGACCTGGCTGCGCGTTCCCGCAACCTAATGCTTTTTCGGGCCAGCCGGGCGAGTCCTTCACTTGCCTCGCTCGCCAACTTGCAGAATATTGACAACTGGCGCCGCAAACAGGACGATCTGCCCGGTCGCCCGAGACTATCCACCGCTTGGTCGAGTTGTGGCTGAGGGTTAGCAAATGAGTACCGATAAACTTCAGGTGCTACACAATACTGTAGCGGAGATACTGAGCGAGCCTGCCTCGCCACCTACTTTCTTTGACGAGGAGCCCCACGACGCAGCGCGGGCCAGCGAACAGGTTGCGCAGGCTTCTGACAATCTTCGGCGGGGCATCGAAACGCCAATAGAGCATTTCGGAAAGGCACCGTCTCGCGAACCTGGGATTTCGATAAAGAAGATACACGACGCGCCCGTCGCCCGCGACGCCAGGAACGAAATCCCCGGCATAGCTCGTCAAGCACTCGCTGAACAAATCCCCGGTGCCGCTCCATCGGATGCAGGAAATCAACTGGCTTCCAGGCTGTCGCACGAAGTCCCAAGCCCCCGGTCGGATCCGCAGACCAAGAGCTTCAACACGTTTCGCCCGGCTGTCTCGGACAACCGGATTTCGCTTGGCGGTTGGGCGTTACGTGGCATCGCCGGCGTCCTGCTGGCGGCCGGTATCGGCGCAGGCCTTGCCACCTGGTTGGGGTCGCCCGGCGATGCCGCGAAGACAGCTCCTTCACAACCGGCGCCGCCGGCCCAGGCCGCGCCGACCGCCGCTGCCCTGCCGCCCGAGTTGACGCCGCTGCTCCAGTCGATGGCGCGCGATCTTGCAAGCATGGGGAAGGAGATCGAGCAGCTCAAGGCCGGTCGCGACCTAATGGCCCGCGACAATGCGAAGCTCAACGAGCAATTCAGGGCGAGCCAGGAACAACTGACCCGCGCCGTTGCCCAGCTTTCCGAACAACTCAAGGCAAGCCAGGAGCAAGCGGTGCGCGACAATGCAAGCGTAGCCGAGCAAATCAAGGGAATCCAGGAACAATTGACCAGCGTCATTTCCCGGGCTTCCGAGCAGAATGCGCCGCCCAGAATAGCCGCGACCCCGCCACGGCCGACGCCTCCTTCGCCACGGCCAGCAGCTCCCGGGGTGCGCCAGCCGGTGCCGACACTCTCGTCGCCACAGGCCACAGCCCAGCCGAGGGCCGAAAGGCCAAAACCGTCACCGACGTCGCGGCCGCCGGCGCCCGCGCCCGCGCGCTAGAGCTGTTCTTTCACGGGTCCGGTCATCCCACTGCAATAACCAGCAGCCGATTGCCTTGGCTTCATCAAGGCGGTCCGGTGCTTCCGGCCGTGCACCTGTGAGTTCGCAGCTTAGCTAGTTCGGTGGCAAGACAAGGTCGGCCTGCCGGCTATCACGTCGCAAAATGATGATCGATCCATTGCGGGTCGTAAACCTGGCTCCGAGCAATTTCGGAATCTTCTCCATGAGCGGGGACGGTAGCGGGATCGTTGCGATGCCGACCGCATCGCCGACTTTGATCGCGGGTGCAGGCGTGCCCGCGGCCGGCGCGGGCTTGATAAAATCCCGGATCAGTCGAATTTCTTCTGGTGTCAGATTGAGCGCAGCTTGCTCGGTTCGAGGGTCGGCCCCGGCCTTCTTTTCAGCACCGGATTTGTTTTGGGATTCCGTTTGTTGGTCAGCCTTCTGCTTTGCTTTTTCCAAAAAATCCGCCCTGGCGGCGCGTTCCCTGAGAGGCGAGAGTTCGCGCTGGAGGGTTGCGATTTCCGATTTCAGGGATCTGATCTGGGTGAGGGCAATCACTGCTCCAGCGCACATCACGAGCACGAGCAGGGTCAGGAGCGCAATGGCTACGCCTCCGACATTTCCGGTCCTTCGTGCCGCCTTTGCGGTGGATCCGCCTCGCTCCAGATGACGTTGCCAGATGGCCTCAGCCCGCTGAAATCTCGCAGCGATTAGCTTACTGAACTTGTTTCGTTCAGGCGGCGCGAGCGCTGGCGTCTTGGCCTCGGCATCAAAGTTTCGCGCCAAAAAGGCGGGTGCGCCCGGCCGCCGCGTTTCTTCCTGAGGAACCGGGGTTGGATTGCTGTTCTGTAGATCGGCGGCACCAACTTCCGGAGCCATAGGCTGGGCAATACTTTCAAGGGGCAAATGGCCGCCTGGTTCTTGAGCGGCGGCAGGAATTGCACTTACCGAAGAAATATCCTCGGCATTTGCAGTTTCTTCCACCCTATCGGGGTCGACATCGATTTTATCGTCCCGCCGATCGAGATCGAAAATTTTTAGACGCTCCTCAGTGCCGACGAGATGATCGATCATTTTTAGTGAAGGGGAGGGAGATGGTGCGCGAAGATCAAATGAGGGCTCGTTCGAGGCTCCCAAAGCCCTTAACGCAGATCGGCCTGCGTCGGTAATTCGTAGCCCGTCGCCTTCCGGTTTCACCAGCCCCGACTGAAAAATGTCGATGTCATCGAGCGCGGAGGCAATCTCTTCCGATTGATCTTCGTCGGCAGTGAGTGCCTCGACATCGCCCCTGAGGTCGTCAAGAGACGCGCGGCCGTCAGGGCGCTTGGCTAGCGCAGTCAGTATCGCCAACTTGAATTTCACACGGGTCCCCTAACTCCCGACGTCGAATAAGGCGTTCTGATTGTCACTGCCCCGGTTTCTCCCTGTGCTCCGATTCGCTGTCACCACTCTCAAGGGCGTTCAGCTCAAGATCGAAGATCCGTGGTCGTTCCTGGTTGGCGATCGGATCATCGATCATTCCTGGCGCTGGCGCGAGCCCCTTCTTCAGCGCCTTATGGTCGCTGCCAGTTCGGGGGCGTTGAGCAGAGGCGTGGTCCCAGCCGATCGACCAAAAGCCGAAGTAAAGGCCGCCTCAGTTGGCGGCCCTTTTGGATAGGCGGCCCCAGGGCCGGGGGACCGGGTTGTACTGAGGCCGCCCATTCCAACCGACCGGCAATGGCGGATTGCCAACGGCCTCCGCAAGTTACCGCAGCTCGGTTGATCTTGCCGAACTAGTTCGGAGTACCTCAGCTCTTTCATTTTCATTGGCTTGCCGAGCGTGACGGGGCCGAAGATGTTTCGCCTGTATCAGCCATGCTGAAGGCACTGCGCCGGCACGAGCCGGCACCGACTCCAGCGCCGCGCCAGAAGCGCACCAAGGCTTAACCGCGTCGTTCGATGATAATGGACGGATTCCGCATCGAGCAGCGCTTGTGGCAGTACCCTGTGAATAGGTGGGACAAGCCCCCCAATCTTCGGTTTTGGCACCCTGTATTGTGTCATCGTGAGTGATCCCGATTCGCAGGAACCTCATATGGGCGAGCCAGTACGAGAAGTTTGCGCCGATCTTCTGACCCGCGCCAACAGCGCGGCTGAGGATGGCCCCCGTGGATTCGAGAACGCCACCATTTCAATCGTCGATGCACTTTCCAAGGAAGTAAGCACCGCTGATCTGGTCGCTATCAGCTACCGTCTTCAAGCGTTATCCGGCCTTACGATGAATCTGCACGGCCGCGAATATAGGCTGATCAATGAAGCCGCATTCAAGGCAGCCGCGACCTGTCCGCTGGTCTTGCGTGGTACATTCGGTGAAGTTGAATTTGACCGCGAAGAATTTTTGCGGCTAGCACTGTCTTTTGCCGAGCCGGCAGGTAACGGCTGAGCAAATCGGATCCCTAATTGAACAGCCGCGTCGATGGGGAAAAAAAATCCGCAGCGTGCCGCTCGGGATCGAACGTCACTTTGGATCGGCGGACTGCAGCTACGGGTGACGTAACGCGAAAGACTGCACTGATCGGCCTGATCGGCAGCATGTAGGCACCGCATCCGCTGCTCTAGCCGCCCGATCGGGGGTGCTCCGATTCGACCGGATAGCTCCTGAGGAACAAGTACGTTGTCGCTCAGGTCGCAGGATTCTCAAGTGGCCCTTGAAGTGGCCCCGATGCAGAAGGCGCCTGTCGGGCGCCGCGTCGAAACCTGAGAAACAATTGAATTTGCTGGCTCCCCGGGCTGGATTCGAACCAGCGACCATTCGATTAACAGTCGAATGCTCTACCGCTGAGCTACCGAGGAATAGGCGAAACAAATGTTCGCGAGCCGGGAGCGTATAACAAAGCCTTTCGGGCTTGCAAAGGACCAAATGTCCATCCCCGGCGCCATGGTGTACGGGACCGGAAATCCCCGGCGGCTCAACGATTTGCCGCCATTCCCGGTCCGGCGCGGGACATAATCGGCAACGCACCGGTGCAAACCCGGCATCCGCGCGGAGCATGGCGCAAGCCGCCAATTTGACTCAATCCGATCCGAGCTTTGAAACTGCCGGGTTTCACGGGAGCCGAATCGATGTCAGCCAGTGCCGACGACCTGACGAGAGCCGTGCCGTCGATCGTGCCGAGCGATATTCCCGATCTCAGCGATGACGAATGCCTGTTCCGGCTGGCGCAAGCGCTTGTGGAACATGATTCCGAGCATCTGGACGAGGTCGCGCAGCTGATCGGCCGGCTTGCGGTCACGATCGAGTAGGCCGCCTTTATCTTCGGAATCCCGCGCCCTTTGGCGCGCGCGCCCGGCGTGTTGCGTTTTGCCGGAGCTTGTACCAAAGATGACCCCGGTTTCAGCTCTCCCGGCGGCAACGCCGCTTGCTTTCAGGGTCTTCGCCAATGTCCGGTTTTTCGACCGCGCGCCAGAAAATGGTCGATGGTCAGGTGCGTCCCAGCGACGTCACCGATATCCGCATCATCGACGCCATGCTGGCGGTGCCGCGCGAGACCTTTGTCCCCGAAAACAAACGCGCCCTGGCTTATCTGGACCTCGATCTCGAGGTCGGCGAGGCCGGTTCGGAAAAGCAGTTCCTGATCCAGCCGGCGGTGCTGGCGAAGATGCTGCAGGCCGCCGAGATCAAGGAAACCGACAATGTTCTGGTGGTGGGCTGCGCCAGCGGATACGCCGCTGCCGTGATTGGCCAATTTGCCAGGCAGGTCCATAGCGCGACAGGCGCCGACGGGGATCCCGCCAAGGCGCCCTTCGACGTCATCGTCCTGAACGGCGCGACCGAGGTCGTGCCGCAAAAGCTCTATGGGCAACTCCGGGACGGCGGCCGGCTGGTGGGCGTTTTCGCGATGTCGCAGCCGCAGCGGGCTACCATCGTGACGCGTTCCCATGGCGATTTCGGGAACCGGGCGCTGTTCGACGCCGCCGTGCCGGTGCTGCCGGGCATGGAACGGCTTCCAGCGTTCGTTTTCTAGAAGCGTTTTCGAGCGAAAGCCTGCCCCGGACTTGATCCGGGGTGGAACCCGGTTCGCGCCAGGAAAACGCGTCAAAACAAAAAGACGCCCCGTTCAGGCTGTTAAAATCCCGTTCTGAATCAGAAGTGTGGCCCGTTTGCCCCACGTGAAGAGTTTCGACCGGTTTCGCTTGCTGGGTGGTTCCGTCGAGCCCCGGTGCGGAATAAGGTGAGCCGGGACTCACTTCGACGAAGCGGCGTCCGGTTGTTGTTTTGGCCGGCGAACTAAATGATTGGATCACCATTGATGCGTGGGGTGAAGGTTTTCACCGGAGCTGCGGCTTCGGTCCTTCTGTTAACTTTGATGGGCCCGACGCCCGCTCTGGCCGATACGATCGAGGCCGCGCTGGTGCGCGCCTATCAGAACAACCCACAGTTAAACGCGCAGCGCGCCCAGGTGCGCTTCACCGACGAAAACGTGCCACAGGCGTTGTCGGGCTATCGCCCGAGGGTCGCCGTCACCGCCAGCGCCGGTTATCAATATACCGACACGCTTTTCAATTCTGGCGGTCTCAACGCTGCGGGTGCCCCCGTCGTGGTTTCTCAGCAAACTCACGGCACCAACGCGCCGCGCAGCGTCGGCGCTACCGTCACGCAGAACGTGTTCAACGGCCAGCAGACCGCCAACCGCACCCGCGCCGCTGAAAGCCAGGTTTCCGGCGCGCGCGAAGCCTTGCGGGCGCTGGAGCAGACCGTGCTGCTGTCGGCGGCCACGATCTACATGGACTATCTGCGCGACTCCGCGATCGTCGAGGTTCAGAAGAGCAACGTTCGCGTGCTCGAACAGACGCTGAAGCAGACCAAGGACCGCTTCAATGTCGGCGAAGTGACCCGCACCGACGTCGCGCAATCGGAAGCACAACTGGCCGCCGGCAGGACCCAGCAACTCACCGCCGAGTCCAACCTGAACACGACGCGTTCGAACTTCCGCCGCATCATCGGCAATGAGCCGGTAGCGCTGGCCCCGGGTTCGCCGGTCGATCGCTATTTGCCGGGCACGCTGCCCGGCGCCGTCGAACTCGGCCTGACGCAAAATCCGAATGTTACCGCGGCGATGTTCGGCATCGACGTCAGCTACCTCCAGGTCAAGGTCAACGAGGGCGCATTGTTGCCGACCGTGAACCTGGTGGCATCGGTGCAGCAGTCCTACGAACAGACCATGACAGCCTACAGGTCGTTCGGGGCGTCGGCTGTCGCGCAGCTCAATGTCCCGATCTACAATGGCGGCGCCGAATATTCGTTGATCCGCCAATCCAAGGAAACCCTGGCGCAGCAGCGCCTCACTCTCGAACAGCAGCGGGATCAGGCCCGCGCCAACGTCGTCACGGCCTGGGGACAGCTGGTGGCCGGCAAGGCGCAAGTGCAGTCGGCACAGGCGCAGGTGACGGCGTCCGAGATCGCGCTCAACGGCGTGCGCGAGGAAGCCAAGGCCGGACAGCGCACCACGCTCGACGTCTTGAACGCGCAGCAGGCGCTGGTCAACGCGCGCGTCGCGCTGGTCACCGCCCAGCACGACCGCGTCGTCGCGTCCTACTCGGTGCTCAACACGATCGGGCGTTTGTCACCGATCGTGCTCAAGCTGCCGACCACGACCTATGATCCGAGCGTGCATTATCATCAGGTGCGCGACAGCTGGGCCGGCGTTCGCACCCCCGACGGCCGCTGATATCCCGCCACCCGCATGCGTGCGGGATGACAAGCGTCACCCCCGGGATCACAAGCGTCACCCGGGGATGACAACGTCATTCGGGGGATGACAACGTCATTCGGCCGGAATGATTCACCACCCGACGGGAAGTACGCCGGGTGTGTTGTTGCAATCACTTGTTGCCGTGACATAACTTTCTTGGAGGCAGCAGGGCGATTCGCACACCTTTTACGTCTACAGGCCGCGAGCCGGGTTGCTTTTGGGGAGCGGAACCCCGCGCGATGCATCGTGTGGGGTTGATCTGGGGACAAGTCTGGCTTGCGCGATGAAAATCCCGGCCTGCATATCCGGAACCGGCAAATCCCGAGTGGCTTGGTGTAAAATGGTTTCGATGTGGAGTCGGCGATGACGCAACCTGCAAAGGTCCAAGAGCCCTCGATGGAGGAGATTCTGGCGTCGATCCGTCGCATCATCGCTGACGACGAAGCCAAACCTGCTGATGCAAAGCCGGCTGCCGCCGAGAAGCCCGCAAGCCCGCCGCCATCAGCGAAACCCGAGCCTCCGGCCGCCAAGCCGACGGCGATGAAGGATATTCCGCCGTCGGCGATCGCGCCCAAACCGGCCGCCGCGCCCAAGCCCGCGCCACCGCCGCCTGCGCCGGAGCCCGCCGCCAGCAACAACCAGGACGACATCGACGCGATGCTGGCAAGCCTCGACGCGGCGACGCCGGAGGCCGACATCCGGCCGGCGCAGCCCGAGGCCGACGTATTCGAGCTCACCGATGAGATGGCGGTGCCGGATCCGCAGCCGGCTGCATCCTCATTCCACAAGATCGAGCCGCAGGACGACATCGAGTTCACCGAGACCGCCGCCGCCAAGGCGCTGCACCGGCAGCCGGCCTATGAACCGCCGCCGTTTGAAAGCGCCGCCGCAGCTTCGCCGGCGCAGCAGATATTGTCGCGCTCGACGGTGTCCGCGGTCGAATCCGCTTTCAATTCGCTGGCCAACACGGTGCTCAGCAACAACGCCCGGACGCTGGAAGATCTGGTCAAGGAAATGCTGCGGCCGATGCTGAAATCCTGGCTCGACGACAATCTCCCGGGCTTGGTGGAGAAGCTCGTCAAAGCCGAAATCGAGCGGGTTTCGCGCGGGCGTTAACCAGCCTGCAGCCGTTTGGCCCTTATTCAGCCACCACCATTGGGCTTTATCGCGCTTTCGGCGTACAGGTCCGGTTGACTCGATGCCTTCCGGCGGCTTTCTAGGGGCCCGTAAGGTTCCTGATTGCTTCAGAGTCGGGCGCTAGTCTGTTGTTTTGAACGCGTTTTCCTGGCGCGAACCGATCCAAAATTCGCCCGAAAACGCTATCGCTTCCTCAAGACCCCAATTGCATTGTCATGATCGAGAAAAACTACCAGCCCGCCGATATCGAAAGCCGCATGTCGGCCATCTGGGAGGAGAGCGGCGCGTTCAAAGCCGGCCGCCCCGAGCGGCGCGACGCCGAGCCCTTCACGATCGTGATCCCGCCGCCGAACGTCACCGGCTCGTTGCACATGGGCCATGCGCTCAACAACACCTTGCAGGACATCCTCTGCCGCTTCGAGCGGATGCGCGGCCGTGACGTGCTGTGGCAGCCCGGCACCGATCATGCTGGTATCGCCACGCAAATGGTGGTCGAGCGGCAATTGATGGAGCGGCAGGAGCCAGGCCGCCGCGACATGGGGCGCGCGAAATTCCTCGAGCGCGTCTGGCAGTGGAAGGCGGAAAGCGGCGGCGTCATCGTCAACCAGCTGAAGCGGCTCGGCGCCTCCTGCGACTGGTCGCGCGAACGTTTTACGATGGACGAGGGCCTCTCTCGCGCGGTCGCCAAAGTGTTCGTCGAGTTGTACCGCGAAAAGCTGATCTACAAGGACAAGCGGCTGGTCAACTGGGACCCGAAGCTGCTTACCGCGATCTCCGATCTCGAAGTGCAGCAGGTCGAGGTCAAGGGCAGTCTCTGGTATCTGCGCTATCCGATCGAGGGCAAAACTTTCAGCCCTGACGATCCCACGACCTTCATCGTGGTCGCGACCACGCGGCCGGAGACGATGCTGGGCGACACGGCGGTGGCCGTGCATCCGGACAACGAACGGCTCGGGCATCTGATCGGCCAGCACGTCATCCTGCCGTTGGTCGGCCGCCGCATCCCGATCGTCGGCGACGACTATGCCGATCCCGAGAAGGGTTCGGGCGCGGTCAAGATCACGCCGGCGCACGACTTCAACGACTTCGAAGTCGGCAAGCGCCACGGTCTGCCGCAGATCAGCGTGCTCGATCAGGAGGGCTGCATGGCCCTCGTCGACAATGAGGACTATCTGCGCGGCTTGCCGGAAGGCGCGTCCCAATTCGCGGAAGAATTCCACCATGTCGATCGCTTCGCCGCGCGCAAGCGGATCGTCACGCGTCTGGAGGAATTCGGCTTCCTCGAAAAGATCGAGCCCAACACCCACGCGGTGCCGCACGGCGATCGCTCCGGCGTCGTTATCGAGCCGTATCTCACCGATCAATGGTATGTCGACGCCAAGACGATGGCGCAGCCGGCGATCGCGGCGGTGCGTGGCGGCGCGACCGCGTTCGTCCCGAAGAACTGGGAAAAGACCTATTTCGAATGGATGGAGAACATCCAGCCCTGGTGCATTTCCCGCCAGCTCTGGTGGGGCCACCAGATTCCGGCCTGGTACGGCCCTGACGGCAAGGTGTTCGTCGCCGAGACCGAAGAGGAAGCCGTCGGCAACGCGCTCGGCTATTACGTCGAACAGGAAGTCATCACGCCGGAGCAGGGGCAGGCGATGGCGGAGGATTCCGCCAAACGCGAAGGCTTCATCACGCGCGATGAAGACGTGCTCGACACCTGGTTCTCGTCGGCGCTGTGGCCGTTCTCGACGCTGGGCTGGCCGGAGGAAACACCGGAGGTCGCGCGTTACTATCCGACCAACGTGCTGGTGACGGGTTGGGACATCATCTTCTTCTGGGTCGCGCGGATGATGATGATGGGCCTTCACTTCAAGGAGGAAGCGCCGTTCTCGACCGTCTACATCCACCGCCTGGTTCGCGACGAGAAGGGCGCGAAGATGTCGAAGTCGAAAGGCAACGTCATCGATCCCCTGGGCGTCATCGACGACTATGGCGCCGACGCACTGCGCTTTGCGCTGGCACGCGGCGCCGCGCACAGCCATGACATCAAGTTATCGCCGCAACTCGTTGAAACTAATCGCAATTTCGCAACCAAGCTGTGGAATTCCTGCCGCTTTGCCGAGATGAATGGCTGCGTCATGCCGGCGGGTTTTGATCACACGAGCGCCAAGGAAACCCTGAACCGCTGGATCGCGCACGAGACCTCGCGCGCCACCCGCGAGGTCACCGAGGCGATCGAGGCCTATCGCTTCAACGACGCAGCCAACGCGATCTATCGCTTCGTCTGGAACGTCTATTGCGACTGGTACATCGAACTCGCAAAACCGATGTTGCTGGGCGAGGAGGGCGCGGCGAAAACCGAAACCCGCGCCATGGTCGCCTGGGCGCGCGATGAAATTCTGAAGTTGCTGCATCCGTTCATGCCCTTCATCACCGAGGAATTGTGGGCAGTGACTGCGGCGCGTGACGGCCTGCTGGTGCTGGCGGAATGGCCGCGCAAGGCGGGGGCGGCGACGGCGGATCAACTCGCATCGATGGCCTTGGCGGGCCCGAACGATGCGCTGATCCCGCCGATCATGGCCGCCCTTGATGCCGGCGATTTCAGCGATCCCGCAGCGGAAGCCGAAATCGGTTGGGTGGTCGATCTCGTCACGGCGATCCGCTCGGTGCGCGCGGAAATGAATATTGCGCCGGCCACGTTGACGCCGCTGGTGCTGGCGGGTGCATCCGCCGAGACCAGGGATCGTGCGCAGCGCTGGAGCGACACGGTCAAGCGCATGGCGCGGCTTGGCGAGATTTCGTTCGCCGACCACCCGCCGGAAGGCGCGGTGCAATTACTGGTGCGCGGCGAAGTCGTGGCGCTGCCGCTCAAGGGCGTGATCGATCTGGCGGCCGAGAAAGCCCGGCTCGACAAGGAAATCGCCAAGGCCGACGCCGACATCAAGCGCGTCGACGCCAAGCTCGGCAACGAGAAATTCGTCGCCAATGCGCCCGAAGAGATCGTCGAGGAAGAAAAAGAGAAGCGCGAGGCGGCCGTGGCGCGGAAAGAAAAAACTCTCGAAGCGCTGGAGCGGCTGAAGAACGCGGTTTAGGGCGATGGCTTCATCCTTCGAGACGCATCGCTTTGCGATGCTCCTCAGGATGAGGTCTGCTAGCTCACGATGAGATCTTTGACCCTCATGGTGAGGAGCGCGGCAGCGCCGCGCGTCTCGAACCATGCGGCCATGATTGTCACTCAGGCGGAATGCGTTCCAACTCGCAGAGCCATCCATGCTGGACCACGTCTCCATCACGGTCTCCGACATCGCCGCCGCCGAGCGGTTCTACGACGCGATCATGAAAGCGCTCGGAATCGTCAAGGTCGGCCGTCGCGACGACTGGCTCGGCTATGGTGAGCGGGCGCGCCCGGCGTATCCGGACCGGGTTTATCTCACCATCCGCAAGGGCCCGAAACCGGACGACGCTTTTGGCCGCCACTGGTGCTTCAAGGCACGATGGCAGACCAAGGTCGACGCCTTCTGGGACGCCGGCATCGCCGCCGGCGGCACCGACGACGGACCGCCGGGACTGCGCGACTATCACGCGTCCTATTACGCGGCGTTCCTGCGCGATCCCGACGGCAACCGCATCGAGGCCGTGTGCCATCACGCGGTGTGAAAAGCGAGATACCGCCGCGACAAACTGACACGACGGGCAAATCACTTCTGATTGTCAGAAATTGTGTCAAGCCCCGAAATAAAAAATATTTCGCTTTCGCCGTCGGGCAAATCATCTCTACGAGTTTGCGTTATCCCGTCCCACTCAGAGGGGCGTCGGCCGTCGTCACGACGAGGGGCGGGTTGCGATGGACGTAACAGTTACGATTGACGGTCGCGGCTGAAGCGTACGGCGAAAGCGTGTGGTCCTGGCGCCCGTAACGGCGTTAAGTCCTGCGGGAGCTAACGCTTCCGAGGGGCGACGGTGGCAATAGAGGCCGTCTCACCGGGGAGAGCGCGTCATAAGCCGTAAAGCCATTGCGCAGGGAAGGCTGGGT
>NZ_JAFCLY010000089.1:0-5718 GCF_018130185.1 Bradyrhizobium sp. AUGA SZCCT0182 | reverse complement strand
ACGAAGTCATTGAGTGACGCGGCGGACTTCTGCTGTTGGCACTTTTGAGACATGCCGACCGGCCCTGACGATGTCCGTTCACCGGGGTACATCGGAAGTCTTCGGCGGACGGTGAAAACGACGCTTTTGACCCGAAGCGGACCTCGGCGGCTGGCCGCACTCACCGATGCTGCGGAATAGCCGCCGAGCCACAAATTATTCGGCCTTTGCGCGCAAGAACTTCGCTACCTTTGCCCATTTTTCGGTTTCTTCGGCCATGAATCTTGCAAACTCGGCAGGTGAGCCCGCGACTACCGTTGCGCCCAGGTTGCCGAGGCGAGCCTTCACATTGGGATCAGCGAGAGCCGTGTTGATCTCCTTGTTGAGCTTGTCGACTATCTCGGGTGGGGTGCTCTTTGGCGCGCCGACGCCGTACCATCCGTTAGCCTCATAGCCCGGTACGAAATCGCCCATAGTCGGAATATCTGGCAGCGTTTCCGAGCGCGCGGCAGTGGTCACCGCCAGTGCCCGCAGCTTGCCAGCCCTGATGTACTCGATCGACGCGGTCGTAGTATCAAACGCGACTTGCACCTGACCGCCCATCAGGTCGCTCAGTGCAGGCGCCGACCCACGGTAGGGGACATGGGTCATGTCGATACCAGCCATCATCTTGAATAGCTCACCGGAAACATGATGCGGAGTTCCATTGCCGGGCGAAGCCATATTGAGCTTGCCCGGATGAGTCTTGGCATAGGCTATGAATTCGGGAACCGTTTTGATTGGATCCGAGGGATTCACCAGCATCACTAGGGGCACCCGGACGATACCTGCAACGGCCGTGATGTCGCGAAGAAACACGAAACTGAGCTTATCGTAGAACGTCTCGTTGATCGTGTTGCCGGCATTCACCAGCAGGAGTGTATGGCCGTCGGGCGCCGCCCTAACGACCGCCTCGGTGCCGATATTTCCACTGGCCCCCGGACGATTCTCTATGACAAATGGCTGGCCTAACCGCTCAGACAGCCATTGGGCAATCAGACGTGCAATGATGTCAGTTGCCCCGCCGGGAGGATAGCCCACGATCCACCGCACGGGCCGCGTCGGATAGGTTTGTGCCCATGCGATGGGCGATAAGACCGAAAGAGTAGCAGCACTCGCTGCCAGATGCAGAAAATGACGGCGTGGAAGTTTCATGTGCTGTCCTCCCAATTGAAATCGAACCGCTTGCAGTTGGCCTAGGGGATGCTGCTCTGCCCCCGAGAACTCGGCACCTTCGCTCCCCTCTTGCGTTCTTTAGGGAAGAGGCGCCGCTTCGATGTCGAGGCTCTGAACACGCTGCTGTATAGCACTTTCGAGAAAGTCCATCTATTATATGGCCATGGCAAAATTCATATCAGCGGGGATATGAATATGGAGCTGAGACACCTTCGGTATTTCATCGCCGTTGCGGAGGAAGGGCACATTACGAGGGCCGCTGAGCGGCTTGGCATGCAGCAACCGCCGCTTAGTCAGCGGATTAAGGCCATCGAACGCGAGCTTGATGTGCAATTATTTCGCCGCAAGGCGCGCGGTGTTGAGCTGACCGATGCCGGGCGTGCCTTCCTCGATAATGCCCGCGCGACGCTCGCGCACCTCGACCACACATTTGATGCAACACGGCGTACGGCGCGAGGCGAGCAAGGCAGAATCCGCGTAGGTGTTACGCCGACGAGTCCGTTTCATCCGTTTGTGCCACGTATCATTCGCGCGTTTCGCGAAGCTTATCCGCTGGTTTTCTTACGACTGGAGGAAAGGCTCGGCAATGAACTGATCGAACAGCTTCGAAATGAACGGATTGATGTGGCTTTCATCCGAACGCCCCTTGCCGATCCAGAAGGGCTTGCCGTCACGCCGTTGGTGGAGGAACCGATGCTGGTGGCGTTACCCCGCGCGCATCCGCTGGCTCGGGGCAGCGGCGGCAATGAGCCAGGACTTGCGTTGAAGCGCCTTGCGCGCGAAACTTTCATTGTTTACGGCCCGCCGGGGACGGCATTTCATGACTTGACGATGGCGGCATGCCGCGCGGCAGGTTTCAGTCCTCGCGTCGGGCAGGAAGCGCCTCGCATGACGTCGTCGCTTAACCTCGTCGCTGTCGGACTCGGCATTTCTCTCGTTCCGGCCTCCCTGCAGCATGTGCATATGGACGGCGTCGTCTATTGTCGTCTTAAGGGTCCCAACCAACCGAAGGCCATTCTGAACCTCGCATCGCGCCGCGGCGACCCTTCAGCCGTGGTTCGACATTTCTTGAATCTGGTTAGAGAAGCAGCGAAGAAAGAATAGTCCCAGGTCCGCATGTCCGGCTGCACCGCAGCAATTTGACAACTTTCTGGGGTTCTGCTGACGCCGTTCGGCCGGGCACGGAAACGGCGATGTGGTTCGAACATCGGTCGGTATAGTGTGTGCCGCCCTGGTGTGTAGATTCCTTGATCGGCCGCCATTCCTTATGTGAGGCGTCCTCGTGTCATCATCAATGCCGAGACCGGCCAGCCGTTTACGTACACGGACCCTTGCGTGAAGACCGATCCCCATATCGGCTACAACGAGGCCGCTGCAATTGCGACCCGCGAGGCGGTGAAGGTGCTCTTGCAGACAGTGTTCAGGCTCCAATGAGGCGCTGAGTAAAGGCCGAGGTCCGGAATTGGCACTTTTGCGACCTGGCGGGATGGTCCGGCAATGTCCGTTGTTCGGAGTAGACCGGAAGTCACCGGCTGATGGCCAAACCGACGTGAAGGCAGAGCCCAAAAGGCCGTTGGTGCTCGGGTCCTAGGACCCGTCTGGGAAGAGAAGGTCAAGAAGGGCGTTAACTTCTGCTTATAGCCTGAGACGCGCGTGGCTCAGGTATTGCCGGGAGCGCTGAGGCGCTGCAGTAGCCGAGCAGCGAGGCGCCTAAAGGGCCTCGAATTTGAAGTTCGTTTGGCGAGTTTCTGAGATTAGGGGTCCCGCGCAAAAGGGGACCCGTTTCTAGAAGTGACATACGGACGGGCGCCTGGGTCTCAGATGGCGTAACGTACGATCAGCACCGCAGCGCCAAGCAGCACTGACCCCGCCACCGGCACTCAAGCGCCACCGAGACGCACCCGGCCACCATCATCATGTGAGCTACTGCTAGGGTCATGGTGCGTTACCGGTTGCCGAACGGTCAAGGAGGTTCTTCACACTCATGGCGTGCCACTCGCCGCCTCGGGCCGTTGGGACACCTCTGGCATTCAAAGCAAGCAGCAAACGCGCCTTTACTCGGCGAATCTTAAATCGATTTGGGGGACAACGCCGAAATAGGGGTCCCGCAGAATAGGGGACCCATTGGCGATTGGAAGTAACCAATGTCGGGTGTCGAGGGCAAAGCGGACGTTCCGGCTATCTGCCTCGAAGACCGCCTTTCACCGGATTCGGACATAGGCACCTGGATTACTGCCGTCACCCCGAGGGATTACTTTGTCGGCCCGTGTGGTGCGGGCACGTGACCGCTTTTCGACCCGAGAAAGCACCTAGCGGAACAACCCATTGGTGTGATCTGATGCCATCGAATTGATCTTGAACATGGGGAGCGGCCTTGCCCGAAGAGCGTGTTCAACGGCGATTGGCGGCAATCTTGGCGGCCGATGTGGTCGGCTACTCTGCGATGATGCAACGTGCGGAGGAAGCCACCTACGCCGAGTTCGAGCGGCTCAAGCGGGACTTGATCGCGCCGAGCCTCTCCCGACACGACGGCCGACTGATCAAGACAACGGGTGATGGCGCGCTCGCCGAATTCGCGAGTCCCTTAGCCGCCGTGAGATGCGCGACTGAGATGCAGGATCATCTCGCCGAGGGGAGCGGTCCATTCAAGCTACGCATCGGGCTCAACCTTGGTGACGTGATCGTTGGGCAGGACGGCGACCTCTATGGCGACGGGATCAACATTGCTGTCCGGCTGGAGGGGATCGCCGATCCGGGCGGCATCCTGATGTCTGAAAAGGTCTACAGCGAGGTCGAAGGCAAGCTGGACGTTGGCTTCGAGGATCGCGGCGAGCAACAGCTCAAGAACATCTCCAAACCGGTCCGAGCTTACGCCGTCCGCGCGGGAGCGTATAGCGCGCCGACCGAAAGGCTAAGTGCGGCCCCTCCGCTCGCCGACAAGCTTTCCATCGCCATCGCCGTACTTCCGTTTGAGAACATGTCCGGCGATCCCGAGCAGGAGTATTTTGCGGACGGGATGGTTGAGGAGATCACTACGGCGCTTTCGCGGTTCAAGTGGTTGATTGTCATTGCTCGCAATTCGAGCTTCACGCTCAAAGGCAAAGCCGTCGATGTGAAGGAGATTGGGCGCAGGCTTGGCGTGCGCTATATCCTTGAGGGGTCTGTGCGCAAGGCAGCGGGGAAAGTTCGCATCGCAGGGCAGTTGATTGACGCGGTGACCGGCGCGCTCATCTGGGCGGATCGGTTCGAGCGCGACTTGACAGACGTTTTCGCGCTTCAGGACGAAGTGACGGTCGCCGTTGTCTCAGCTATTCAGCCAAAGATTATTCAAACAGAAATCGCAATGGCTGCGCGGCGGCGACCGGAGAACCTCACCGCCTATGATTTTTGGCTCCGCGCCATTCAGCAGTCTAGCCTAACGACCCGCGAAGGGTTGGCCGAGGCGATAAGGCTGGCCTGTCGCGCTTTGGAGCTGGACCCCGGGTTTGGCCGAGCCGCTTCTCTGGCAAGCGTCTTTCACCTGAGCAACGTCGTTTTGGGGTATTCTACCGATCCTCAATTCGAGTGCGAGGAAGCAGTGCGGCTTTCTCGCCTGGCATTGCGCATAGACGATGGTGATCCGAACACGTTAGCAAGGGCTAGCCTAGTCTCGGCGCTTGTGGTCGGCGATAGTGAAAGTGCGCTCGAAATGGCAGACCGGGCGGTCGCGCTCAACTCCAATTCATTTGACGCATGGTCCGCCAGAGGCTGGGTCTGTAGAGCTGCGGGGCTACCGCAGGAAGCGGTTCGGAGCTTTGAACGTGGCATTCGCATGAGCCCGATAGACCCCGCGATGTTTGCTGGGATGGGGATGGCCCTTGTTGAGCTTCGTCGCTTTGACGAGGCCATCGTCGCAGGAAGGAAAGCTCAGCGTCACAACCCGTCCCATCCGTTGGCTTACCTCTGCCTCGCGTCCGCTTTCGCCCATCTCGGATGCGACGCGGAGGCGCGTGAGGCGGCGGCGCGTCTGCTTGAGGTCAATCCCGCCGTTACAATATCTGGATGGATCGCTTGGGGCGGGCAATCAAACGCGCAGTTGGTGACTGATGGTCTTCGGAAGGCGGGGTTGCCCGAATGAACCTACGCGCACCCGCGCCGACGCGGTGATCGAACATTGACCGGTTTTTGTGCGGTGCATGAGTCCGAAACTGGCACAAAGCGTCAGTTTGCGCGGTGCAGGGCAATGTCCGGACTTGGGGGTAAAGCCGACTTGCCGGTTGCACGCCCGGACTTCTCGGTTTGACCAAGAACGGACTACGTGGCCCAAGCTCCGCTATCCGACTTGGGCTACTAATTCGGAACCCGAACGCCCCGCAGCCCGGCTTCGGCAATCGCTTTCTCTACCGTGCCATCGGACCGCATTCCGTTCACGAGTTCATCGACGGCGGGAAGCGCCGAGGCGGCTCGCTTGCGCACTCCGATTGCCATTTGCACGACGTTGAAACGCCCGGGCAACACCTGTGCTCCAGGCAAGGCGTCAGCAAT
>NZ_JAFCLY010000088.1:0-6491 GCF_018130185.1 Bradyrhizobium sp. AUGA SZCCT0182 | reverse complement strand
TCGCATTCGAGAACGAAAAGGCCGGACACTTCGCCCGTTACGATAGCGACATTGCAACCCCTGAATCTCGCAAAGTCACGTCCGATCTCTTCTGCATCGACCGACATTCCCCAGGGCAGCCCACTAGGGGTTTTCTCCGCCTTTTTGTGGGATTTCTTTTCACCGGACTTATGGGCGGGAAAGACGTGCCACCCGCGTGCAGCATATGAAAGGGCCGCGGTCAACATTGGCGGGTCGACGCCAGTGTCATAGGTGTTGCCGTGCATCACCGCCCTCCCGCCGAGGACGGTAATATCGGTGGCACCAAACCACCCTGTGCCCGCTTGAAGGCGGTAATAAAGGCCGGTCGCCTACCGCGACTGCGGCAAGCGATCCGTTTCCCCGACGCATCATGGTCGCGACGTCCGGCGATCGCTATACAGACGCGGAGGTTTCGGCCAGCAATAGCAGACTTAGTAATAGCCCAGTTTGTCATCGCCGGTCACGCTGATTCGTTATTGCGTGCTGCGATGCGGCCATTTTGCCAGGCGATGAGGTCGCCTTCCAACCAAGCGACCGCGCGTCCAGTGTCACTCAGCGGTATCGGCTTGGGAAACTCCCCCGTTTTTATCAATTCGCCGATTTGCGTGCGCCGAAGTCCAACAAACTCGGGAAGTTCACGCAAGCGAAACATCCGGTTAAGGCGAGAATTAGTCATGATGGCGCTCCGGTATCACCCGGCGAGGCTTGCCGGTCGAACCGAACCATCTCAATTTTTCTCAGGATAGTCACATGGCGGAAACTAAATATTCTTCGTCAGTTCTGTCCATTAGTAGTCCGCGCGAGATATTTGCGAGCTTCTGCGTCGGCACTGGCTTCTATTCTCAAGATTGAGAACAAATCGGCGAGCCATTCGATAAATGGGCCGCCGGTTACGTGACTGATGCGGTCGGTCGTTCTGCCAGCCAGATTTCCGGTACGTTTTTTAAAAATGATCGCGGCGGTTCTGGTTACGGACTCGGCAGGTCTATTAGCTTTCCTGCCATCGGGTTGTTCACAAAACGAAAAACAAGGGATCAGTTTAGCCGCATTCCAGGAAGCATCGGCCGCGGTTGCCGCCGATCTTGTGAGTATCTGGAGGTTAGCATGATCGAGAAGTTCACGAGATGTTTGGTGCAGGGATTCGATGTGCTTCACAAGGCGAGTTGCCAGTAGGCGCAATTTTTCAATTTCGTTTCTGGTGGTTCTTTCGCCCGCAGGCGATTGAGAGCGTGCGGCTGCAAATCGCTCGAAGGCGGCAGCGGTGCAGATGGCCACTACATCGTGATCCAAACTTTTGCGATCGCCCTCGTCCAGTTCAGTGGCCGCTCTCCGAGATAAGTTCAAAATCGAAGCCTCGATTTTCCCCTTTAACTCATTTGCGTCGGAGACATCTTTTTTCAATGTGGATTGCCACTCGGGCTTCCAGGCGTTGGTCAGAAGCCTTTTTGCATCGTTATATGCCGCCGTCTCTACGGGACCTTTCATGGTCGCGAGCCAAGAATCGAATTTCGCGGCGTCCTGGGGCTCGATGCGCACCGATCGGTTAGTGGCTCCGCCCGATCGTCGCCCGCGGTTCGGTTGCTTCCGGGTCATTGTCCTGCCTCCGTATCGGCATGACATTACTTTCCGCCGTGTCCACCGGCCTCGTCAAGCAGTACCGCGCCCAATCGGCCATGAGCCGAGCCCGCTTGCCGAACAGATCGCCTCGTCGATAGGCGGCCTCCACCTTGTTGCCAATCACGTGAGCCAATGCCATTTCGACAACGTGATTATGATAACTGGTCCGCTCCGCCGCCCAATCGCGAAACGTTGATCGGAAGCCGTGCACGGTAATGTCGAGTCGGCCCATCCGTTTCAATACCTCGGCCATCGCCATATTTGAGATCGGAACGCCCTTGCGGCTGCCGGGGAACACAAAATCTCCGTCACGCGGTAGAGCTTCCAGAATTTTGAGCGCGCGGCTCGTTAGCGGGACGCGATGCTCTGTCTTGGCCTTCATGCGTCCGGCGGGGATGGTCCACAGCTTCGCATCCAGATTCATCTCAGGCCAGCGGCCGCCGATGACTTCACCAGTGCGGGCGGCATTCAGGATTGTGAACTCCAAAGCTCTCGCGGCTATGCCTTCGCGGGCAGCCAGTTGAGACATAAACTTAGGCATCTCGGTAAAGGGAAGCGCCGCGTGATGTTCGACCTTCGCAATCGTATTGCGCGCAGGCAGGGCGTGGATCAAGTTGCCATCCCAGGCGGCAGGATTTTCGCCGCTGCGATAGCCGCGTGTCTTCGCGAAATCGAGAACGGCTTCAATTCGACCGCGCACCCGGCTCGCGGTCTCCGTCTTGCTGTACCAGATCGGCTCGATCGCCTTGAGCACCAAGGCCTTGTCGATCGCGGCGATGGGAAGTTTCCCCAGCGCTGGATAGGCGTACATTTTGAGCGTCGAGAGGAATTGCGCGGCGTGCTTGGCGTTGTTCCATTTGCGCGAGTGGAACTTGTAGTATTGATCGACGCATTCCTGAAAGGTGACGTTCGCGGCAGCAGCCAGGGCGTTCTCCGAAGTCTGCCTGACGCGTTCGTCCTTGCGGGCATCGAGCGGGTCGATCCCGTCGGCCAACAGCTGCCGCGCCTTGCGCGCGCGCTCGCGGGCTTCGTCCAACGTGAAGTCGCTGACCGGCCCCAGGCCCATAGCCCGCTCGCGCCCGCCGCGCTCGTAGCGGAGCAGCCAAGAGCGGCCGCCGGTCGGTGTAACTTGGAGGTAGAGGCCCCTACCGTCACCGTAACGGCCTGGCTCAGTCAGTTTGGCGACCTGCCTCGTGGTCAATGCCATCGCAACTATCCTTCCGCCCCCAAATACCCAACCCCCGGATCAGCCCCCGGCTTGACTATGCCGGACGATAACGGCTTATTCTGGGTAAAAGCGGAGTAGGAAAAGGCAGGAAATCACTGTGCTGTTAGGGTTTTTCTTCTCCGGCTGCCGCTCCGTTTCGGGTGTCTCCGGGGCGTTCCGGGCGCTAAAACGGCGGCCTCCCTCTCCGCCACCCTACGCCCTGCGGGCTTCGGGTGGCAGGCCACCCGAGAGACCGTAGGGCGCGGGGTGTCTCCCGAAGCTCCGTAGGAGCGCAGAGAGACTGGTACCGTGTGGTACGTTTATTTTCCTGAGCTCAGCAATGGCGATGTCTACGGGTCGACCGACGATCGTCGGCGTCGCGTCACGTCACGCAATGACGGTCATGTCGTCTCCACTCCAGGTTAGGCATCGAAACGGTGACTCCATCCTAGCGGGCAAGGTCTGAGGATGTCTGCTTTACCACCTCGCTACCTATTTTCCGCGCGATCGCTCTCTCTAAAGAGCGTGCCATGATGATAGCCGATCGTTCGTCAAGATGTGCTCCATCGGTCCATCGGATCTCGTTGGATGGATAGTCCAATGATAACCATCTGCCGTGGTCGTGCCCAAAGGCCTCTGCCATCGCTGACCGGCCCGTTGTCATATATCGGGACCGCGCGAATGCGGGGCTCAGAGGAAGTTCGTAAAAGAACACTGAAATCTTTTGCATCTCGAGCGTTTCCACGATGTGCTTCAATTCGGCTGCATGTCGACGGATGATCTGATCGTGATCCGGATTATTCCACTCAGCCAGGACAGCGGCGAGCACATGCGGGTTGTATTCGGGGGCTGGCGGCTTTCGTAGAATTGCCTCTTCTAGAGCCGATTGCCGAAGAAGCGCAGATTTGTCATCTCTGTCAAAGCGCTGCCAATCGTCGAGCTTTTGCTGGTACAACGCGGCTAATGTGCGAAGGGGTCTGAAATTCATTGGTGCGCGCGCAGGCTCCGCATTACTCGTGCGGACCCTCTCAACCATTGCCTGGTCGATACCGCGAGAAAGAGTATTGGTCTCGATGGCTATGAGCCGCGGCCGAACAGCAGTAGCCGCCTCAATCATTGCTGCCCCGGTCAACGGAGATCCACCAGGCAGCGCCAGATTTCGAACGTAAAGTTTGTGAAAAAATTCTTCGTGCAATCGCACGGTGAACGAACTGCCCGTTAATGCGACCGGAGCAACTGGACTGTTGAGATAACGATCGGCAATCTTGGACTGTATTTCATCCGTCGTGGTCGCGGGAAAGTCCGGGATGTCTTTGAGGAACTGAGGAGCTATCCAACACATGGCCAATACTGCGGCACATGCAGCGCTCGCCTTCACGAACCAGCTTATCGAGGCAGTACGGTCCATGTCCAACCTAGAACTGGAAATATATGAACGCTGTGTCGGGACCGGCCTCGATTAGCATCAGAGCTGCCATGGCGCCATACACAAAGGGATCCAGGTTGCCCCGGAGTGCAACGAGCCTCTCCGAGGTGATAAAATGCTGTATGAGAACTGGAAACGCATAGATCAGCGCCAGACTTCGGTAAATGCGCGCAGGGCTAGGCACGGACTGATCGATAAACATACCAGAAATGTAATCCATCGCATGCTCGAAATTCGGGAGCTTGAAAAAAACCCATAAGAAGGAGACGCATAAAAAAACAACAAGCATGCGAGTCGCAACGATCACGCGACGCAGAGCGGCAATCGCTGCAAGTTTTTCTATCAAGGGCAGGAACGGACGCTCGATCACCAGAAGGAGGCCGTGCATTAGCCCCCATGCCAGGTAGCTCAATCCGGCGCCGTGCCAAAGACCACCCAGGCCCATCACGATCATTAGATTGAGGTACGTCCGCCCTTTACCATCGCGGTTGCCGCCTAACGGGATGTAGAGATAGGTGCGGAGCCAGGTTGACAGCGAAATATGCCAGCGCGTCCAAAATTCAGCAAACGACTGCGAGATATAGGGCAAGTTGAAATTGATTGGCAGACGGTAGCCGAACAGCAGCCCCAGCCCGATCGCGATAGCAGAATACCCGAAAAAATCGGCATAGATTTGATAGCTATAAAGGAACAGGCAGAGCCAACGGTCGCTGCTTCGAAGCGCATGGTATAGAGGAAAATCCATGTTGGTCGTGAGCGTGTTGAGGTTGTTCGCGACAAATAGTTTGAAGAAGTAGCCGGTGACAATCCATCTAGCCGCCTCGACGAACGGTACTTCGTTGAAAAATTTCGGTTGGATTTGCGGCAGAAAGTTTTCCGCCCGCGTGATGGGTCCGGAGACGAGCTGCGGGAAGAATATAATGTAAAGAAACACGTCCCATTGGGAGGGGGCAGGGCCGGTGCGTTTCGTCATGTCCACCAGCAAGCTGATGTTGTGGAAGACGAAGAACGAAATGCCTATTGGCAGCGGGAGTTTCAGCAAGAGGTCAATCGCGCCAACATCCGAGAGTGCCGGTGAGGAGGGATCGACAAACAGTAACTTGTACTTGAAAAAGGCTAATAACGCGAGGTTGAATGCAATGCCGGCCGGCAGCCACAACTTACGTCGAGCCATGGCCTTCAGGAGAAAGAAGTAAGTCCCGAAGACCGCTATCGCGAGCAGCGCCAGCAATTCCGGTTGCCCGAATCCGTAGAAGAACAGGCTTGCAACTACCAGGATGTAGACCTGATACGGGCGAACGAGTGGCCAGTAATAAAGGGCAAATACCCCAGACACGAACACCGCAAATTGCCACGACGTGAAAGTCAAAGAGTTAGCCTCCAAGCAGGGGTAGTGATTGGGGAAAACCCCATCATGTCTACCAAGCGGTCGCGCGGCCGCCCCGACGTATGGACTTCGGAAATTGCGCTGGTCGAGGCTGCCTAGCTGAACGCGAAGCCAGCCTTCCAACTCTTTCGAGATGCCTGCGGTTGCGAACGAATGCGTCCAATGAATTCCGCGCAATCGAGCCGGTTCGACGAACCCATCGCGAGCAAGCTGGTTTTAGTCCAGCTTCAACCCGTCGTGCAAACAAGCTTGCTCGCGTGGTCTTGCCATCAAATGCTCTCATCTGCTGGGCCCTATGGTAAACTATAAGTGTGCCTAGATTGATACCGCGACTACCACGAAAACATTCACGGTATCAAACGAAGGCGCCGTGAGGGCTGTTTTCGCTGTTACCGCGTTTTGTTTTTCGCGGTCCCAGCTTATAAACTTTTTGCTCGCGCCTTCGCTAGTGACATCGCAGCTCCACCAAGTCTCAAAGCTCCTTTCACTCACGCCGTCCCGGCACCCCGCCGCCAATATCGTTACGCAAGCGCGACATACAATTGCATCCACCCGCCGCACGTTGAAGGTCTGCTAGCGCGCTTTGTCTCTCGGCGGCTTCCCCAAAATCACCTCGCGCCGGGTGCGCGAGCAGCCCGGCCGGTGGCGCGCCGAACAAATCGCTTCTGATTGTCAGAAGTCATGTCAAGCACAAAATTTCCGAAATTCAAAAATATTCCTCTTTCCTTCGACCCCAAATCACCTGCACATCAATAGCCATCCCGTCCCACTCAGAGGGGCGTCGGCCGTCGTCATGACGAGGGGCGGGGATGCGGTGGACGTTGACGTTGCGA
>NZ_JAFCLY010000087.1:0-8569 GCF_018130185.1 Bradyrhizobium sp. AUGA SZCCT0182 | reverse complement strand
TAGCGCCCTCGGGGCCAATCTGCCTATTCGGCCGTTGAGCGCTATCTGCGTTCGCTCTGCGGCGGGTTGGCGCTGGGCGCGTTGCTTCACAGTTGCGGCAAACTGCTCCCGAGCGGATTGTGGCAAAACATATCCAAGCACGGCGGTATGAAAGACGACAAGCGTTGCGTCCCTCGGGGCCGTTGACGCCAGCTTCGGTAGATCCGTCAACAGATCGCCACTAACCACATTCGGCGGATCGCTTCGCGCGATATTGATAGCGGCCCGCAGCCGCGCTACCCGCTCATTTTGCTCAGGCCAGACCAGTGTCTCAAGCCACGCCGCGTCATGCTCCGATCTGACATCGACTGGATTGAGGTCCAATCCAGCGCGCCACGCGATCCGAGGGATCGATTTAGGTATGGGAGCGGCGCCAGCAGAAAAAGCATTCTTATTCCGGCTTTTTTCCCGCCCGGGGGAGGCCCGGCCTACGCGCTAGGCGCAACCTGGGTTGCACTTCCGCGAAGGTGAAATTTTGTTCAGCGCAGTTCCAGCCGATGGATCATTCGCAAGACCGTTGGCGATTGCCACTTGCCGCCGCGGGATGTTGCAACACCGCGAAGAGTCAGCTCAACCGCAATCTGGCGTGAAGACAAATGCTTCAATTCGGTAAGAACCGGGCGCAGCTTCTCCGCTTCAGCCTGGGCCAGTTCGCGATTGAGCGCTGCCTGCTGCGGATTAGCGTGGCCCTTGTCGGCTGCAAGACGCCACAACCGCGACGCCTCGACAGGGTCGCGAACAACGCCGACGCCGTGGAAATATCGCGAGCCAAGGTTCGTCAGAGCGAAAACCTCGCCCTGATCCGCAGCAAGCCGGCACCAAGCCAGCGCCTCGGCATCATCGCGAGGTACGCCGATTCCGCGCTCGTACAAGGTCCCAAGGTTGTTCTGCGGCGATACGCGCCGATAAATTGGAGGAATGGCTGGACTTCTTCTCTTTCGGGAGCGCCTGCGCGTGCCCGTTCATGGATTGCGGCGATCGACTTCCCGTTCGGATCGCATAAGCTGGAGTAGCCGCGCCATGCGCAGCGGCTGCACCTAACTGGCCCAATTAAACTACTGTGTATTCGGCGACACATCCGGCATCGCCATCGTCGGTCGAACTATTGCAGTAGACAGCCAGATACTGCTTCTTTGGTACCTGCACCGTATTGAGGCCCGGCTGGTACGTTGGGGAGCTCTTAAGTAAGTTTGTGTCGACATCGTACAATCCCAACACAGTGGCACCGTTGCATTGGGGATGGCCGGGTTGGCTGGTCACACTCAGTGTCAGAGTGGCCGAATTGTTCGAGTTGTTGGTGAAGATCGGCGAAAACGTATTGCACATTAGGTTCTGGGTCGTCATCCGACGCTCCTCTCGGGCTCGCGAATTTCAAGTATCAGCAATCGCTCTGGCGGGATTCTCGTCTTCTGGCGCACCTATTTCGGGGTGAAAATCAGCTGCGTGTTGTTGTTTTTTGCCTGGATCTTGTAACGTTGCATTTTGCCCTTGCCGTAGTGAATTCCATCACTTGGATTGGAATCAGTTCCGATCTCCCAGGTCGGCTCGATGGGTACGCCTGGCGAGTTCTCCAGTTCAAGGGTGATGTCATCCATCGTGACGTCGACAAGTTCTTTTTTGTCACTACTGATGTTATACGCTTCAACCACCGCAACCGGATATGTAAGTGGCAGAATGTTGCGTGCGAGCAGTGGTGCTACCGTATTGCCATCAACCACAAAGCTGGACTGATACGACATGCCGTCCCACTCGACGACGCCCTTCAGCTTCTTGTTTACCGGGACCTTTATTGCCTTTGTCCAGGCCGGCGAGTCAGCGTCAGTAAACCTTCGTTCTTCGTTTAGCCCCGGCATCATTTCGATAGATGGGGCGTAGTTGGATGGGACATACCAGCTCCGGATGGCCCAACCATCGCCCTTTGTCCATTGCAGGACTGGCTGCAAGATCCCTGGATAATGGCTTTGCTGAGGATTAGGCAAGCTCTCGAGACCATTAAAGATGAAGAGGATCTGGTCAACTTTGCGGACCGGGGCCGCCGGTACTTTGTAGGTCGCGGTGTATCGCGTAAAGCGGCTCGGGCCATTGTACTTCCAGACCGCCGGACCGATCCATCCTCCCTTGGGGCAGGTCATGGTGATGATAAGCTTGTTCCACTTGTATTTTGGGTCGGAAGGGTTAGTGGGATCGGGCTGCCATGAGGTCATGACCTTGTGGCGCCGCGAAGGCCGGGCCTGGGTCCCCACGCTGACTTCGATCGCAACACCGGATTTCGTCGATGAGCCCAACAGGTGCTTGTCGAACAGGGCAATTCTTACCGCTGTGTCGAGATGCTCAAGCATGTTGCGGGCCCTCACACCGGGATTATCCGGATCAGGTCCCGGTAGACTGCGATCGACCGGCATCTTCAACAACGCTTCCCGCGCCTCTGCGATGGCCGATTCCCAGTTCTGGTAAAGGCGGACGTCACTCCAATTGCTTTGATCCTTAGGATCGCTCGCCGCGAATTTCTGATAGTAACCCCACAACAAACTATCCCTAGTGAAACCAGCAGCTTTGATGTTCAAAACGCTGTCAGCCACCGCTGCCGCAGAAAAATACTTCGAGGAAAAGTCAACTGGATAGTCCTGGTAGAGAGCACCAAATAACTTCACCTCGCTTGACTTTTTCCCGGTGGAGGACTTGCTCGACTTTTTCCCGTCGTAAGTTTGATTTAAGACTGTTTTCGGTGCCTTTGTCATAACTGCCTCCCTTGTGACTTAGAAACTTTGGCCACTTTCCGGCTGACCAACCGCTCCGCAAACGGGTGCCTTGCCGAGAACTCGCGCGAGCATACGGCAAACGTCGCGTTCCGTGCCGAAGGCGCCGGTGCGCGCCACCATACGCTCGGCCGCTGCTTGAGACGCCGAAAAATCCTCTCCCAATGCGTCAAGCAAGGCGCCTCCAACAAGAAGGGCTTCCAACTCTAAAGGCTGGTACCCGCCTTGCCGGCTGCTTTGCTCAATTCGTACTGCCGCCTCCAGCGCTGTCTTGCGCTTGAGCGGAGACGCCGCGTCGCAAAGGACCAGGCCGAGATCCGAGCGCAACCCCGCGGACCGGTGCCCAAGGTGTTCAGACTCATCATGCGCTGTCCGAAAAGCCTCTCGCGCATCCTCTATTTGCCCGAGCTGCAGGAGCGCGTATCCGTGCTGGTTGGCTAGCACAGGTATGAAGAGATGGACTTCGTGCTGCCGGGCGAGCCTCAGTGACTGCGCCAGCGTCTCTTCCGCGGCTTTGATGTCATCTCTCGACAGCAGAAGAACTCCACGACTGAATCCACCCGCGATTGCAGCAGCGGGTGTTGATGACTCGCTGGCAATTTCATCTGCCCGCGCCTGCGCCGCAGCAACACCACCATCATCGCCGAGCGCGGCATTGCTGACGCAGATCATCATGCAGCTGAGCAGCGCGGCCTGAGCGGAGCCCCCGCCAGGAGGTGGTGCGGCGCCCTCGATGCGGAAACGCCGATACGCTCTCTCGAGCGTCTCCACGGCTTTGGCGTAGTTGCCGGCTACATAGTGCGCCTGACCCAAACCGTATTCGGCATAGGCAAGCCACCCTCGGTCGCCGCTCTCGGCCGCTTCCCGCACGGCCGACTGCCCGGCCTCGATGGCTTCCGTTGGCGCTCCGCAGAAATTCAGAGCCGCAGCGCGCATCGCCAGGGCGGGAATGCGCCGAACCCGGTCGCCGACGGCAACCGCGCGGGCCTCGGCTTCTCTTGCCAGGTCCAGCCAACGACTCACCATCCCCAAATTGCCGTAGGCCATGCGCGCCTCAATTCTGAGGTCGATCGCGGTTGCTTCGCGCTTCCGCGAAGGGGGCAGTTTATCAACGGACGCCATTGCCAGTTCGAAGTGTCGCTTGGCATCCGCAAAAGCTGACTGCGCGAAGCATCGCCGGGCTACTGCCGTTGCCAATTCGGCTGCGCGTGCCCATTCCGTCGCCTGAACGGCGTGATGAATCATCAGCGCTGCCAACTCTTTCCCGCTGTTCTGGGCAGCAGCGGCTGCCTCTGTCTCCAGTTCGTTCAGGATGCGCTTGTGCAGCTTCACTCGATCGGACTCGAGGGTGGCATCATAGGCAACCTGGCGCACGCATTCATGCGGGAACGCAATCTCCGTCCGGCCGGCCTCCGGCGAATAAGTCAACATGCCCGCCGTCAAAAGAGCGGTGAGCATCTGACGAAAGATCGACTCCTTCGCTCCACTCAGCACCTTCAACAGGTGGCTCGGGGGCTGCGGACCGATGGCGGCAGCGATCTGCAAAAATCGCTTCTCACGCAGCGAAAGCCGATCGATGCGGCTCGCAATCACGCCCTGAACCGTCAAGGGAACGCCAAGCGCCGTCTCCTCGAATGCCGGTTCGAATTCCCCCCATGAACCGGTCAATCGCCCGGCTTCAACCAATCCTCGACAAACCTCCTCTATGAACAGCGGCATCGCACCAGTATGCTCCAGTATGCGCGCCTTGAGCGGCTGAAGATGGGGTGACGTGCCAAGTAACTGGTCTAGCATGACGAGGCCGGCATCGCGTTTCAAGGGCGCCAACACAAGTCGCGAGTCCGATGTGCGCTTAATCCAGGTCGGGAGATCTCCCGTTCGAGCAGTCGCGAGCACAAACAACTTCAGGTGTTTCGCCTGGCTCAAAATCGCTTCAAGCGCGGGGGCACTGGCCTCGTCCGCCCATTGCACATCCTCAATGAGAAGCAACGCAGGTTGCTGTCCAATCCGCCGGGCTACCACTGCAACGGCCATTTCGACGATCGCGCGTTCTCGTGCGCGCGCAGCAAGCCTCGCCCAATCTGGCAACGTATCGGCCGCTGCTCCGTCGAGAACGATCCGCATCGCGTTCAATTGCGCAACTGGAAGCTCGGCCTTGAGCGCAGCGGTCTCCACGTCGCCCAGCGCCGATGTCGCGATGACGAGAATGCTCTTCAACAGCGCAAAAGGTGAATGCCCGACAATCGGGCTACATTCCACCTCCATTGACTGCCAACCCCGTTGATGCAGCGTACCAAGCGCCTCGCGGACGAGGCGTGATTTGCCCACCCCCGGCTCGCCCGAGACAATCGTATTTCGACCAGCCCCGGCAGCAGCTGACTCACCAAGCGCGAGCACGTGCGATAATTCTGCTTCACGGCCGACGAAAACCGCCGTACCGCGACCCCTCGTGACTTGCCACTTTGAGAGCTCATCAACACCCTTGATAGGATGAACGATCACGGGGTGTGCGAAACCCTTCAAGGCCTGCGATTCGCCTGCTCCAAACTGGATGTACCCTTCAGCGAGCACCCGACAGTCCTCGGACGCAAGGGCCTGTCCAGGTTCCGCAATTGCCTGCAAACGCTCGGCCATGATGAGTGGTGGGCCGTCAAAATCGTATGTCGTCGCGTAGTCGAGCTTGCGGGGCCCGGCGACTACCAAGCCCGAATGCACTCCTATCCGTATGCGGACGCTATCATCCTCCAGCGCCTCTATCCGGCGCAGCAGTTCAAGTGCTGCGAAGCAAGCCATTACGGCGTGCAAACCGTCGGCTACCGGCGCGCCGAATACAGCGAAGATTCCGTCACCCATTTCTCGATAGACGATGCCGTTGTACTCATGAACGGCGGATCGCATTTCTTCCAGCGCCGGCGCGAGCCGTGCGATGGAATCTTCCAGAGCGAGGTCCGTTACCAGGTCAGAGGATCGATGCAGATCGGCGCGCAGAATGGAAACGTATTTTCGCTCCGTCGCAAGCTCTTGCCGGCTCTTGCCAACGTGCCGACGGGACGGTGCGATTGCCTTCCTCCTCCCCGTGGATTTGCCAATGGTCGCGATGCCGATTCCCATCTGAGCAATCGCGTTATCGAATTGAGAAGCGGCAGCTGGGTCCAAGTGACAGTATGAATGACCGTCCGATAGATCGATGAATCGCGGCAGACGAGGTCGCGGACTTGATATCTTGGCCCGTGCCCAAGGCTGGCGCGATCCAACTAAGCTGCTGTGACGGCGGCGTGTCAGGGTGTTACTCCTTACTCGACAGCCCGCCTGGCGTGTCAGGGCGCTACTCCTCACTCGACAACCCAATTCTCGCGCCAAGGCCGTTTCAATCTGAGGTAAATTAGGCCCTACAGCACCCTGAAGTGTCAAGCAGCAAGCGGCCACGCTCGTCGCGACAATTGAAGCGCAAAACCCGGCTGAACCGGGTGAGTGCGATCGCCGTTCGATCAAGGCGAAACCTAAAAAAGCTATGGGTTCTAAGAATAAAGCCCTAACGCCTCGAAGGGAAGGAGATCGCGCTGCCCGAGACAGCTTCGTGAGGATGGCTGGCGTTGCCGAGATCGTCGACTATGTTACCAACCAACGAGCCGCGGCGATCTGATGATGGCCCTTATTCGGAGTTCATTGATTGGCTGTGGGATCCCCCTCTCCGCATCAGTTGCGCTCTGATAGGACAGAGTAAACCTCAAGCACGTACCGGCTCCGAATGCCGCCGACGGATAACCTGCCGCGAGCCAAGGGTGACAGATTGTCACCCTCCCGTGGAAAACCTCAAAGGCCTGTCACCCCCGAGGGTGACACTGATGGCGTGCCCTTGCTCCCACACTGAACCGAACTCCATTTTTTGTACGATCGGCAGCGGCAGTTCCGCCACCTATTTTGTTATGGAGACAGAGGACAAGTACGCCGGTATTTCGTACAACCGGCCGCAACGATTGCATGGAACTCCACCCGGCACCGACTCGGCCGTATTGAACCGGCACGCGTCGCTATAATATCGAACGACGCTTGTACGAATGCCCGGCGGCATCGGTCCACGGGGTAGACCGGAAGTGGCTGGCCGACCGTCAGACCGATCCTGAGACCGAGCGCCGGAATCCGCGCCTCCCCGTACGGTCTACCGAATATGCGGAGGACGCGATGAAGCAGAGTTTTGTCTGTTGTCTCGCTGCGCTAAGCATTGCATTCGGCAGCCTCGTAGCCACGCAACCCGTAGCGGGGCAGCAGGCGGAAAAGACCTATAGCGTCGGTATCCTGTGCGGTGGTTGCAGCGATGCGGACCCCGCCCGGCGCTTCGCGGAAACGCGCCAGGCTCTGCGCGAGCGCGGCTATTTCGAAGGCAGGAACATCGCCTTCGTGTACCGGTCGGCAGAAGGAAGATATGAGAAGTTACCCGGCCTCGCCGCTGATCTGGTTCGGGCCAAGGTCGACGTCATTATGGCTGGTGGGGGGTTGCCCGGAGCCTTGGCTGTAAAAAACGCGACCACGACGATCCCGATTATATTCGTAGGTATTGGCGAAGACCCGGTTCAGCACGGACTCGTTTCCAGCCTCTCTCGGCCTGGCGGCAACGTCACCGGATTAGTTGATCGCTATGCTGATCTGATTCCGAAACAGCTGGCCTTGCTGAAAGAGGCGGTGCCGGGCCTATCGCGCGTGGGCGTATTGTGGGATGCGCGCCTAAGGCAAGCGCTCGAACCAAGCTTCGAGGCGATGCAGACGGCCCTGCCGTCACTCGGGTTGCAGCATTACGCTATTGCGGTGAATAGGGCTGACGATCTCCCCGACGCATTCCGGGCGGCGAGCCGCGCGCGGGTCGAGGCGCTTATTCTGTTCCCGTCGCCCCAATTTTTTGACCATCTTGCGGAATTCGCGCGGATGACGGCAGCGCAAAAAATTCCTGCGATTTCTGGTTTTACCGACTTCGCTCGGGCTGGGGGTTTTCTGTCGTATGGTCCGAACGCCGCGAAAACCTGGCGGTATGCCGCGATATCCGTCGACAAGATTCTCAAGGGTACGAGTCCGGCCGATATACCCGTCGAGCAGTCGGACAATATAGACCTTGTCGTCAACCTTCAAACCGCGAGGGCGCTGGGACTGATCGTGCCGCAAGCACTTTTGGTGTCTGCGAACGAGGTCATCGATTAAGGGCGGGGACGGCGACGAAGCGCTGGCCTTTGGATTGCGGCCTACACGCTGCTTCTTATTGCGTACGATGAACGAACCGAACGACGAGAGCTTAACGGATTCGCCCTTCGCCAGGGTGTCGGTGATCTCGTTGAGCACCAATTCAACCATAGCCAACGACTCGGCTCGTGATAGTCCCGCGGTCTGGTAGACGGCTTCGTAGAGATCGAGGCGCGTAACGTTTTTTCCTGTCATGGGTCCCGGTCTGTAAGGGATAAGTGGGGCACGCTGATCGCCAGGGCTTCGTCTCCTATTGGCACGGCACTTTTCGGAGCTGACAGACCGGCTGACGATGTCCGATCTTGAGGGTAAAGCCGACTTCCCGGTTGCACGTCCGGACTTCTCAGTTTGACCCGAGGCGGACATCGGCCAGCGGCTCAGGTTGCACTAACAGAGCCGCTCCTGCCCTAGCCACGCTGTGGTTTAGCCGTTACCATGTTATTCTCAACGGCTGGCGCACGTGAAAGTTATGCCAATTTGCATTCGCCCGGCGAGGAACGAAGACTTAGAGATTGCTGCCGCGCTGGTTCAGCGAAGCATCAATG
>NZ_JAFCLY010000086.1:0-9598 GCF_018130185.1 Bradyrhizobium sp. AUGA SZCCT0182 | reverse complement strand
CCGCCCTTAAAAAAGCGACGGCCCTGGTGCACGAAATCCAGGGCCGTCTTGGAGGTTATCTATCGTGCTCGGGGGTTGGCACGACGCTTCGCTAATTCACGACCGCCGCGACCGTTCCAAGCAACTCCTTCTAAGCGATGAGCCGAACAATTGCCGGCCAACTTCGTCATACATTGACGGAGGTCAGCCATGGACCAGAACGAGGGATCCCCTCCAACTGGAACGCAAGATCGAGCAAGCGACCCGCATAGTCTCGCGCGTCACGGACCAAACGACCTATCAGCGCCTCACTGCTTGGGTCGAAGAGCTAAAACAGAAGCTACGGCAACGCCTGGCGGCGAGACGGACCAAAGAAGAAATCAGGGCGCGTGCCCACGAGCTCTGGGAGCAACACGGGCGCCCGGTGGGTCGGGACTTAGAGTTCTGGCTGCAGGCGGAATCGGAGAAACGTAAAGGCGAGTAGCGCCGCCACCTCGGCCTTAGTTCTGCGCGGGGCGGTATGCAGGGTTTAAACGCTGATTCCGCATACGGGCTAGATAGGCGAGGGCCTCGATAGCTGCCAGACCGGCGCCGGACCTAGAACAAACCACGAAGGCGCCATGCTGTTTCCGTGCTGTCCGGAACAGTTGCTAATCACCCGTAACTGCTTGATATCACTTGCACCGGCTAGCAGCGTTTAGCCGCACTGATTTTGCCAAAAGAACAAACTGGAATTGCGAGAAACCCTTTATTTGCAAGGGTTTTTTCTGGCGATCCCAGCAGGATTCGAACCTGCAACCCACGGAGTAGAAATCCGTTACTCCACCATTAAGCAACGCATTCAACCTCACAGAGAAATTATCGTAGCGGATTGCAGATCGGCCCTCGCTCATCGCTTTCCGCCATGGGATTGTCGTGGCGCAGCGAAGGCTGCCCAACAGCATTTTCGCCTCAAGGTGATCTTTTGCTGATGTACGACATGGGCCATCGAACCCGCGGCGGGCGGGCCGATACTCTGCCCGTGGTCTTGTGGGTCCAATTGTGGGTAGATCCACCAGCTTTAAAAATGCTCAATATTATCAATATATTATACATAATTTTGGCGGAAGGGGTGTCCCGTCAACTCCCTTGATAACACTCGCTTTCCGTCGATCACGTACCACGCGAACTACGGTTTCGACCACGGTCTTTTGAAACAGCGTAGATTTTCCTTGGCTCAGTTTTGCAGTCGCACGCGTAGGGATCATTCAAGCTTACATGGTTGCTTCTGGCGGGGTTGGTGCGCTAGTGACCTCAAAGCCTTCCACCGGCCCAAGCGTTTGGTAAAGTTACCGGGCCTGCGAAAATGTCCGGTCAAGCGCGGGGTCCATGCCTTTATGTGCGGCTAGATCAAGGCCCAAGCACGAACCGCCGGAAATGGCGAACTCTCAGTTGGCTGGACGCTGATAGGCGTTCTGGGCAGCAACAGCGGGAGCGATTGGGAGCTGACCGCAAGGCCGCGGAGGTGGCCAGCGCACAAAGCAGCGAGAGGGCGGCTGACGCCGTTCTCGAGGAGAGCCTGCGCGCCGTGATGGACGATAGATGCGCCACCGTGCCATCGGCGTTCTTGTGCGGCCCGCGGTTCGCACGTCGAGGCGCCGTACCTCGACCATTTCCGAAACCTGGTTGTCCGTGATCGCGTGCAACTGCGTCCTGAGGCCGAGCTGGGCGCATCCCCACGAACGGTCACGACCGCCACGAGGCGGCCAGTCGGCCAGCGACGAGCTTATCGCCAAATGCAGTGCTCCGAATGGCTCCCTCGATGCGGTGCGCACGGTTCTACCGACATCTGGCAAAAGGGCCATAACGTGCCGTTATTCACAGCCATGGTCGTCTCCTGTTCGAGCGACAATGCGCGAATCGGAACTTAGGTTCCTAGAAGCCGCTTTTCTCGGCAGTCTTCTCAACCTCGGTCTCGACCCTCTTCTTTTCCTCTACGGAAACGACCTTCTGGGCGCGCTCCTTGTCTGCGGGCTGCTCCTGACCGCGCTCGTCACGAACGATACCTTGGCTCTTGTTGTCTGGCATGGAAACCTCCTGTTGAACGGGACAACAGGCCGGAGGTGGTAAGGTTCAATTAAGACCTTATCCGCGCTGATCTGTCCGACTTCGATTCGTTCGTTGAGAACGGAATAGAATCAGAGGGTGAACGTCACTTTGTGAAAGGGATGAGCTGCTTCCCCCAAAGATGGCCAACAAAGCTCTGCAGACGTGTTTGCCGTGGGGCTTGGTGCACTTGTCGAAGTCTTCAAGGCATTTGAAGACCCGTGTCATCCTTGCCAAAGGAAAGGAGCTATTCCAGAAGCGCTCAATCTTCTGTTGAGAAGTTCGGTGATGCGAAAGTACAAGCCGGACGGCGGCCGTCTGGTCCGTCGGGGCCGAAGGTCTAGCGTTCGTTGCTGGCACGCGCATAGGGCGCCACCGGCAACGCGGTAGCGCGACTTTTCACATCGGCGAAACTTTATCAAATGGCGAACCAATTAGCCTTTCTGTGTGCGTTGAACGAAGAAACAACCCGTTCGCCATAACTGGACCAAAAAATTCAGGTGGGGTACGATTGAATCCAAAGCGGTGTATGGGGTCTTCGAGTTACTCCCGACCGTAAGACGATTGCGCACAAGCTGGCCGGCCGCTGCAACGATTCGGGCTTTCCGATGCTGCGCGAGGAGAAGGGTCGGGCCGCCGCAACAACGGCTTCGCCTGGACGGGCGCCTGCCGAAATCGCGGAACGAAAGCGAGCCGACGCGCGCAAGGCCCTCCCGAAGGAGCAAAAGACGAATCATAAGACGCCCGATTTACGGCAGAGGGAACACGACCGACCATCGTGCCGGCAGGTCGAGCGGCAGCTACACGGCGAGCCGACGGGAAATTCCCCGCCGTGCCAACCACTCTAGAAATTGCTCCCCGTTGCCGATGAGGCGCCTCAGCCGCTCTCGTTCCTCGTCCGATCGGCATGAAGAGAGAAGACGCTCACAATGGTTGATCACGTTCTGTCCGCTGCGCATCAGAAAATCCTCGATATCAGACATGGCAGGCCTCCCCAGCGGGCGGAGCCATGCTGGCTCCGGCCAGCATCGGCTGGTTGAAGCGGACTGGAAACGTTGAGGCAGCCAGTTCATCCATCGCAGTCTGCTCTTCCGATAGGCGCCTCTCGATGAACCGGCGCTCGAGTTCCGTCAGTTCGGTCTTCAACAGCCGTCGGTATCGGTCGATGTTGTTGCGGTGGGTGCGCAACCGCGCAAATTTCTCTTCAATCATGCTGATCTCGTGCGTGCGGTTGTTGTCTATGCAGCGATGCTCGCTCGGGCGGTCGATTTCAGCCGGGCCGGCTTTCCACCCGGCGGCTCGTTGGGTGCTGAATCCAATTCCGCCAAGGCTTCAAGCACTTCATCGATGGTTACCCGGCGATAACGCCCCGGCAGTTCCCTGAGCGCCGGATTCGACGGCACGGCGGCTGCGTCCGATGCCCAGGACGCCAGGATCGCACGCTTCTGGTCAATCGAGATTGCCGGGTCTGCGACGACGTCGCGGGGATGATCGTAAGCAATACCGGGATGCAGTATTCCATTCAGGTCAATGACGTTGTCAGGACGATCAATCATCGAAAGCCCTCCTTCTCCTTTCTGTGAGACACTTCCGGTTTAGGCAGACGTCAGCATTCCCGCCCGTTCGTCCGGGCGGGGCGCTGTGCTTAAAGGCGAGATATTTATTTAAGCGGCTTTGGCTTCGAGCTGCTGCATGCTGCTGGCCGCCGCTCCATTGATCGCAATGCGTCGCGGCTTCATGGCCTCGGGAATCTCCCGCACCAGTTCGATCTGCAGCAATCCGTTCTCGAATGCGGCGCTCCTCACCTGGACATAATCGGCAAGGTTGAAATGCCGTTTGAACGGCCGCGCGGAGATGCCCCGGTACATATAGTCGCGCTCGGCCTTATCCCGCTTGTTGCCCTCGATGGTGACCACGTTCTGCTCGGCCGTTACCGAGATTTCGTCGGGCGAAAAGCCAGCGACCGCCAGTGAAATCTGGTAGCGATCGTCGCTTAGCCGTTCGATGTTGTAAGGGGGGTAGTTGTCCTCGCCAGCGCGCTGGGCGGTTTCGGCGAGGTCGAAGAGGCGATCGAAACCAATGGTCGAGCGCCAAAGGGGAGAGAAGTCGTAAGTGCGCATAGCCAAATCCTCCAAAGAGCAAAATGGTACGAGCGGCACCGGACACGACCGGTGCCCGTCTCTAGGTTTCCCGGGCCCATCAGGCGCCCAGAAGCCATCTTGCGATGGCGACTGAAAAATAAAAAAACCGGATTTTGGTTTCAAGGGGGCGGATAAAATTTTTTGCTCCCCGATTTTCGCTAGGGCGCCAGCCTGACCTAAAGGGAAAAGGGGGCCGGAGCCCCCAGGAAAGGTTACCATCGGCGCCAGCCGCGATGACCCCAATGGCATGCTCCCAATGGCGATGGCCGAAGCGCGGCACGGGATAGAAGCCGTAGGCGCCATAGTAGTTCGGCCGCCACCAGCAGCGGCCCCACGGGTTGCAGCCCCAGCGCACCTGCTCGACCTTTGTGACCTGGTTGGCATGCGGCAGTCCGTTCGGAATTGCGGAGGCCGGTCGCGGAGCCAATCCGACGGCGGTGAGCGAGAACAATCCGGCAAGAGCAATTTTGGTTTCATGTGTCCCTCCGTTCGCAGAGACAGAAAAACCGAAATCGGCGACGGGGTTTGCCAGATATCAAACATTTAGTCCTCATGACAAACTTAAAGCTGCGCGGTCGAATGCCTGCACGGCACCGCGGTTGCGACCGATCGTTTTGCGATGGCAACCTTGGAACAAGTTTTCCGGAACGACGTTCGATTGGGCGGAGCCATCGCCCGCCGTTCACAACGGCGCCTGTCGCGGATAGCCAAAGGTCTTCGGACCCGCTGTTATTCACCTCTAGCGCTCGCGCGGATAGCCAAAGGCGATGGCTCCGGCCTCAACCACATTGCAATTTTTCGAATGCGATGGATGACCCATACGATCTGGTGCTTGCCATGTTTGGATTGGCGGTCGCCGCGGTCATGTTGGTGGCGGGCGAGCTCTATCTCGTGACGCGGCCGGATCCGCCGGAAGCCTACTCGCAGCCTCCCGCCGTCATCTCATCCTCGATTGAGCCGTAGAAAAATTTCGGCGAGCCACAATCCCTCGGACAGGTTCGATGCACGTTCCTTCAAGCCTTCTGTCGAGCTTCGTCACGCTGTTCGTCACGATCGGGCCGATCGAGACTGCGATCATATTCGCCGGCCTCACGTCCGGCACCCACCACAAGGAGCGGCGGAGCCTTGCCCTTCGGTCCGTCGCTATTGCGGGACTCATGCTGCTGCTTTTCGCGGTGGGCGGAAATTTGGTACTGTCCCTGCTGCACGTCTCGCTGCCGGCGTTTCGCGTGGCGGGTGGCATGTTGCTCTTTCTCCAGGCGTTGACGCTGACATTTTCGAGTCCCGGTCTTTCATCGATCAACGAGGGGGAACGGCGAGACGCGGAAAAGCCGGGCGACATCGCAGTATTCCCCCTCGCTTTCCCTCTTATCGCCAGTCCCGGGGCTCTTTCTGCGGTCGTGCTGTTGACAGGTCGGGCCGAAGGCTGGAGCGAAGACGCATCCATCATCGTGATGATCGGGCTGTGTCTCACCATCACCTACATCGCGATGCGCGCGGCGGACGTGCTCGTACGGATCTTAGGGCAGACCGGGGCCGACGTCGTCGGAAGGATATCCGGCATACTCCTGGCAGGGCTTGCCGTGCAGTTCGTCTTTGACGGCCTCCGGGGTGGATTTCCGCAGGCTGTCGGGCTCGCTTGATATCTCAACTGGAGCGGCCGATGTCCTCGATCTTTACCCGGACAGTCGACGGCCCGTCCTTGCGTTTCACCGAGAGCTCGATCTCGCGTCCCACGCCGACGGCTTCTAGCTGGTCCGTCAGATCGGACAGTCGCCTGGCCGGCTGTCCGTTCGCGCTCACGATGACGTCGCCGAGTTCGCCGGCCTGGTCGATGCCGCGCAACCCCGCTTGCGCAGCCGGCGATCCGGGCACGGTGCGCACCACCACGACGCCTTCGATCCCAAGTCGGGTTGCGACAGCCTCGTTCGCGGCAATGATGCCGATGCCCGGGGTTGGAACGCGGCCGTTTTTGATAAGCTCGGGAACGACGCGGTTGACAGTGTCCACCGGGACAGCGAATCCTATGCCGGCGTTGGATCCGGATGGGGAAATGATCGCGGTGGTGACGCCGATCAGTCGCCCGGCGGAATCCAGCAACGGTCCACCGGAATTGCCGGGGTTAACGGCGGCGTCGGTCTGGATGACGTTGCCGATTTCCCGCCCGGCGCTCGTCGGCAGTCGCCGCTTCAGAGCGCTTATCACGCCCGTTGTCAGTGACTGGTCGAGCCCGAAGGGATTGCCGATTGCGAACGCTGCTTGGCCGACCTTCAGATCGGCTGAGGTTCCTACCGCGATGGGGCTGGGCAGATTGCGGGTATTGCGCAGCCTGACGACGGCGAGGTCGTAATTCGGCGCGGTCCCGACGATCGATGCGCCGACTACTTCGCCGGTAGCGAACCGGATCGCAACCTCTCGGGTTCCGCTCACAACATGGTTGTTGGTGACCACGTGGCCGGCGCCGTCCCACACGAAGCCCGTGCCGCTCTGTCCTCCGCCCTCGCTCTCGGCGTATCCTGGCGGCGAGGCATTCGCGGCACCCACGACCTGGACTACGGAAGGCGAGACCCGTTCGAACAGACCGATTGTCGCGCGCTCCGCCTCCGCCAGGTCGCTGCGTGCAGCAATCGGCCTCGGGGAGGTGGCCGCGAACAGCAGGGTGTCGAGGTAGGGCCGTCCAGCCAGGACGGCAAGCAGCACGATCAGAACGATAATGGCTCCGCGGGAAAATTGCCGGTGCATGGGACTTCTCCAAGATCGCGGTATTGGGGCGGTGAGGTTCCAAGCCATTAAGGCTCGCCGGACAGGTTCGTTCCGCCGTCCCCATGTGGCGACAAACCTTCCATTCTCTTGAAACAAAACAGGAGGCACCTAGTTTTTTGGCGGCCGCATGTGAGTGCGGCACCGGACGCCAAAGCAGGGTCCGGCCGAGGCCACCAAGGCTGGGGCGAGGCACGCGATTAGCGTCCCTGTGCTTAGCGACACATAGACGAAGGCCTCCTCTTTCCGCGCGTCCAAGTTGTTCATGCGGGATTATGCGAAGGTCGATGCATTGTTCCCAAACCCTTCCCGCTTGGAACATCGTCTTCCAGGCTGGAAAACGGGCGATGGGAAACTCATATTGGATTCATGGTGCTGACAGCGTTATTGCCCTGTCTGGCTGCGGCTTTGATGAAGCCGCGGAGAGGCTGAAATGCCAGAAGACGAATCTTGACGAACCGAAAGTGGAAGAGTGCGTCAAGGCGGCGAAGCCCATGATAATCAGGTGAAGAGCCGCTAGATTGCAGGCAAATTGCCGGACCGCCGCGAGTGCTTGAATCGAGCCTTCTTTTGAACCGCCAATCTGCTGGGATAACAGTGAAAAGGTCGTCTGTTCGCTGCCCGACGGAAGCGCATGGGATCTGGGCGTGAGGTGACGCGCGAGAGCCGCCCCCGAAAGTGCTTATTCTTTCGCCGCGGGGGAATTTGCTTTAGGAGCCGGCGCTGGCGCGGAGGGTTCGTCCGTGGATGCCGTTCCGCGCAGTTCTGAAGCCGCCGTGCAATTGCCGGCTCAAAGCTTTGTCCCCTTGACCGTCCCGACGAGCTTGCAGCCTTCTGCTGCTTTTGGCTTCACCTGAACCAGCGGCTTTTGGCCCTCCTTCGGCGGCGAAGGACCCTGCGCCATCGCGGACGCTGAAAAACATACCGCGGCGAGAATGATCAAAACTCTCATCGTCATTTCCCCTGTAAAACGGCGGGACGCTGCGTCAGCCCCCGTCTATAAGCCGGGCTGGCTGCTTCGCTCGTGTTCTGTAACGCCGTTGCAATCGAGCATAGACAGCTTGGCGTGTTCGGTTCAGTTCAACAGCTATCTCGGCGGCTTCCTTTCCGGCATCGAGAAGCTCTTCAAGCTTCTGCTCCTCTTCGGAGGTCCAACGCCGTCTCGCTTTCTTCGCTTTGGGCTGGACTGTGCGCGGTGGCGCTGCAGCCTCGCGCTCCAGCCGCTCGGCCTTGAGGCGCTCGCGGTGTTTTGAGAACGCCTGTTGCGCGATTTCGTGCTCGGTCATTGCCTTTTCGGCGTCGACTTGGCGGAATGCCTTCCGCGCTTCGCGCTCGGCTTTGCTGACCGGCTTCTGTAGTTCAACTTTGCTCGGTGCCTTTGTCATTTTCTTAGCCTTCAGCCAAGATTTCGACCAGCCGGAGTTTTCCGCAACCAGAGTGGGTGCGCAAGCAATAAGGCGCCTGACACGCAGGGGTTCAAAAGATGGACAGACGGCCCAGGAACGGCGCGCTTAACTAGATCCATTGCCTACGCGCTCGACCTTAGCGGGATGGCGCTGGCCCGCTATGACCTCGCCGCTACCGACCCGCAAACCGCGGAGCGGGAGGCCGCCAATATTTTGAAGACCCTCCGACCATCGAGATTTGGTCTCACGACCACCGGCGGGTCGCGCGGGGAAGTAGACGACGTTAAATGAAACTTAGCCGGCCACGCCATGGATCGCAGCACCCTGTTCTTCCGACTCGGGATGATTTGCCTGGCCGTCTTGGTGGCGTTCCTTGGCTTTATGATCTTCGCGTAAGGCCACCTCATGTTCATGTAGCGGTCCGCTATCACCGCTTCGTGTAGCCTGGTGCCGATCTACCAGCCTGCAGTTTTCCGCAACAGAGCGGGCGAGCAAGCGAAAAGCCGCGCGCTAGGATGCGTTACCGCGAGATTGGGGTGATAAAATCCCTGTGCAGGCAGGTTGGTCTTTTGGCACCATCGAACAGCACGGTGACGCCTGTATTGCTTCGAAAAACCTCGACCACGATCCCCGTCTTGCCGGCCAGCGATCGCAATCGAGTGGCTCCGAGTTCACTGATCTTGAAGCGAGCGCCGACGACCAGTCTATTGAATTCTTGCACGTCACTCACAATTTTGCCCCACGATAAAAACACCACGTAGAAGGAAAATCCAAACTCCTCTCCCGGCCCAGCGTTCCAACCGACTGGCTAGTTTACGAAACGGCTGCGGAGGTACTCCAAAGTAGCTGGGAAACGATTCAACCAAGTCGCGTTAGCTTTGGTCGCCGTTGGCGCTTTTCGGCGTTGCGGTTGTGAGCGGCCCCAGAGAGCTTCCCGCCTGCCGGGGCCGTTTTTGTCACGACCATCGGGCGCTTTGCGCGGCTCGTGAGGAACGTAGTTAAACCAGTCGCAACATCAATTGGCGCCGATCCGCCCCCTCATGACGTTCAACAAAATCAGAGAGCGCACAGGGGAGATCGCGCATCTGCAAGTCGCAGCGCCGGCGCAGCTCGTGAGCGACATCTTCGAAAACGTCATCAGACCAACTCAGGGCGGATCGCTATCGGGCTGCGGGGTCCGATCGGGCCGGGTGGGATCGGGCGCGGCGCCCCAAGCTTTGCAAGCTG
>NZ_JAFCLY010000085.1:0-9756 GCF_018130185.1 Bradyrhizobium sp. AUGA SZCCT0182 | reverse complement strand
ACGAAGTCATTGAGTGACGCGGCGGACTTCTGCTGTTGGCACTTTTGAGACATGCCGACCGGCCCTGACGATGTCCGCTTCCGGGGGAAACCGGAAGTAGTCCGCCGACGACCAAAGTGTCGCTTTTGACCCAATCCGGTCCTAAGCTGGGCCGGAATTCGCAGGGCAGCAGTCTCCCACCGTACTGAGGTGTGCTATCGTTTTGGTCAGCGCGGGAGGCGATGGTAGTGAGGCGACGCGAGTTCATTACTCTGCTTGGCGGCGCGGCGGTGGCGTGGCCGCCGGCGGCGCGCGCGCAGCAAGCGGCGAGACCGCCGCTGCTGGCGATGTTCCATCCGGCAATCCCGCCCGCGCTCCTGACTGAAACGGGCGGGGGCAGCGCATGGCGCGCCTTTTTCGGCGAGCTGCGCCGTTTAGGTTACGTGGAAGGACAAAGTCTGATCATCGAACGCTACTGGGCCGAGGGACGTCACGATCGTTATGCCGAAGTGGTCCGTGAAATCGTGACCCGCAACCCGGATGTGATCGTCACCGGAACGAATACCGTCGTGACCGTGTTCAAGGCGGCAACCGGTACGATACCGATTGTTGCTTTCATGCTGGATCCGCTGCAGGCGGGGCTGGTGACCAACCTGCACCGGCCCGGCGGCAACCTCACCGGCATCACGCTTGATGCCGGCATCGAGATCTGGGGAAAGCGGCTGGAGTTCTTGAAAGAAGCCATTCCTTCGATGCAGAAGGCCGTATTCCTGGGGATGCGCGGCGGATGGGAAGGGTCTGTGGGGCAAGTCTTGCGGGGTGCCGCCGCGCGTTTGGGAATTTCGCTGGCTTTTGTCTTCCCGCAGGAGGGGAAACCCTCGGAGATTGAGCGCGTCTTCGATGCGATAGCGGAGCAACGGCCGGACGCGGTGCTGGTGAGCGGAGAGGGCGACCTCTACGCCAACCGCCAGCTCATCGCCGAACTCGCCGTGAAAAAACGCTTGCCGACGATATGTCCGTACCGCGATTACGTCGAAGCCGGCGCGCTGATGGGCTATGCGCTCGATCTCACGGAGCTGTTCAGGCAGTTGGCCGATGACGTGCACAAAATCCTGAAAGGTGCCAAACCGGGTGACATTCCGATTTACCAGGCGACCAAATTTGAACTCCTAATCAACCTGAAGACGGCAAAAGCGTTCGCCCTGACCCTGCCCCCGGCGCTGCTCGCCCGCGCCGACGAGGTGATCGAATAATTCTGCCATGTCCGTTCATGGCACCTTTGAGACATGCCCGCCTATCCTGAGAATGTCCGTTCACCCCGGGTAGACCGGAAGTCGCCGTGGTCCGGTCAAATCGACGCGCATGACCCAAGGCGGACATCGACCAGACTTTTGCATGGGTCTGCATGAGCAGAGCATGTATGCTGATTCCGGTCATTGGACGGAGGCTTATATGCTGCGGAGAGAATTCATCGCAGGAGCGGCCACCTTTGCATTGTCGGCCGGGCCGCTCCGGGCGCGTGCGCAACAGTCGGCGGCGCGCCGCACGCGCATCGGCGTCCTGATCTACAGCACTCCGGAACGCGATCCGAACACGCAAGCGCTTCTAGAAGGAATTCGCCAACTTGGCTATGTCGATGGCCAGAACGTCACTATCGAATACCGGTATGCTCAAGGTCGGCCAGAGCGGCTTCCCGAACTGGCCACGGAGCTGGTTCAGAGCAAACCCGATGTGATCTTTGCCCTCGGGGGCGATGTAATGTCACATGTCGCGAAGGCTACTCAGGTGATTCCGGTTGTCTACGCCATGAGCGCCGATCCCGTTCAACTCGGCATTGCCAAGAGCCTGGCGAAGCCCGGCGGCAATTCGACCGGTGTCACGTTTTTGTCGGACCAACTCGCGGCCAAGCGGCTCGAAACATTCAAGGAAGCGGCTCCCCGCATAGCACGGGTTGCGCTCGTTCGCGATGCCAGCCACGCCGACAACGAACTGCCGATCGCCGAGCGCGCAGCAAAAGTTTTGAAGCTCGAGTTGCTGCCGGTCGGAATACACGATCCTGCTGAACTCGACCGAACGCTTGAAACGGCGAAGGAGTCTGGCATCGACAGCCTCTACGTCGTATCGTCACGGCACACGGTGGCCAACGCGCAGCGCATCGTAGAGTTTGCCAATCGGCAACGCATGCCGCTGGTGGCTGGATGGGGTGCATGGGTTCAGGCAGGCGGCTTGATCTCGTACGGACCTAATGTCACGGAGATGATCCGCCAGGCGTCGCGTCACCTCGATGCGGTACTCAAAGGCGCTAATCCTGGCGATCTTCCGGTGCAGCAACCAACCCGATTTGAGCTGTTCGTCAATTTAAAGACGGCCAAGGCGTTAGGCATCGATATTCCAGAGTCATTTCTCCTCCGCGCCGACAAGGTGATCGAATAGAACCAGTTCTGTTGAATGCATGAGTGTGTGCTTCTGGCACCATTCGGAAGTAACGCGATGTCCGCCCAGAGTCCGTTATATGCGGCAAAGCCGACATCGGAGCTCGCTGAGAGCCGCTTGATCCGCCCGGCAACAAACCCTCAACCCCCGCGCGGCCCGCTGAGAGCGTTCAGCCAGTCCCGGCGGGGGGATTGCTCGAACTCATCGCCACTGCACCGGTAACGACGGCGCGGCTTCGTAGACTAGAACGGGAGGCGCGTGGAGTGGCACAAGGGACGCGTTCCGGGCTCAACGAGGATGTTCGACGACAATATACGCCCTTACATTACATCGCGTATTCTCGCCGTCGTTCACCTCGACGCCGACATACCTTCCATTGCGGTCTTCGGTTTGAGCGATCCGGCCTATAACGGCAGCAACCTCACGCAAGGCATGACGACGCAGCTTGTTCGTCGGGAAACACACGCCCTTTGTGGTCTTCCGATAGTCTTCCATCTTGGTGCTTGTGAAAGTAAAAGCGAGCCATCCGTCTCGAGCCGCTGCGTGAACTTACCCCTAAGTGATTGCAGAGGCCAATATTCAGGAGGAGGTTGGCGACCTGACCGACTACATTCGCAGCAGGCTAACGGCGGTCACCAAAACCGAAGGCGACCGGAAGCGCTAGCTCAGCTTCTCGTTTCGCATCCGCTCTTTCTCCAATTCTTCCGACAGCTCTTCCGACTGCTCTTCCGACAGCTCTTGCAGCTTGGCTTTGGTTGTGGCGTCGCCAACTTCCTCCAGTAGCCTCCGCGACTGTTCAAGCTGTTGCTTCCGACTTTGCATCGCTCCACCTCCTGCAAAGACGACGGCGAGCAGGCAGAATTGTTCAATCTTATTTTGGTTAGCGCCTGCTTGGGGTGAAGGGCGGCCTTTGAAGCCTCTAATTCGGCAATCAATTCTGCGATCCCCGGCCAGTATCAGGAACATTGGCATCGCGGTTCTGTTGAACGTTGTTCCTCCTTCCAAAGGTACGCCTGATGGCCGACGACAACACACGAAACCCGAATGTAAAGCAGCCCGGCGAAAACCCGGAAGGCAAGTTTCACTACAACCCTGGAAACATGGCCGGGAAAAAACCCGGCGATCCGGAAGAGACTGCCGAAAATCGTGGTGAGCTACCAAACCAGCCTGAGAAAAAGGACGACGACTAACTTACCAAGTTGGAGGCTTGCCAGTGCCCCGTTATTTTTTCAATGTTGAGGACGGCCACCTTTTTTTTGATGCATCGGGCTTTGTTTGCGAGAACGATACCGCTGCACTCATAAGGGCGTCGGTACTCGCCATAGGCGTATCACTCGATAATCCCGAGGACGATCCTCAACGACGAATCGCAATAATTAATGATGCGGGGCATGAGATTGGCACCGTGCCGGTATATTCCAAGCCGTCCTACCAAAACCCGGCCAAATAGGCAGCCAGCGCGCCTTACTTATCGGTGTCTGCTGTCCGTATCTCGATCGCGCCGCACTTGTTACATTTGAAGACACGATCTTCAAACCCGCTAAGACCGGGTATAAGGCGGGCGTGTTCCATGGTCGCTCCGCACCTGCACCGAATCCGAATGGCGGGGTTTAACTGCAGCATCGACGGCCTGCCTCGATGCGGGGTAACGATGTGGCCTAAGTTCGGTTCCGGACATATCGATTGAACAAAGCGCCGCTAACCGTCCGGCGGGATATCACCCAACTGAAGCGGCCTTACTTCGGATGCTCTGCGGATTTCGGAACCATGCGGCCATCTTGTATTTCGTGAGTATGGCCTCTGCCGGCGCGGCTGGCGGGGTTACCGTATTGAGCAGATTGGCAATGGCAGTCACAAGCTGCGCCAGCGCAAACGGCTTGGCGAGCAGAAGGCTATTTGGAACGCCCTTGGATGCCCATTCATCCCCGTGATTGCCGGTAATGTAGACAACGGGCATTGCCGAATCTACCTCTCTTGCGGTGCGGCCCACGTCCCAGCCGTCCATGTTCCCACGTAGCTCGATGTCAATCACGACCGCCCGAAATTTGGAATCCTCTGATTGGAGAAGCGTCCCCGCTTCATCGCCTGACGCGGTAATGATTGATTCGAAACCACCGTCTGAAAGAGATCTACGACCAACGCTTGAATAACCGGGTCGTCCTCGACGACCAGAATCGTAACAACGTTATCCACTTCACTAATCCACCTTGGCTGCCCCTCCAAGGGGTAAGAGAAGCTGAACTCATTCGTTCCGGAATTATGTGCAAAAGTGAACATAACCGGAGAACTACGGGGGTTTAGTTTTGTGGTTTCCAGCCAACTGCAAAAGTAAGGAATAAGTGGCAATCCCGGCTGCTTCCCACCCCGGCACAAAAAGGGAATGGCACAAACTGCGCATGAACAAAATGTGGAAGGGAGTTTCGGGAATATTCGGCAATCACAGGCGTTTCGGGTTTGTCTGGAGGACACCGGGCATATGTATCGGCCTCAACGCTCTTCGCCGTAGGGCGCTGTTTTCGGCGGAAAAATCATTTCAGCCGCGCTAGCCAGATGATCTCGATCGCTCAAGGCGCAAACCTGTAGATGCAGACGAGATGTCCGCTTTGTCGTGAACTGCGGACCTCCATTTGGCAATTGGTCGACGTCCACGTTGTGCCAACAGGCGATATGGATCACATCGGCGCAAGTGAAAGAGGCCGCCAACTGAGGCGGCTTTACTCGCGATTTGAGCCAGAGGATATCAGGAACTGGTTCATATCCAGCGCCGTTTCAATCTGGCGAAGCTTCTCGACTAATTCGTCGCGCTCACTGCATGGCGCAAGCGTCTCCACGTCCGAACGGACTCTCCGAGCCAATTCGACCAAACGTTCTTCAAGTGTCGCGCTGTGGCTAAAACGGCGGCGCTGCATTGCCTTTACTCCGGGGCTTTGAGGTTGCTGTGTTGCCAGCCCGACTTGTCCGACATCGAATCGCACGGGACCGTGCGCATCATTGTGTGATTGCAACTGGGGCATCCAAAGGTCCGCCTGTCATAGCCCTCTGAGGCCGGGCTGATGCTCGTAAGCATCATTCGTTTAGAACACTGGGGGCAGCGCGGCCGCTCAATTGGAATCAGCGACGGTTCAGGACGGGTATGGGGTTGGGGCGGCATGTGATGTGCATCCCTTTTGGTCTGGCGGGAGCGCAACACTCTCAGTCACCGATGGAAGCCGAAGGCGGTGCGGTGATCGGGATAATCTGGCATGTCCCGCAGCCGACATAGTGGTCAATATTGCTCACACCGGGAAAGTTTGATGGGGAGGAACTATTTCAAATGGGGCCATTGAGGGTCGAAACAGGGACCAGTACTGCGCCAGGTACATTAGGGAACGATGGCGACCGCCGAGACTTAGGTCTGCAATGCGTCACTCAGCCCGACGTATGAGGCTATCGAATCCCTAGCCGACCCGGCCCCAGTTGCCTCTCCCGAGGGCTGGGGCCGTTTCTTTAAGCGACAGCGAAAATTTGAGCTGCTCAAGGCTACGGTGAAGTCAGGGAAACCCCAACAACAACAAGCGCCACCATCGCCAGAATCAGCGTGGCGTAGCCCGCGATTTGCACCCAGTCCCGATCGTGGCGCTGGTTCATTCCGGGGATTTCGACCCGCCCGAGCTGAGGCATCTAGATCAACACGATTTGCGCGCAGGTTTGCCTATGCAAACAGCTCCGCACCGGCTGGCGTGAACTTCACGAAGGTGCCGCTCTCGTGCAGCAGCAGCCATCCGCGTGATATCGCCAGATCAAGCCCGGCTTTGTATTCGGCCGGGGTGGCGCGCTCCTGGTACAACATCGGCGCGTTTATCTTCTCGATGTAAATCTTTCCGTCTACCGGCTCGGTCGCTTTGGCGATCTCCAGCAGCTTGCGCGCGGCGGCTTCCGGATCGGCATAGGGTCGATCAGTGCTGAACTTCATGCGTGCTGCGAATCCATGTGTGCATCGTGAACGTGACGGTCGGTTACCGCTATATCGATCGTGGCACCACAGAAACAGCGCGCCCATCCACTGGTTGATTGCGTCGGCAACGGCAGGCCGGCGACATGCATGGCGTATTTCCATGCCGTCCAGGCGCGCTCGCGCCGGTATTCGTCGAAGTGGGCTTCCGTGCATCGTGGCAGATAATCTTTCCACGCGGCTTCGAAGCCAGCCCGCGCCTGTTCGAAGGTTGCAGCGTAGCCCGAGCGAGACCGTCTCCGGTGTGACAGCGGATAGAAGCCGCAATCCCAGCGCCATTGCCTGGCGTGCGTCGGCAAGCCCGATTGAACTGCAATCGTGCCGACTTGAATGTCACCGTAGTAGACGTGCCAAGTGTCGGAGCGTTCGGGATGGCGGCGGCGAGTGAGTTCGAGCATGGCCCATTGAAGCGCGGCGGTGCGCCTTTGGGAAGCCGCTACGGATTGAGGTCCGCAGGCGCGGTCGCCACAATGAAAGAGGCCGCCAACTGAGGCGGCCTTAGTCTGCTCGCCGTGGCGATTAACTAACACCAGCGGCCATGCCGGAATTGCGACGGCCGTCGCCGCCGCCGCCGCTGTGGCCGGTGGACAGCATATCCTTGATGTCCTGGCCCAACTGCGTGAGGAAGCTGCCGATGCCGCCGCCCTGTACGAGGGAAAGCTCTTCGTCGGTCAGATCGTTCAATTCGATTGTGCGTTCCACAGCGTGTCCCTCAAGTGCCCGGAGCACCATTGCCCCGCGCGGGTGAGGGCAATTTAGTTCAATCCGACGGCTCGGTTCCGTGATCCGGGTCACTCAAAGCGGGTACTGGCTGAATTAGGCCACTCGGTAATCAAAACAGGCCGCTCAATGAAAAACCCCCGTCCGGGGGGCTAGCGCGGGCGGAGGCTTTTCAGGGCAGAGATAAAATATCTCAACCAAATTGGCGCTCTCTGCGGCGGCGGATTTTGAGCGCCCAAATGAAAATCTAACAGCCGCGTTCATTACCTGAAAGCGGTTTCGGGGAAACTTGGTATTAGTACCGGGAACAAGTGGCAATGACGGAGACTTACCCGGCCTCAGCGCGCTTCCCCTAACTGAGGCGCTGGGGCCGTTTTCTTTTGGAACCTCGCAACGCTCCATGAATCGATTCAGCGCTCCCGGATTGATGTCCCCCTAAAAGCCACGGGAGAAAACCCCAACTGGGTTGGCGGCTCTAGCGCGTCCCGCTGGATCGCGTTGGGGTTTCTGATGGTGCCACCACCATAAGAAAGAGGCCGCCAACTGGGGCGGCCTTAACTTCTAGTTCGGTTGACCGCATCTAAGTGCGGCCTTGTCCGCTTCAAATTCGGCAATCAATTCCTTGGCCCGCTCGATAAATGTTCGGTCCGTGACCCTTTCCTGTATCCGGCGGTACCGCTCAATCGTCTTGTCGATCTCTTTGCATTTGTCACACATATCTCACCGCGTGGGTTGGGCGGGAGCATTATACGAACTCTCTGTCACCGATAACTGCCGAAAAGGAGGCGGTGATGCAGGGCCAACACTCCGTGTCATGACCTGTTCCTCAAATGTGAGCAATATTGCTCACTCCAAATCAGGCCGTACGATTTCAAACCAGGCTACCTCAACTGCACCCCCGGTACTGGCCGAAATAGGCCACTCGCAAAACCAAAACAGGCCACGGCACAAACCGGGAATGGCTCATACTGCGTATAACTAAAGTTAGCGGAGCATTTCGGGAACAAGTGGCAATGACTTTTGGAACTTCGCAACTCCCCAAGAGTCGATTCAGCGCTTCCGGATTTATGCCCCCTAAAGCCTCTACCGGGAGAAAACCCTAATTGGGCCCCAGTGCACCTCCAGTACACTGGGGCCGCTTATCCACGGCTCAAAGGCCACCAACTGAGGCGGCCTTACTCCTTATCCAGCTTCCGGATTTGCTCGCGAAGCTCAGTTTCCAGAATGCGGATCATCTCGGCTGTGGGACCCTCGCGAAACTCCGATGCCAGATCGCGGCATTTGGCGAGCTTCTCCTCGATTGCGTGCTTTTCCCGATCTCGGTCCATGAACATTAGGATGCCTGGAAAGGCAAAAGGTTCAAAAAGGCCCGCGTTTCAACTAGGTCCCCATGTTGCGATCTATCCGATCAAAGACGGACAGCACCGAAAAAGGCAGCCAACTGAGCTACTCCGAACTAGTTCGGAAGGATCACGAGAGCTGCGGTAACTTGCGGAGGCCGTTGGCAATCCGCCATTGCCGTTCGGTTGGAATGCGGCCCCAGCGCACCTCCAGTACGCTGGGGCCGTCATATTGCGCCGGGAACCGGGATGGCAAGGTCAAGGCTATTCTACATTCACAAATCTAGTAATCGAGATGAAGCGTGGTTCTTGGAGCAAGATGAGGACGGGTCGCTCCATGTGAAATATGACGGCGAATTGCCGCTCAAGAGCAATTGGCGAATGACAATCAACGAATTCCTGTCGAAGGACGGCATGACCTCTCATCGCGTTCTGTTGGCGCTCGTTGATCGCTTATTTGAGGACAAATGACGACAAGGACTCCGGCTCTTCCTTGTTGAGTTGCGGCAGCGGAACGAACCTGGTGCATGTGGGGCAAGCCATGGCAGCAACGCCGCAACCGCAGGCGTATTTCCCTGACCATGGGCGGTCAGGGTGAGCTTCACAGACAAGCCGCGTTGCGTCGCAGACGTAACACCCTGACAGCTTGAGAAGCATGGCGCGGATTCCTCGTTCGCCCCACTGTCATAATTCGTGGCGGGCGCGCTGGGTTCCCTGAAACAGGCTTACCCACTTTGGGGAGCGCGGCAGGACCGTGGACCAACGGGAATGCGGTGCGGCGGGGCCGGGGCCGCCAAGGGCGCATCGCCACCGATGCACCGGGTACGTCGAGGAAGGGGAAATAGGTGGAAAGCGCTTGCGCCTATTAATTGCCTATTAATTCATATCTAAGGTTGTATTCAACTAAACCGACACTTTTGGAAATTCAAGAAACCGCTGCGGCAGTTTTTCTGGTGAGCGCGGAGGGACTCGAACCCTCGACCCCATGATTAAAAGTCACGTGCTCATCGCTCGAAGGACCGCTGTTGGCGCAAAGCGGCCGGTCGGAGGAAGTCATGCTCCTGGGGGTAGAGCGGACATGCCGCACCGGCGGATTGAGGTCTCAGTTTGACCCATCTGAGACATTGGCTATCATCGGCTGTCGCGCCACGCCATCATGTACAGTTGAGACCTGCGCAATTCTTCAACGGTCGTTCTGGACATGCCGATGTCGGCTAGCAAATGGTCATCAAGTTCGAGAAGTTGCTTGTGCTGACGACGCCGCTCCAGCCTCATGGCTATTGCATCTAGCCA
>NZ_JAFCLY010000084.1:0-11327 GCF_018130185.1 Bradyrhizobium sp. AUGA SZCCT0182 | reverse complement strand
GGGCGCTTATCGTTTGAGCAACGGCTCACGGCATGTCTCTTCATGGCACTTTTCGGACATCGCTAATCTGGCGGGCGATGGCCGCTTCTGTGAAAAGCAGACATCGTTATTATTCGATTTGCGACTGGCCGCTCATGGCGCCAAGCGGTCATTCGGTCGAACATCCATGTCCGCTAGGTGAGAATACCCGCAGTATGGCTGGAAGACGAAGCTCGTGTCGGCTAAACCGGTGTCGCCTCTATGAGTGCTTCGGAGATATCCAAAGGTGTGATCCGTTGAAGTTGAAGACCGGCGCTGGCAAGAAGGCCGGCAACTCATCCGATCAGAAAGCCGCCCCCGATCACGAAAACAACGAAAGCGGTAAGGCGCATCATGGATGACATCATTCGCTTTTTGGCAATGCGGCGCAGCGCGCATCCTGTGAAGCATCGTATCACAGCGTCTCCAACAGACCGTCCGCCACGACGTAATTCGCACTTGTAGAAACGTTGTTCGATGCCTGACGGATCACCAGCGCGTTCGCTAATAAAAGATTCATGCCGACGTGATCCGGCCCGCGACAGGCGTCGTTACATGTCAGACGCAACAAACGGTGGGTAGGTTTTTCTCAGTTCAGGAATACGGCCTCCTCGCAATCCCCAAACATGAATGGAGTACAGAGATGAATTCTCGCTTGCTTTTTTCCGTCGCGACACTCTCGCTCGCCGCATTTGGGTCGGCAACGCTCTCTCAAGCGAAGGACAAGACGGTGATGGTCGGCGGTGCTGCGATGTATCCGTCGAAGAGCATCGTTGCGAATGCGGTCAATTCGAAGGATCACACCACCCTCGTCGCGGCCGTCAAGGCCGCTGGACTGGTAGATACCCTGTCGAGCACGGGCCCTTTCACCGTCTTTGCTCCCACCAACGCAGCGTTCGCCAAATTGCCCAAGGGCACGGTGGATACGCTCGTGAAACCGGAAAGCAAGGCGACGCTCACGAAGATACTTACGTACCATGTGGTACCGGGCAAGGTGAACGCGGCGCAATTGTTAGACGGGCAGAAGCTGACGACGGTCGAGGGCGAACAACTTACCGTTAAGAAATCCGGCGGCGCGGTCATGATAGTGGACGCGAAGGGTGGCTCCGCCACCGTCACAATTGCCGACGTCAACCAGTCGAACGGCGTGATCCACGTGGTCAACAACGTTTTGATGCCTGCAAGCTAGACCTAGCTTCGTTAATGCCGCGCCGGTACGACAGTTTCGGCGCGGCTCCGTTAAGGCTTTTTGCAGCGCTTCCTGCGTCTTCGCGTGAAGGCATCCATTGGCTCCAGGCAGTCAACTGCTAATATTTCTCAGGGTTCGAAGAACATTGCCCAAAATACGCCTTCGCCTGAAGTCATCATGGCGCGAAAATTCGTTGCTTACGCTGAAGCGCCTCGTTGAGTGGTGGGCTGGGGCTCAATCTTATAGAGCCCGACATTCAGAATGCCGATTTCAAAGCCCAGGCGGCAGTAGATCAGATAATACTCCCACATCCGCTTGAAGCGATCGTCGAATCCGAGCGCCTTGATGAACGGCCAGGCTTCTAGAAAGCGGCGATGCCAGTCCGCGAGCGTTTGGGCATAGTTGTCGCCAAAGAATTCCGATGACGTCAGCCGCAATCCGGATTGTGCGACCTGCTGCTCGAGTATTTCCGTGGTCGGCAACATCCCTCCCGGAAAAATGTAGCGTTGAATGAATTCCGGTCGGCGGCGATAGCTTTCGAAGCGGCTCTGGTCGATCGTGATGACCTGCAGGACCGCGGAGCCGTGCGGATTAAGCCGCTGACGCAGATTTGCGAAGAATGTGGGCCAATAGGCTTCACCGACAGCTTCCAGCATCTCGATCGATACGACGCGATCGTAAGTCCCACGTTCGTCGCGATAATCCTGCAGCTTGAGGTCGGATTTTTCTGCGTAACCGCGCTCGGCCAGCTGCTGTCGCGCATAGGAAAGTTGCTCGTTTGATAGCGTCAATCCCGTCACGTGGCAGTCGGCGCACTGGATCATATGCCCGGCCAACCCGCCCCAGCCGCAGCCGATCTCGAGCACTCGTTCGCCACCGTTGAGTTCAAGTAATTCGGTCACGCGGTCGAGCTTGTTGCGCTGGGCTTGATCAAGGGTTTCGGCCGGCGACGAATAGATCGCGGACGAATAAGTCATGCTGGGATCGAGCCAGAGCCGGTAAAAATCATTCCCGAGATCGTAGTGGGCGGCGATGTTGCGCCGGCTGCCGCGTCTGGTATTGCGGTTCAGCGCATGGCGAAACTTGGTCACGGGTTGAGGTGGCCTCAGTCCCTCGAACGACGCCGCGTCGGTCGAACGACGCGCCACCGCGCTTAGGAATGAATGCAAGTTCGGCGTCGACCATTCGCCCGCAAGGTATCCCTCGGCGAAACCGAGGTCGCCGCTGGTCAGCAGGCGGAGCATGCATTTCCAGCTATGGATCGTTAAATGGGTCTGTTCGCCGGTTCGTTTGCCGCCGATCAGAAATCGTCGGCCGGCGGGCGTGTGCACCAGAATCTCACCGCAATCGATCTTGCGAAGCATGCGCTGCATGAACGAGTTCAGCGACGTGCGGGATGTCGGCTTGGTTGCAGCATCGACCGATGCTGGCGCGGTATGTTGGCTTTCAAGCGACATGGGACTTCCGGTGTTGTGATATGCTGTCCGCAACAGTGATACGTCGCGCTGGCGGGGGAGGCCGGTTGCGCAATCGCATCCCCTTCAGCCACAGGCGTAATGCTTCCCAGTGAATAGCCAGCGTGACTTTGGCTGTGATCAGCGGAACCGCAAAAAAGAGCCGGAGCAGCGCGCCGTCGCTTAGTTCGCGGCGCGCGCCGACAAGACAGGCGTTGAGCACGCGCTGACCGCCTTTGCTGGCGTTGATACCGATCGCGATGCGTTCCGCAGGTGCGGACAGCCGAAAATCGTAGACCAGCTCCATATCCATGAACGGAGATACATGGAACGCCTTGCTGCAATTTTGCCGGATAGTGCCGGTTCTCGACTCAACCGCACTGACGTAGGAATGACGCTCGCCGAACGTGTTGTGAACTTCATAAACGATGGCGGCGAGCTCCCCATCGGTTCGATGGCAGAAATAGATGCTGATCGGGTTGAAGCTGTAGCCGAGCGTCCGCGGCATGCAGAGCAGGCTGATCGGTCCGCCTGCGATGTCGATTTTAGCTTGTGCGAGTATCCGCTCGGCCTGGTTGCGCAACGGCGTCGCGCTGCCGTCGCCGTGATCGGCATCATGCACGGCGAAAAGGTTGAACCGGTTGCGCGACAGCAACCGGAGCCGCGCTGCCAATAGCGGCAGCTCGTCGAGGTCGATCAACAGCCAGAACGCGCGGTAGCGAAACTGATGCGCCACCGGCCGCAACCGCCGGTGCATTACCGCGCCGGTATAGAGCGCCGATTCAAATGTCATCGCTGCAGCTCCGGCACGATCGCGCGCGGAGCCTCGGCCAGCGTGATCCGGCCGGACTCATGGGGCACGTTCCAGGGCCGACGCAGCCCGCCGAGCTGCTCGGCGACGGCAAGACCGGCCTGCAACCCGTCTTCGTGAAAGCCGGCGCCGAAATGAGCGCCACAGAACCAAAGGTTTCCAATCCCTTGCAGGGACCAAAGCCGCCGCTGCGCCGCGATCGCGGCTGCGTCAAATATCGGATGTTCGTAGACTTCGCTGTGACGCAATGTGCCGGCGCGGGGCGGGCGCGACGGATTAAGCGTGACGAATAGCTGAGTGCTTTCTGGAATGCGTTGCAGCCGGTTCATCCAATAGGTCAAGCCAACACCGCCATCAGCCGCCACGCGCTCGCCGGTATAGTTCCAGCTGGACCAAGCCGCGCGGCGCCTCGGCATGAAACCCGGGTCCGAATGAAGGACGGCAAGGTTCCGGCTGTAGCGAAAGGCGCCCAGCAGCTTAACCTCGTCTGCGGTCGGATCAGCGATCGCCGAAAGCGCCTGGTTGGCGTGCGTCGCCATGACCACGTGGTCATATCGTTGAGATCTGCCACGGCAGTCCGTCACTTCCACGCCATCGCTATCACGCCGCACGGCAACTACACTGGTATCCAGTTTGATCCCATCCTCAAACGACCGGGCGAGGCGTTCTACATAGACTCTGCTGCCCCCATCCACGGTTTCCCATTGCGGCCGCTGCGTAAGTTGCAGCAAGCCGTGATTGCGGTGAAAGCGGATGAATGTCGCGACCGGAAAGGCCAGGATCTCGTCTGGCGGCGCCGACCAAATCGCACTCGCCATCGGCAGCAAATGGTCGTCACGGAACGCGGCGCCGTATCTGTTCGCTGCGAGGTATTCGCCGAGGGAGATTGACTCGTCCGTCAGAAGATCCGCATCGCGTGTCGCCTGGCGGTAAAATTTCACGAGATCTTGCAACATCGACCAGAAGCGGGGTCTAAACAAATTGCGCCGCTGTGCAAACAGGCCGCCGATTCCCTCGCCGGAATATTCCAGATCGCCATCTCCGAGCGAGACGGCAAGCGACATATCGGAAGGCTTGGTCGGAACCGAAAGATGCTCAAACAGGGCGACGAGGTTTGGGTAGGTGGCGCGGTTGAAAACGATAAAGCCGGTATCGACCGGGACTTGTTTTTCATCGATTGATGCGATCACCGTGTTCGAATGCCCGCCGATCCGGTCGGACTGTTCGTACACCGTCACATCGTGCTTCTGGCTGAGCAGCCATGCCGCGGCCAGGCCGGAAATTCCGGTTCCGACCACCGCCACCCTTAAGCGGATACCATCCTGGGACACCGTTGCGCTCCACCAACCAGCGTTTAACGGCTCGCGTCGCGGGCCGCTATGTGAATAAAAACGATACCCAGACGGGTTTGGATCACCGGTGATCCAAACAGGCCGGGGATCCGTTTCGGCAATATGCCTGCCGCCGTACAACATCCTCGGGGGGCCAGCACTCTGGCCAGCGCCCCCGCGATCCGGTACTCACCTCGCAGAACCGTCTGCGAATGGGAGCGTTCGCGCTGCATGCTGAATGACAAACCGGACGACGCGACGTCGGACGCAGCCAGATGGGCTGCCCTGATTGCAGCTGTCGCCAGGGAAAAGGATCGCGAGGCCTTCGCGGCCCTGTTCACGCATTTTGCGCCGCGGATAAAGACCTTCATGCGGCGTTCCGGCGCGAGCGAGCAAAGTGCCGACGAGCTCGCGCAGGAAGCTCTGCTGACGGTTTGGTCAAAGGCCAATCTTTTCGATCCCAACAGCGTCGGTGCCTCGGCCTGGATATTTACCATCGCGCGCAATCTGCGCATCGACGCGCTACGCCGGGAAAAGCGTACACGAACTGCAGGTACGGACGACATCGACCTCGAGTTTCAGGTCGACGATGGCCCGTCGCCCGACGCCGGACTGGCCGCGGCGCAGACTGAGTCGCGGGTCCGCAGCGCCTTGGCCGCATTGCCGGACGATCAGTTGCGGGTGATCGAATTATCCTTCTTTGATGATAGGGCGCATGCGGAAATCGCCCAGACGCTCCAGATTCCGCTTGGGACGGTCAAATCGCGGTTGCGGCTCGCTATGAATCGGTTGCGCGGCCTGTTGGGTGATTTCTCATGACGATTGTTCACCATCCGCCGGATGAACTATTGACGGCGTTTGCGGCCGGGATGCTCGACCTTGGACAGCATATTGCGGTTGCAACCCACCTGACTGGCTGTCAGCATTGCCGCCGCGTTGTGCACGCTATGGAACACGTTGGGGGCGGGGTCCTGACAGCGTTGCCGGCAACCGCGATGTCTCCGGGTGCGCTTGCTGCCGTTGAAACGCGGCTGGACGGGCTCGCTCCTGCGGTTGCGACCGGATTGAGGAAAGCGGCAACAGGGATCACCGACGTTCCCGGTCTGCCGCCCTTCGTGCGCGATTACCCATCTAGTTCGTGGAAATGGATCGCACCGAAGGTGCATTTGCGGCCTATCCGATTGCCGGAAGCAAGTGCGACCAGAGTTTTTCTTTTGAAGTCGCAGCCGGGCACCAAGATGATCGAGCACACCCATACCGGCTTCGAGATGACCTGCATCTTAACGGGGAGCTTTGCGCACGCCGGCGGACATTTCGGCCCTGGCGATTTCGACTTTGGGGATGGCGCGACCGATCACGAGGTGATGATCGACTCGTCGGAGGACTGCATCTGTCTGGTGGCGATGCAAGGTGAACTGAAATTGAACGGTATCATCGGCCGTCTGCTTCAGCCGCTGATCAGGATGTGATCGCCCGCAACGCTAGTAGACGTGCCTAGGGAAGCGTCCGGGATGAGCGTGCTCCAGTTTATCTTTCTGGCTGCCGTGGTGGGGCTACTGCTGTCGGCGATCATGACAACAGCTTGGCAAGCTCAACGGACGACGGGCCATACTGGCTGGATCGACGTATTCTGGACGTTCGGCGTCGGGGGCGTGGCGGTCGTCGCCAGCCTTATCCCGTTGTCTGCACCTCACGCACCGAGCGCGCGGCAAATCGTGGTCGCGGTCCTGATCGCGCTTTGGTCGCTGCGACTGGGCGGCCATATTCTGGTGCGCACCAGGGAGGCCGGGGACGACCCGCGCTACCGCGATTTGATCAAACAATGGGGGGCCAGCGCAAATCTGCGGATGTTCCTGCAATTGCAATCGCAGGCGGCGGTCGGACTGATCCTGACGCTGTCTGTCGCACTTGCGGCGCATAATCCGCGAGAGGGTCTCGGTGCGGTGGATTTGCTGGGCATTGCGCTCCTTGTCGGCGCTCTCGCCGGCGAGGCCGTGTCAGACTGGCAGTTGCGGCGCTTCAAATCCGACCCGGGCAATCGCGGGCGGATATGTGAGGAGGGGTTTTGGAGCCTGTCGCGCCATCCGAATTACTTCTTCGAATGGCTCTGCTGGCTCGCTTATCCACTGATCGCGATCGACTTGACGGGCGCGAATCCCCTCGGCTGGATTGCGCTGCTGGCACCTGCCTGCATGTACTGGGTGCTGGTTTACGTCTCCGGAATTCCGCCGCTGGAAGAACACATGCTGCGCTCGCGTGGCGCGCAATTTCGTAGGCTTCAGGCGCGCACTCGGCCGTTTTTTCCGTTCCCAAAAAGATAGTTTGTGCGTCAGACGGCGAATTTCATGGTCACCCAGAAACCTGCCGCTGCGGCAATTGCCCCAAGCAGCGTTCCCCAACCCGCGTCGATTACGGTGAGCGGGGTGGTCCAGTTCCGCAGTGTCGCCTGATTGGTCAAGTCGTAAGTCATGTAGGTGAAGAAGCCGAACAGCGCGCCGTATAGCACCGCCTGCGCAAGGCTTCCGGACTTCAGAGCCGGCAGGATGGCAAAGATCACGAGCCCGATGGGGTAAATCACATAGAAGGCGATCGCGGCGGGGAGATTGACATCCGCGCGCATAATGTCGCCGAGCGTCGGACGATAGAGGCGGCTTGCCATCGATCCAAGCCACGCCATGTCGCAAAGCACGAAGACTGCCAGTGTTGCAAAATAAGCCGTGAAGTAAGTCAGCATCGAGCGCTCATGTGGTAATCGACAGGGCGGGCATCGGCCGAAGCCTTACCCGTCTAACGACGGGAAACGCGCGTTGGATCATCGACCGACTTTGGACCGGGCGCTTGCGTGTTCCTTCCGCAATGGCATGTGAACGTGCAGACTGGGAACGGCGGCTACATCTATAACCCGAACGGCAATCTCATCGCAGACGCGAAACTAACTGTCGATGGCCGAACTGGCGTTGTTACGGGAGCGGCCTTCAATCTGGAACTTGTGCGGATCACAGCCATCGGACTAAGGACCCCCGTAGTTTACCGGATAAGTTCACTTTTGAACATTATTTTGGAACGAATGAGCTCAGCCTCACTTGCCCCGCCGGAGGACTGTAAGCAGCACCAAGGGGGATAGTGAATGGATGACGTAGTTGCGGTTCTGGTCGTCGAGGACGACCAGGTTATTAGGGATTTAGTGGAAGAAGCTCTTTCAGACGGTGGTTTTGAATCGGCCATTACACCATCTGGCAACGAAGCAATTACGCTTCTCAAAGGCGATTCCAAATTTCGCGCAGTCGTGACTGACATCGATCTGCCCGGAGGACTGGATGGCTGGGAAGTGGCCCGCGTCGCAAGGGAGATCGATCCAGCAATGCCCGTCGTCTATATGACCGGCACTCATGGCGAGGAATGGGCATCCAAGGGCGTTCCAAATAGCCTTCTGCTAGCAAAGCCGTTTGCTCTGGCGCAACTCGTCACCGCAGTTTCCCAGCTCCTTAACGGTGCCCCGCCGACCGCGTAAGCCGCCTCAGTCGATGACTCTCGCGTCCGATATCCACTACCCGTCCGGCGCTTGAAGTCACGATCGATTTATGAGTACGTACGCAATGCCGATTTCAGGGCGTTTTGTTTTCAGATACACCGGTGTTTTGCTTACTATTGGGCTTCTGACCCTACTGGGCATCGTCGGGATGACCATCTGGCTTGGCGAGCGGGCTCAGACGTACGCTAACGATGCCATCGAGGCGCGTGATACTCGTATCTCGGCGGTTGAACTCCGCAGTGCGATTCAGAGCGCGGAATCAGCCCAGCGCGGATTCATCGTCGGCGGCAACGAAATCTATCTTGCGCCCTACGATAGCGCGAAGGTGTCTCTAGAGCGGCAACTCGACCGGCTTAAAGTATTGCTGGTGTCCTACAGGCAAGCCGATGCCATGCTTCGGCGGCTATCGACCGTCATCGGCGAAAAAATCGACGAAATGGATCGCACGATCGCGTTGAAGAAGGAGCAGCGCGATGCCGAAGCGCTTGCGATATTCAGATCCAATCGCGGCAAAGCATTGATGGACGAAGCAAACGTCTTCCTTTCCAGCATTATCAGAATGACCGACGAGCGGCTCATCGCTGGTGTGATTGAGCAGAGTGAAAATGCGGCAAAGCTACGCTGGGTGTCGCTGCTTGGCGGCGTCATCATTGTGCTGGTTGTTAGCGGAGTAACCATTCTTGGTATTCGTTATGCGGTCGGAATCGCCCAGGCGCGTGACGAGGTGAAAAACCTTAATGTCAATTTAGAGCAAAGGGTAAAGGAGCGCACTTCCGCCTTGGCGCAGGCGCGCGATCGCGCCGAAGTGTTGTTGGCCGAGGTCAATCACCGGGTCGCCAACAGTCTGATGATGGTTGCCTCGTTGGTGAGGCTTCAATCGAACGCGGTACAAAACCAAATTGCCAAGGATGCGCTTGCCGAGACCGAGGCCCGTATCTATGCAATATCGGATGTGCATAAGAAGCTTTACAGTTCGGGTGACGTGCGCTTGGTAGCGTTGGACGAATATCTGTCAGGTTTGCTTCTTAGCCTGCAGAGTTCGATGCAGGACGAAGGCCATGGGGCGTCGCTCGACTACAATCTTGAGCCACTCAAGCTGCCGACTGATTCCAGCATCAATCTCGGCGTGGTCGTCACCGAATGGGTCACGAATGCATTCAAATATGCTTATCCCGAGCGCCGCGGCGAGGTCCGGGTAAATTTGAAGCGTTTGTCGGATGGCCGGGGAGAACTGCTCGTGGAGGATGACGGTATCGGTCGGATTGATAGCGGTGCGATCAAGGGCACCGGGTTGGGAACGCGGCTGGTGAAAGCGATGGCTGGCAATCTTGGCGGCGAGGTGGGATATTTCGCGCGTCAGCCCGGCACCCTTGCGCGTCTTACGTTTCCGCTACCGGCCGATTGATATGAATGGTCCCCGAGTTTCATCCTGGAAAAGCGCGACGACGTCATTGGGTGCTGCGCTTAGCACCGTGAATAGAGCTGCCGTCGGCGGCGCATTGGGTCTTTTGCTTTGTTTGGTTGCCGGCATTAGCTTATCGATGGCGCAGGACGGGCCGCCAGGCATTACTTCGCCGATTGTGCTGCCACAGTTCGACGAACGGTCGCCCCTCTGCGTGGCGCCTCCTGGGCTCCATAAAATATTGGTCTTTGCGCAGGATAACGAACGCCAATTCATGCAAGGTGTTGCACGCGGCCTCGCCATGGCTGCTAAAGACCGAGGCCTCGAATTTCAGCTGGCGCTGGCCAACAACGATCCAAAAAAAATGATCGAGCAGGTAGACATTTTGCAAACCGCCAACGTTGGCGCGGTTGTCGCCGCTCCGGTCGATGCGCCATCTCTGAGTCGGAGTCTTCAGAAGGTCATCTGGTCGGGCGGGTATGTCGGGACTGTTGTTCCACCGCCGGCTATCTCCCTTCTAAACGCTCCGCAATACCTGACGGGAAAGGTGCTCGGCGATGCGGCGGCCGCCTACATCAAAGGGAAGCTTGGGGGCAAGGCGAAGGTCGTGTTGCTGACACACGATAGTCTTCAATTTTTGGCGCCCCGCTTTGCCGCCATCCGTGACTCACTCAAGGAGATTCCGGGTGTTACCATCGTTGCAGATATTTCACCGGCGACCGTCGACAAGGAAGGTGGTGCCGCCATGATGCGCACCATCCTTCTCGCCGACCCCTCCATTGACGTTGTCATGGGCGCCGACACGGTGGTTTTAGGCGCGCTGACCGCTCTAAGGGAGGCTGGCAAGGCGCGCCCGCAACAGTTTTTAGGCGGTATCGATGGCGAGCCGGAAGCGGTCGCAGAGATAAAGCAAGGCGGTCCCTACAAGACAAGCGTCAGTCTCGCATCTCCCGTTTTCGGTTATGCCATGGCCCAGCACGCTGCAGATTGGCTGGAAGGGAAAAGTGTTCCGCAGGCCATGGACATTCTGCCCAAGCTGCTGACGTCCGACAACATGAGTTCGTACGAGTCGGACTTGGCCGACCCGGCAGCGGTGTACCGCGACCCTAAGCGCCGTGCCGCGTATCTAAAAATGTACGGTAATATTTGTTATAATACCCGTGATCGATATATCAATTTTCCTTGGTCCTCCGAGAGAAGATGAACAGCGCTGGGGGCGACTGGTGAAGTATCTGTACTAGTTGTGCCCATTGGCCCCTCTGAGACATGCCTGCCTATCCTGAGATGTCCGTTCACCGGGGTAGACCGGAAGTCGCGGTGGTCCGAGCGAACCGACGCGAATGACCCAGAACGGACTAAGTGGTCCAAGCTCCACACTATCCGACTGTTGGGCGACTAATTCGGAACCCGAACGCCCCGCAGCCCGGCTTCGGTAATCGCTTTCTCCACCGTGCCATCGGACCGCATTCCGGTCACGAGTTCATCAACGGTGGGAAGCGCCGAGGCGGCTCGTTTGCGCACTCCGATTGCCATTTGCACGACGTTGAAACGCCCGGGCAACACCTGTGCTCCAGGCAAGGCGTCAGCAAT
>NZ_JAFCLY010000083.1:0-11370 GCF_018130185.1 Bradyrhizobium sp. AUGA SZCCT0182 | reverse complement strand
CTATCGCGGACGACGCTCGCAGCCGCTGCCATTTCATTGGGCAGTCTCTCTGCCGGGTTCGCGGCCGATCTCGGACCTCGCCCGGCGGCGGCGATCGCGCCGGCCCTTTACGACTGGAGCGGCGTCTATGTCGGTATGCATGCCGGCTACGGCGGAGGCATGAAGGATTGGACCGGTGTGCTAGGTGCCGATCTCACTGCGAAGGGTTTCCTCGCCGGCGGCCAGATCGGGATCAACAAGCAAATCGGCAGCCTCGTGTTCGGCCTCGAGCTTGACGGATCGTGGGCTGACATTGATGGCTCGCAGTTGCTTCTCAACGGCGGACCACCCCTTGGATTCCAGACAGAAGCCACCGCCAGGTCGAAGATCAATGGCCTGGTGACGTTTACGGGGCGTGCCGGTTTGGCCGCCGACCGTTGGTTTGTCTACGCAAAGGGCGGCCTTGCAGTCGCGCAGGAAAAGCATTCTTTCAGCTTTAGCAGTTCGAGCTTCGCGCCTCTGGCTCCTTCTACCGAAATGGCCTCAGGCAGCGGCAGCGAGCATCGATGGGCTCCCGTTGTCGGCTTCGGAACGGAGTATGCGTTAGGAAACAACTGGTCGGTCAAGGCCGAGTACAACTACGTCCATCTCGGCACCCAAACGGCGGGACTTACTGGAACGGCGAACGTCAATGGCGTTGTAACTCCCTTGGGTGCGGCCGGCGCATCAATCGAGTAGGCGCTCCATCTCGGCAAGATCGGCGTGAATTATCGTTTTGGCGGAATTCAGACGGATCCGACTCTTGCGCCGGTCAAGGCCGCGCCGGGATACAACTGGTCGGGAGCCTATGTCGGCGTACAGGGCGGATACGGTTTCGGCCACGCGGAATGGCCCGATCTGTTCAATCCGGCAAATCCCCAAACCGGAAAGTATGATGCAAATGGATGGCTTGCCGGCGGAACTGTCGGGGTCAACGCGCAGGCAGGCACTTTGGTCTTCGGCGTCGAAGGCGAATGGATGTGGACCGGCATCAAAGGCAGTCAGACAACAGTCCTTAACTTTGGTGCGGCCACTCAGACTTTTGACTTCGAGACAAAGATCAATTGGCTTGCGATCGCGGCAGCGCGCGCAGGTTTTGTAACTGCAGACCGCCTGATGGTGTATGGCAAGGCCGGCGTCGCGCTCGCTGACGAGAGGCACACGCTTACCGACACCCGGATCGCTCCAAATCTCGGCGCGGTCTTCAACCTGGAAGCCAAAGCCTTGCACACCGGAGTCGTGGCGGGTGCCGGCGTTGAGTACGCCCTCGGCGGCAACTGGTCGGCCAAATTCGAATACGACTACATCAAGATGCTTGCGCAGAACCTGACGGCGACCGGCGTTCGCAACATCAACGCTCCGCCCATCGTAGGATCGGGCGCTTCTTCCACTCAGTTCGACAAGATGCCGCAGGACCTGCACCTCATCAAGTTCGGCGTGAACTATCACTTCAACCCGACGCCGGTCGCAGTCAGTGCCCGGTACTGATCGGCGCATCGCGAAAAGCCTCAGGTCTTAGTATTTCCTGAACAGACCGGACAAACAAAAGGCCCGCATTCCGCGGGCCTTTTTCGATTGTCCCGGTTACCGCCCCGGCCGAAGCTCCAGGCTTTCCAATCCGGCGGCGATGCTGACGCCGACCTGGCCCTGCAGGCTCAGCGGCTGCAGCGCGATCGAGTTTGCCGAACCGCCGACCAGCACGTTTCCGCCGACGCCGACTCCGAGCGTGGCACTGCCCTGCGCGCCGACATAATCGCCGGAGAGGCCGCCCGGTCCGAGTTGCGCCGACGGCGCGAACACGCCCCAGGCCAGCGCGGATTCCCGGGTGATGCCGAGATCGAGGCCGACTTTGCGGATGGTGGCGACGTAACGGTCTTCCGGCATGCCGTCGGCGCGCAGCACGCAACCGAGATTGGTGACGGATCCGACGATGAAGCCGACGCTGGCGCCGCCGCGGCATTCGAGAATGCCGACCTGCACCCGCGCCACCTGCTGCGCATTGGCGCCGGCGATCGAGGTGGCCCACACGGCGATGGCGGCAGCGGCGAGAAGGGAGTGACGCATGAAGAAATCTCCGGCTGAAACGATGTGATGCGAGCAGGGAAGCGAGAGCGCAGGCGCGAGGTCGCACGGTTTTCTATGGCACAACAACGATGACGGTTCCAGATTGGGCCTTGGTTCGTCATTCCGGGGCGTGCGAAGCACGAACCTCAGATGCGCAATTGCGCATCGGGGAATCTCGAGATTCCGGGTTCGCTTCGCGCCCCGGAATGACGGCGATAAAAAAGGCCCGCTCTCGCGGGCCTTTTCATCAAAACCATCGATCAGCCGCGGCGATGATGCCGGCGGTGGTGACGGCGCGGAGGGCCGTAGCCGCGGAACGGCTCCAGCTGGATATCGGCAATCCCGGCGGCGACGTTCAGCCCGGTCTGGCCCTGCACGCTGAGCGGCTGCAGCGCGTAGGAATTGGCCGGACCGCCGACGAGGAAGTTGCCACCACCGCCGATACCGACCGACGCGTTGGCGCCGACGCCGCCATAGCTGCCGGTGAGATCGCCGCGGCTGACCCGGCTGTTCGGCGCGTTCACCGCCCAGGCCAATTGTGTCTGCGCGGTGATGCCGAGATCGAGGCCGTAGCGGCGCACGGTGGCAATGTAGGGTTCCGGCCGGCGGCCTTCGCTCTTGAACACGCATTCGAGGCTGGTCACGGAGCCGACGACAAAGCCGACATTCTGGCCGCCCTGGCATTGCAGGACGCCGGCGCGAACCGGCGGTGCCGCATCTGCGCTCGCGATCGGCGTAATCAGCGCCGCGATGGCGATGCCGAAGGTCGTAAGGCGTTTTCCGAAAAGCATGTGTCGTCCCCGCTTGATGAACTGAATGTGTGCGGCGGACAGGAAGGAAGCGCCGTGTTCAAAACATGGCGCTTTGCAAAAAGAAGACTTCAAAACATCATGCGGTCTAAGCGTGATGTGATTTGACACGCCTTTTTTCGGACGTGTTTTCTTTGCGCGTTTTCTTTGACAGAAATTTTGGGACACAAACCGGAACCCGCCCCGCATCATTGGCGGGACAGGCTTCGCTTCAAAACGCGCTATTTTTTCTGACGCATTTTCTTAACGCGAACCGGATTCCCCCCCGGATCAAGTCCGAGGGCATGCTTCGCTCGAAAACGCTCTACCGCAAATTACCGCAAAAGCGCTGGATGCGTTTGCAGGCGTCCTCGAGATCGGAAGTCTTGGTGGCGTAGGAGATCCGGAACGCCGGGCCAAGTCCGAACGCGGAACCCTGCACCACGGCAACGCCCTCAGTCTCCAGCAGCTCGGTGACGAAGTCCTCGTCATTCGCGATCACCTTGCCGGACGGCGCAGTCTTGCCGATGGTGCCGGCGCAGGACGGATAGACGTAGAACGCGCCCTCGGGCCGCGGGCATTCGATACCCTTGGCCTGGTTCAGCATCGACACCGCGAGGTCACGGCGTTCCTTGAACACCTTGTTGTTGGCGGGGATGGAGTCCTGCGGACCGTTGAGCGCCTCGACCGAGGCCCACTGCGAGATCGACGACGGGTTCGAGGTCGATTGCGACTGGATCGTCGCCATCGCCTTGATCAGTTCGGCCGGGCCACCGGCATAGCCGATGCGCCAGCCGGTCATGCAATAGGCCTTCGATACGCCGTTCACCGTCAGCGTGCGGTCGTACAATTTCGGCTCGATCTGCGCCGGCGTGGTGAACACGAAGTCGTCATAGACCAGGTGCTCGTACATGTCGTCGGTCATCACCCAGACGTGCGGATACTTCACCAGCACGTCGGTGAGCGCCTTCAACTCGCTGCGCGAGTAGGCCGCGCCGGTCGGGTTCGACGGCGAGCAGAGAATGATCCATTTGGTCTTCGGCGTGATCGCTTTTTCCAGCGCGTCGGGCTGCAGCTTGAAGCCCTGCGCCACGGTGCACACTACGGAGACCGGCACGCCGCCGGCCAGCGCCACCATTTCCGGATAGCTCACCCAATAGGGCGCCGGGATGATGACCTCGTCGCCCGGATTGATGGTCGCCATCAGCGCGTTGTAGAGCACCTGCTTGCCGCCGGTGCCGATGATGACCTGGTTCGGCTTGTAGGTCAGGCCGTTCTCGCGCTGGAACTTGGCGATGATCGCCTCCTTCAGCTCGGGAATACCGTCGACCGCGGTGTACTTGGTCTTGCCGGCCTCGATGGCGTGGATCGCCGCCAGCTTGATGTTGGCGGGCGTGTCGAAATCGGGCTCGCCGGCGCCAAGGCCGATGACGTTGCGGCCGGCCGCTTTCAGCGCGCGTGCTTTATCCGTGACCGCGATCGTCGCGGACGGCTTCACACGGTCGAGCGCAGCGGACAGAAAAGGCATCATCATCTCCTAGGAATGGCATGTGTGGGCACACGTGTGCCCGTTTCGGGAATGATCCGTGATTCCAAATGTTGGGATCGGCGCACCCTAAAGCGCTCAGCGCCGCATCGCAAGAAGCTTGGCCCGAAAGGCTCAAATTTTACGGGGTCGCAGGCTCGATCGGCGCAATATTTGGAAAAATTCTGCGCCGAAATGACTCATATCTGGCCAAGGAAACCGGCGCGGCCGGGACGGACTTGGTGACGGTCTTGGCGACGGTCTTGGACGATGGGCTTGGACGATGGCCTGATCATCCCCGGCCCGCACGCCGCGCCGGGGTCTGGCCCTCCGGCGCGATCAGGTGCCGCGATTGCTCCGAGGTCAATTCAGAATAGACGTCGATCCATCTCGCAGAGATTTCAAAATCCGCGCCTGCGCGTATCGGCAATATCGCGAAAGCTTGAAGCGTTCCGATCACAAATCTCGACCACGTGATCGCTCCGTCGAGGCATGGCGTTCTGTGCGCGTGCAGTGCGGTAGAGGTTTTCGACTTTTTCCATAATGCGGGTCTTGCGACGCACCCCCAACGGCATCATTGTTTAGCCGCGTTGCGGCGATCCGCGCGCGACAGACGTCCAACGGATCGATTGAAATTCATACGATGTACAAGCTCTATTCGATGCAGCGCTCCGGCAACAGCTACAAGGTCCGCCTTGCGCTGTCGCTGCTCAAAGCGCCGTATTGCGCGATCGAAGTCGACATCCTGCGCGGCGAAAGCCGGACGCCGGATTTTCTGGCGATGAACCCGAGCGGACAGGTGCCGCTGCTGGAAGTCGCCGAGGGACGCTACCTCGCCGAGTCCAACGCCATCCTGTGGTACGTCGCCGGCGGCACCTCGCTGGCGCCGGAATCGCGGGTCGAACGCGCCGAGGCGCTGCAGTGGATGTTCTTCGAACAGCACGCGCTGGAGCCCAATCTCGGCGCGGCCTATTTCTGGCTGTCGCTGGTCAAGGGCGGCCGCGACCTTCAGACCCACGCATTGGAGGACTGGATGGAGCGCGGCTACGCCGCGCTTCAGGTGATGGAAAACCATCTCAAGACCCGGGCCTATTTTGCCGCTGACCAGCTCACGGTCGCCGACATCGCGCTGTACGGCTACACCCATGTCGCCGACCGCTGCGACTTTGACCTGGCGACCTTCCCCGCGATCCGCGCCTGGTTGCGGCGGATCGAACAGAACCCCGGTTTCGTGACCATGGACTGGCGGCCGGATGCCGAGGTCGATGATCCCGCCAGCGTCGCCGCCGGAGCTTGAGGCGCGGACGGATTCACGTTCGCTTGAAGAGGCGTCCAAAGGTTAAGGACAGCGGGAATAACGTTAACCTTTGCCGCGATTTCGCCATTTTTGGCACTCTCGCGCCCCAATATTGCCGGCCACAATTGTGAACTTCGCGATGTCGCGGGTGATTCGCCCGCGTCTTGAAGGAATTAGACCCATGATACGGTCGCCCGGCACGGCCGGCTTCGAAAGCCGCCCTGCGCCAGTCGCTTCCGCCCGACTGACCAACGCCATTGCCGCCTCTCTGGCGATCGGTACGCTGTCGCTGTGCCTCGTCGTCACGCTGACAGTGCTCTCGATCAAGGTGACCATGGCCATGCCGATTCCGGCGTGACTCCGGCATTTCCTGTTTGGACTTTTTCCGAGAGCAACGCGCGATGATTGGCATCGCGGGCGGACGAAGATGAAGACACCTGTCGGACTTGTGACCGTGGCGCTGACGGCAGCGATCCTGCTGACCGCGACCTTGGTGATCGCCACCGGCACCCGCGGCGAAGAGACGGAGTTTCCGTCGTCCGCCGGCGGACTCGAAGTGCGCACTTTCGCAAGGGGTCTGGTCAATCCGTGGTCGCTGGCGTTCCTGCCCGACGGCAGGATGCTGGTGACCGAACGGCCAGGCCGAATCCGAGTAGTATCCGCGGAAGGGCAGCTGTCGCCGCCGCTCAAGGGCGTGCCCGACGTGTGGGCGTCCGGCCAGGGCGGAATGCTCGACGTCGCGATCGACAAATCCTATGCGCAAAACAAGACGATCTATTTCTGCTTTGCGGAGCGGACCAGCGGCGGCGGCCGCACCGCGATCGCGCGCGCCAAACTCAACGACGGCGGCGGCCGCCTCGACGAAACCAAAATCATCTTCCGCCAGGAAGGGCCGCTGTCGTCGGGCAACCACTATGGCTGCCGCATCGCGCAGGCCGACGACGGCAATTTGTTCGTGACGCTGGGTGACCACGGTTCACATCGCGAGCAGTCCCAGGACCTCGGCAATCATCTCGGCAAGGTGATCCGGATCGCACCGGATGGATCGGCCGCCGCCGGCAACCCGTTCATCGGCCGCGCCGGCGCCAAGCCGGAAATCTGGAGTTACGGCCACCGCAACGGACAGGGCCTCGCGATCAACCCGGCGTCGGGCGACGTCTGGGAAGTCGAGCACGGCCCACGCGGCGGCGACGAGCTCAACATCATCAGGACGGCAAAGAATTACGGCTGGCCGGTGATCGGCTTCGGCCTCGAATACAGCGGCGGCAAGATCCATGAAAGCACCGCCAAAGACGGCATGGAGCAGCCGGTCAAATACTGGGTGCCGTCGATCTCCCCATCCGGCATGCTGTTCTATACCGGCAAGCTGTTTCCAAAATGGTCCGGCAGCCTGTTCGTCGGCGCGCTGTCCGGCAGCATGCTGGTGCGGCTGTCGCTGAACGGCAACGGCGTCGCGGGCGAAGAGCGCCTGCTGCAAAATCTGCACGAGCGGATTCGCGACGTCAGGCAAGGCCCGGACGGCGCCCTGTGGCTGCTGACCGACAGCTCCAACGGACGGATCCTGCGGGTGACGCCCTCTGCAAAGTGACTAGAGCCTTTTCCGTTCCGATGGAATCGGAACGGGTCTCTAGATTCTTGTTTTGACGCGTTTTCTTGACGCGAACCGGTATCCACTTCGCTGGAAAACGCTCTATACGCCCAAACGCGGATGAACGCGTGAACGGGAAGCTGCGACCAAAGGCAAGGTCCAACAGTTTTCGGACACGCAACGCATGAACCGGCGCCAGTTTGTTTTCGTCATGTCGGGAGCCCTGACACTGCTCGCCGCCACGCGGCCCGGCCGCGCCGAATGCGGCGGCCTTAGCGTCAGGGAATTCGTCGAAACCACCTATTACAAGCAGGCGCGCCTGAACGCCGCCAAGACCCCGCTTGGCAACGACGCCTTCCACGCGCTGTTCTCGCCCGGCATGCGCCGGTTGATGCAGGCGCCGCGGCAATATCCGAAGAACCAGACGATCGGCCCGCTGCTCAACGCCTTCTTCGGCTGGGGCGTGCTGCCGGGCGCCGAAATCAAGGTCGGCAAGGTCGAACACCATTCCGGCGACGAGATGGGGCCGGCCACCATCCGCGTCGAGATCGAGCATCGCGGCCAGCCGCACCGGATCCTGGTTCACGTCATCGGCCCGGACGACGATTGGCGCATCGCCAACATCATCTATGATTCCGGCAAGAGCCTGCTCGATCACTACCGCTCGATCACCGGTCTTTGAGAGTTAGCCCCATTTGTGAAAAATCAAAAACGCCCCGCCGGCGATCAAGAGAAAACCCAGAGCGTGATTCCAGGCCAGCGGCTCCTTCAGATACAGCGTCGAAAATGCCGCGAACACGACCAGCGTGATCACTTCCTGCATGGTCTTGAGCTGGGCTGCCGAATAGACCGCGCTGCCCCAGCGGTTGGCCGGCACCGCCAGCCAGTATTCGAAAAACGCGATCCCCCAACTCGCCAGAATGATCAGCACCAGCGGGCTTTGCTTGAATTTGAGATGGCCGTACCAGGCAAAGGTCATGAAGACGTTGGAGGCAAACAGCATCAATATCGGCAGGATCTGCGGGGAGACGGTCGGCATCATGTCCTCATGAATTACGTGCGCTAACAAGCGGGCACGGAGCCCGGTTCCAGCCGTTTCGCATAGCATTTGAATTCAAAAACGCGAAAGCTTTGCGCAGGCAGTCAACCCTGTCTTAATGAAAGAAAAAGAAAACCCGCCGCAAAACGAAACATCCGTCACACTGCGTGCCTTATTCTCGACGCAACGGGAACGGCCTCAAACGGCCGCTCGATCAACGCCTTGGGAGGCAGCGAGAACCGGCATGTTCGACTGGCGCGCCATCTCCGGTCCAGCTCTGACGACAGCGACGGCGCTCGCCGCCTTCCTGGTCGACCGTTATGTCATTGCGGTCCCGAACCCCGCACCGCTGTTCGTCTGCATCGTGGCATTGGCCAGTTCCATCAGCGGGCTCGCCTCCGGCCTGACCAGCGCCGCGATTGCCGTCGTGTCCTCGGCGCTGTTCTTCCTCAACCATCGCGCCGTGCCGGGCTATGACGCCTCCGACCTGATGCGCATGCTGCTGCTGGCGGCGACCGCGGTCGGAACCGCTGTGATCACCGGCCTGCTGCGGCAAAAATGGATCGACGCCTTCGCCTGGGAGCAGAAGCACCATGCCACCGCGATGCGGCTGTCGGCCGCGCTCGACCAGGTCGATATCGGAATCGTGCTGCTCGATTCCGACACCCGCGCCGAATTCATCAACCGTGCCTTTCGCGACTATTTTTCGCTGTCCGACGAGCAGGCCGACGCCAAGCCGCCGTTCATCGCGCTGATGTATCACGGCCGCGACACCGGCGCCTACGAGTTGCCGGAAGACGAATTGAGCCTCTTCATCGCGCAGCGCACCGAGATGATGCGGGCCGGCGATTCCACGCCGATCAACATCAAGATGGCTGACGGGCAGGTATTGCGCTTTTCCTGCACGGCGCTGCCCGATGGCGGGCGCATGCTGAGCTATACGCCGGTCACCGACCTCGTCCGCCATACCGACGACATCGGCAATGCCGACTACTACCGTTCGCTGCGCGGCGGCGGCGAACGCAGCCTGGCGCGGCACCTGCGCGCCGCCGAATAGCAGCAGCGACGCGGCAAAGCCTCTGCCCCGATTGATCCGTCGCGGTGGCGCCTGTAGGCTGGCGCTATCAGCCAGCGCGTCGACGACGCCGCTCCCTTCCCGAATGGAATCAAACATGCCCGGCGATGTAACGATTCGTTTTGTCACGAGACAGGACTACGCAAAATGGCTGCCTTTGTGGGACGGCTATAACGCGTTCTACGAGCGGACGGGACCGACCGCGCTCGATCCCGCCATCACCGCGATGACCTGGGCGCGCTTCTTCGATGCCTACGAGCCGGTGCACGCTTTGGTCGCCGAACGCGACGGCGAACTGCTCGGGCTGGCGCATTATCTGCTTCACCGCTCAACCACCGCGATCGAGCCGACGTTCTACATGCAGGATCTGTTCACCAGCGAAGCCGCGCGCGGCAAGGGTGTCGGCCGCGCGCTGATCAACGGCGTCTACGAACAGGCTAGGCTCGCCGGATCGCCGCGCGTGTACTGGTTCACCTACAACACAAATCACACCGCGATGCAGCTTTACGACAAGGTGGCGGAGAAGACCGGGATTGTCGTCTATCGCAAGGTGTTCTGAACAGCCTGTGGATAAATCCAGATGTCACCGGGGCGTAACAAAGCCCGGTTAGGTTGCGCCTGCGTTTGATCAGGCCCCCCGTCTCGGATCACGCGCCCCCAGCGGCCCCCGTCAGTCGCCGCGTCTGACCGGGGCCGCATCTTTTTTCGCAGCACTTTCATACCCTTTACGCCGAGCTACGCCGGAACTGCTGCTCAGGCATGCCGTGCGCGGTCAGACCGCATCTTGCGGGCTGAGGGGGGCGCGGGCCACAATGCGGCCTCCTCGCCCCACCCCACAGGATCTCCCATGCAAATTCGCAATCTCGGCGGCTCCGGCCTGCGCGTTTCCGCCGTCGGCCTCGGCTGCAACAATTTCGGCCAGCGCACCGACCTCGAAACATCGCGCAAGGTGATCCACAAGGCGATCGACCTTGGCATCACCCTGTTCGACACCGCCGACATCTATGCCGGGATGGGCGGCTCCGAGACCGTGCTCGGCACCGTGCTCGGCGACCGCCGCAAGGACATCGTGCTGGCGACGAAATATTCCAAGCCGATGAGCACGGACGGCACCAAGCAGGGCGCTTCGCGCCGCTACATCATGTCCGCGGTCGAGGCCAGCCTGACACGGCTGAAGACCGACTACATCGATCTCTACCAGCAGCACGATTACGATCCCTTGACGCCGATCGAGGAGACCATGCGCGCGCTCGACGATCTCGTCCGCCAGGGCAAGGTCCGCTACATCGGCAATTCGAATTTTCCGGCCTGGCGCATCGCCGAGGCCGAACTGGTCGCGCGGCAGATGAACGTCAACCGCTTCGTCTCCTGCCAGGACGAATACAGCCTCGTGGTGCGCGACATCGAAAAGGATCTGTTGCCGGCCGCGAAGGAATACAAGCTCGGCCTGCTGCCGTTCTTCCCGCTGGCAAGCGGCTTGCTCACCGGTAAATACAAGCGCGGCGCCGCCGCGCCCGACGACACGCGTTTTGCAAAAGCCCCCGCGCTCAAGGAGCGTTACGTCACGCCGCGTAATGAAGACATCGTCGAGAAGCTGCAGGCCTTCGCCGACAAGAGCGGCCATACCATGCTCGAGCTCGCCTTCTCCTGGCTCGCCTCGCACCCGCAAGTCTCCAGCGTCATCGCCGGCGCCACCCGCGTCGAACAGGTCGAGCAGAACGTGAAAGCGATCAGCTGGCAGTTGAGCGCGCAGGAGCTCGCGGAGATCGACGCGATTACGAAGGGGTAGGGGAGGCAACATAAACGGTGTCGTCCCGGCGAACGCCGGGACCCATACGCCGCGGCCGTTATTGTTGCAGAAGGTCGCTAACGCCGGCGATCTCACCGATGGGCCGCGGCGTATGGGTCGTAAGTCTCGGTGCCTCGATTAAGATGGGGCGATCGAGGCGGGCGTTGCGGGGTTTATGGGAGGTCGT